>DATAYB010000613.1:0-9706 GCA_036272795.1 Pseudonocardia sp.
CAAATACCGAGGCGAATACCCCGCCAACGCCCGAATCGTCGCCCATGCCGAGAGCTGCGTCACATCAGTACCCGCCGTGCGCAACACCACACCATTCCACGCCGCCAACGTCTCAGCGTCAGGCGCCGAATCCCACCGCACCGTCACCGGCGTAGGCGGGGTCGGGTTGGTCGGCCGACCGGCGGTGCTCCGGTCGGCCCCGGGCCAGTGGGTGCTGGCACCGTTCGTTGCTTCCATCGGGTCCGTTCCGCTCCCTGTCCGAGGCTGGGGACGACGCTACCGACCGAGCTGTCCACCGCGTCCGGCATGGTGCGACGCTCCCCCGCCCACAACAACGTGCTCGAGCATGGTGCCCCAGGAAATCAATCTTTCCACCGTGAATACTCGGGCGCGGGTGGGGTGAATGTGCGTTACCTCATCCGGACCAGCAAATCGCGCGGCTGGCTGAGACCCCATCGGGGGAATCCTCAGGGTCCGGAACCACCCGGTGGCGGCGTTCTCGAGCCCGTCGACCCTTGCGTAACCGCGCTAACGGTCAATAACGTGCCGGGGGCCGACTATCACGCGATGGAGGAACCCGATGACCCCGAGTGAGCACGTCGACAGCGTCACCGAAGAACCGGTCGTCGAGGAGACCCTGGTCGAGGAGGTCTCGATCGACGGGATGTGCGGGGTCTACTAAGCCCTCCAGCGAGCCGTGACGATGTCAGTGGAGCAACCGGCCGAGCCGGGGTCCGACCCCGGCCGACCGGTGTCCGAGCCCGACCGGCCGGCGTTCGATCCCGAGAGGCCGTACCGGCGCAGCCCGAGCGTGGCGCTGCGGCCCGAGCCGTTCGGGGCGCTGGTCTACCACTTCGGCACCCGCAAGCTTTCGTTCCTGAAGACCCCCGAGCTGGTCGAGGTGGTCACCGGCCTCGAAAGCCATCCCGACGTGCACGCCGCGATCGCCGCGGCCGGGGTGGTGGCGGCCCAGCGGCCGACGTACCTGCGTGCGCTGGCGGGGCTGGCGGAGGCGGGCACCATCGAGCCGAGGGCGGCTCAGCGCGATCCCGGACCCCAGAGCAGTGAGGCGCAGGCGCAATGAAGCTGACCGAGCACTTCCAGTACGGGCTCAACTCCCCGATCTGCCTGACCTGGGAGCTCACCTACGCCTGCAACCTCGCCTGCGTGCACTGCCTGTCCTCCTCCGGCCGGCGCGACCCGCGTGAGCTGTCCACCGCTGAGTGCAAGGCCGTCGTGGACGAGCTGCAGAAGATGCAGGTCTTCTACGTCAACATCGGCGGCGGCGAGCCCACCGTGCGCCCGGACTTCTGGGAGCTGCTGGACTACTCGATCGACCACAACGTGGGCGTCAAGTTCTCCACGAACGGCATCAAGCTCGATGCCGCGCGCGCCGCGCAGCTGGCCCGCACCGACTACGTCGACGTGCAGATCTCCCTGGACGGGGCCACCGCCTCGGTGAACGACCACGTGCGCGGGCCCGGGTCCTACGACACGGCGATGCGCGCGCTGGAGAACCTGGCATCGGCCGGCTTCGCCCAGCCGAAGATCAGTGTTGTGATGACCCGGCAGAACGTCGACCAGCTGGACGAGTTCAAGGCGATCGCGGACAAGTTCGGCGCCCAGCTGCGGATCACCCGGTTGCGCCCGTCCGGCCGGGGCGCCGACGTCTGGGACGAGCTGCACCCGACCGCCCCGCAGCAGCGCCAGCTCTACGACTGGCTGGTCGCGCGCGGGGACGGTGTGCTCACCGGCGACTCGTTCTTCCACCTCTCCGCCTACGGTCAGGCGCTGCCCGGGCTGAACCTGTGCGGTGCCGGGCGGGTGGTTTGCCTGATCGACCCGGTCGGCGACGTCTACGCCTGCCCGTTCGCGATCCACGACAACTTCCTGGCCGGTAACGTGCGCTCGCCCGGCGGCTTCGAGGAGGTGTGGCGGGCTTCGGAGCTGTTCGCCGAGCTGCGCCAGCCCCAGACCGGCGGCGCCTGCCGCTCCTGCGGGCACTACGACGCGTGCCAGGGAGGCTGCATGGCGGCGAAGTTCTTCACCGGGCTGCCGCTCGACGGTCCGGACCCGGAGTGCGTGCTCGGCAACGGTGAGTACGCGCTGGCCGCCCGGGGAGACTCGCTGGTGCTGCCGAAGTCGGAGGTCGACCACTCCCGCTCCGCTCCGCGCAACTCCCGGGTGAACACGCGCCAGCCCGTCCCGATCACGCTCGCCCCGCCGGCCCGTCGCCCCGACCGCGCCTGCGACGCGAGCCCCCTCGCCGACCTCCCGCTGATCCCCGTAGCCGGCGCCTGACCTGCTCGCGACTCCCTGAGGTGGGCGCGGTGCTGGTCGACAGCGTGCGCCTCGGGGAGTGGGTCGCCCCGTCGAGGGTGGTGTTCGGGCCGATCGAGACGAACCTGGCTGCGGGGCGGGCGCTGTCCGCGCGGCACGCGGCGTTCTATGCACGGCGGGCCGCCGGGGGTGCCGGTGTGATCGTCACCGAGGTCGCGTCGGTGCACGAGTCGGACTGGCCCTACGAGCGCGCCCCGCTGGCGTCGGTGTGCGGCCCCGGCTGGGCGGAGGTCGTCGCCGCGTGCAGGCCGTCCGGTGCGCTCGTGCTGGCCGGGCTGGGGCACGCCGGCGGGCAGGGCTCCTCGGCGTACCACCAGCGGGCGCTCTGGGGGCCGTCCCGCGTGGCGGATGTGGTCAGCCGCGAGGTGCCCGGTGCCCTCGAGCAGCCGGAGATCGACGAGCTGGTCGACGGGTTCGCGGCGGCCGCCGGGCTGGCGGTGTCGGCGGGCTGCGCCGGGGTCGAGGTCAACGCGGGGCAGCACTCCGTACTGCGGCAGTTCCTGTCCGGGCTGACCAATCGGCGGACCGACCCTTACGGCGCCGACCGGGCGCGGCTGCTGCGCGAGGTGCTGACCGCCGTGCGGGGCGCGCTCGGTGAGGGTCCGGTGCTCGGCCTGCGACTGTGCGCCGACGAGCTCGCCCCGTGGGGTGGCATCGGCCGCGCCGACACCTCGGTACTGCTGCCCACGCTCGCCCCTCTGCTCGACTACGTCGTCCCGGTACGTGGCAGCGGCCTCACCGTGGCGGCCACCCGCCCGGACGGGCACACCGCGCCGGGGTTCAACCGCGAGCTGACCGCCGCCCTCCGTGCCGGTCTGCACGCGCCCGGTACGGGGTCGGTGCCGGCCGTCGTGCTGCAGGGCAGCGTGGTCGACGTCGACATGGCCGACGCCGCGCTCGCCGACGGCACCGCCGACCTCGTCGAGATGACCCGGGCGCAGCTGGCCGACCCCGATCTCGTGGCGTGGCTGCGCGCCGGCCGACCCGAGCGCATCCGCCCGTGCACCCTCACCAACCAGCACAGCTGGGTACGCGATCCCCGCAACCTGATCATCTCGGACGACGCCGAGCCGGGTACGGGGTACGAGGGTGTCGAGCCGGGTGTGGGCACCGCGGTGCCGGCTGGTGAGCGGAGCGGCGCCGGGCCGGGTGTGCTGGTGGTGGGTGGCGGGCCGGCGGGGCTGGAGGCCGCCCGGGTGGCGGCCCTGCGGGGGTACCGGGTGCACCTGGTGGAACGCGCCGCGCTGCTCGGTGGGGCATTGCGACTTGCGGCGGCGCTGCCCGGTCGCGCTCGGTTCGGCCTGCTCGTGGGCTGGTGGGAGCGTGAGCTGCGCCGGCTCGGGGTGGTGGTGCGCACCGGCGTGGCGATCGGGGGCGCTGAGCTGGATGCGGCGATCGGCGACGGCGTCGAGGTGGTGCTGTGTGCCGGGTCGCGGCCGTCGCCGCCGTCGTTCGAGGTAGGGCCCGGTGTACTGGTCCGCTCTGCCGCCGAGTTCGAGTCCGCCGTGCTGGCTGGTCCGGTCCGGGCGGTGCTGCCGGTGGGGGCGGACGTGGTGGTGCACGACCCGGTCGGCGACTGGACGGGGGTCGGCGTGGCGGAGCAGGTGGCGGCCGCCGGTCTGCGCTGCGTGCTGGTCACGCCCGACCCGGTGGCCGGCACGCAGCTCGACCGCACCGGCGACCTCGCCGAGGCCAACGCCAGGCTGCAGCGCGCCGGGGTGGCCCGCGAGCGGTACGCCACGCTGCGCGCGGTGCGGGACGGCCACGCCGAGCTCGTCGACGTGCACACCGGCGCGCGCCGCACCTTGCCGTGCACCGTCGTGCTCGACTGCGCGCACCGCCTACCCGACGACACCCTCTGGCAGGCCCGCCCCGAACTGGCCAGGGCAGGCGACTGCGTCGCCCCGCGCACCGTCCACGAAGCCGTCCTGGAGGCCCGCAGAGCTATCTGTACAGCTCAGAACCCGTGAGTGGCGAGTTGGGCCATAGCCCGACTCGCCACTCGCGGGTCTGCTGGACGACCCCGGGACGGAGGAGGACGGACGTGGCACGGATTGCGGGTGGCGGGCCGCGGCTCGAGAGCCGCTTGGCGGTCGGGTCGGTGACCGTGCGGAACCGGGTCGTGTTCGCCGCGCACCTGACGAACTTCGCCGTCGACGGGTTGCCGACCGAGCGGCACGCCGCGTACTACGCCGCCCGCGCGGCCGGCGGCGCCGGGTTGGTGATCACCGAGGAGCACACCGTGCACCCGGGCGACCGGCCCTACGAGAAGCTGATCCGAGGGTTCGACCCGGCCGTGCTGCCCGGTTACCGCCGGCTGACCGACGCCGTGCACGCCCACGGTGTGCCGGTGCTCGCGCAGCTCAACCACAACGGCGGGCAGTCGTTCGGCGGGTACACGCGGCGGCCGGTGTGGGCGCCCTCGGCGGTGCCGGACCGGCTGTTCCGCGAGGTGCCCGTCGCGCTGACCACCGCACAGATCACGGAGCTGATCAGCGGGTATGCCGAGGTCGCGGCGCGTTGCGTGGCCGGCGGGTTCGACGGCGTCGAGCTGCAGGGCTCGCAGTCCTCGCTCGTCCGCCAGTTCCTCGACCCGGCCACCAACCGCCGGACCGACAGTTACGGGGGCTCGCCGGCCGGCCGCCGCCGGTTCCTGATCGAGCTCGTCGCCGCCGTGCGCGCCGCGATCGGCCCGGACCGAGTGCTCGGCGTCCGCCTGGGCTGCGACGACCTGCCCGGCGTACGACCTGGCGGCCTGCCCGGGGGTGCCGGCCCGCCCGGCGACCTCGAACTGCCCGCCGGCGCCGAGGTCGTCGAGGTCGCCATGGCGGTCGCCGGCACCGGGCAGCTGGACTACGTGAACACCGCCATCGGGGTCGCCGGCTCGACGCAGTACCGGATCACCCCGCCGATGGGTGTGCCGGCCGGCTATGCGCTGGCCCTGCCCATGGCGATCCGCGCCGCGCTGCGGGCCGGCCTCGGCGCGGCCGCGCCCCCGGTGCTGGGCGTCGGCCGGTTCACCACGCCTGAGCAGGTCCGGGAGGCGTTGGACGGGGGAGCATGTGACCTGGTCGGGGTGGTGCGCGGGCAGGTCGCGGACCCGGAGTTCGCCGGCCGGGCCGTGCGCGGCGAGCCCGTCCGGACCTGTCTCGGGTGCAACCAGGAGTGCGTCGGTCGTGTCGGCCGCAACCGGTGGCTCGGCTGCGTGCGCAACCCGTCGGCCGGCCGCGAGCGGTCGGTCGCGCCCGGGTCGGCTGTGCAGAGTGCCCCGGGTCGCGAGCCGCCGACCGGCCGTGTACCGGTCAACCTCACCCTGGGCGGACGGTCCGGCGGGTCGCGGGTGCTCGTGGTGGGCGGCGGGCCGGCCGGGCTGCGGGCCGCCGCGACCGCCGCCGCCCGGGGGCACCGGGTAACCCTCTGCGAGCGTGCCGAGGTCGCCGGCGGGCAGGTGCGCCTCGCGGCCCGCGCGCCGGGGCGGGCTGAGTTCGGGCAGGTCGTCGACGAGCTGCTGGCCGAGTGCTCCGAGCTCGGCGTGGTGGTGCGGACCGGCGTGGCCGTGGACGCCGCGTTCGTCCGGCACTTCGAACCGGACGAGCTCGTGCTGGCCACCGGGTCCCGGCCGGCGCCACCGGAGTGGGCGGTGCCGGGCGTGTACGACGTGCGCCAGGTGCTGTCCGGGGAGGTCGAGCCGGCCGGCCCTGTACTGGTGTACGACGAGCTGGGCCATCAGCCGGCCGCCTCGGTCGCGGTGCTGCTCGCCGCCCGTGGTTGCGCGGTCGAGCTGCTCACCCCGGCCATGGTCGTGGTGCAGGACCTCGGGCTCACCCTGGACCGGGAGCGGTTCCGGCGCCGCGCGCACGAGCTGGGCATCCGGCAGTCCACCGACCGCGTGGTGCTGGGTGTGACCCGGACCGGCCCGGGCGCGGACAGCTCGGCGGGCCCCGGCGGCGAGCGGCTGGCGGTGGACGTGCTGCACCATCCGACGGGAGCCAGGGAGCGGCGGGAATGTGCCGAGGTGGTGTGTGTCGTGGCCGCCGAGCCCGCCGACGAGCTGTGGCGCGGCATGGGCGCCGAGCTGGGCCGCGCCGGCCGGGCGGTGTACCGGGTGGGGGACTGCCTCGCGCCGCGCCGGCTGGATGCGGCGATCATCGAGGGGGACCGGGCCGGCCGGGCGGTAGGGGAGGCGCGATGAACCTGGGCGACCACGCAACGGCGAGCCTGGGCAGCCACACCTGGACCGAGCTGGACGGGCCGCCGAGGGCGACGCTGCTGGTGCCGGTCGGGTCCACCGAGCAGCACGGCCCGCACCTGCCGCTGGACACCGACACCCGGGTCGCCGAGGCGGTGGCCCGTGGCGCGGCGGCGCGGCTGGGCCCCGACACGGTGGTGGCGCCGGCGGTCAGCTTCGGGGCGGCCGGCGAGCACGAGGCGTTTCCCGGCACGGTGTCGATCGGCCAGGAGGCGCTGCGGCTGGTGCTCGTGGAGCTGGGCCGCTCGGCGGGGCGGTGGGCCCACCGGCTGGTGTTCGTCAACGGGCACGGCGGCAACGTCGGCGTGCTGCGTGAGGCGGTCGAGCTGCTGCGTACGGAGGGCCGCCGGGTGGGTTGGTACGGCTGCGGGCTGCCCGCCTCGGCCGGCTTCGTCCAGGACGGCCACGCGGGGCGCACCGAGACGTCGCTGCTGCTCGCGCTGGCGCCGGAGACGGTCCGGCTGGAGCTCGCGGCGCCGGGCAACACCGAGCCGCTGGCGAGCCTGCTGCCGGCGATGCGGGCCGCCGGAGTGCGCGCGGTGAGCGAGAACGGCGTGCTCGGTGACCCGGCCGGGGCGAGCGCCCAGGAGGGCGCCGCGATGCTCGAGGTGCTGGTCGGGGCGCTCGTCCAGTATGTAGGTTGACGCCTACGTAGGTGAGCGCCTACATTAGGCCGCGTGCAAGCCGTACTGGAAGCCGTCGTCGAGCCCCGCCGCCGGGAGATCCTGCGCCTGGTCCGCGGCCGGGAGACGTCGGCGGGCACCATCGCCGCGCACTTCCCTGACGTGTCCCGGCCGACCGTGTCGCAGCACCTGCGGGTGCTCAGGGACGCCGGCCTGTTGCACGAGCGCCGCGAGGGCACCCGCCGGCTCTACCGCACCCGGATCGAGGGGTTCGCCGAGGTCAGGGCGTTCTTCGAGGAGTTCTGGGACGACCGGCTCCAGGTACTGAAGGCCGAGGCCGAAGCCGAGCAGAGGAGAAGAGATGCCGACCGGGACAGCTGACCCGATCATCCGGGAGATCGACATCGAGGCGGCCCCGGAGACCGTCTTCGAGTTCTTCGTCGACCCGGCGAAGCTGACCAGGTGGCTCGCCGTCGAGGCGACCCTCGACGCCCGTCCCGGCGGTGTCTGCCATCAGGTGCACGAGGGCGCGCCCGGCCAGGGGCCGTACTACATGCAGGGCGAGTTCCTCGAGGTCGACCCGCCGAAGCGCGTGGTGTTCAGCTGGGGGTTCAGCAGCCCCGACGTGCACGTGCCACCGGGCACCTCCACCGTCGAGGTCACGCTCTCGCCGCTGGGTACCGGCACCCGGGTGCTGCTCGTGCACCGCGGCCTGCCGGTGGAGGCCGTCGGGGACCACTCCGGCGGCTGGACGATCATGCTCGACCGGCTCCGCGCCGCGGTGACCGGGACATGACAGACGTGACGAACACGGAGGCGGACCCGGTGGGTACCGAGAGCACCGAGTGGTGGAACGAGCTGAAGAGCATCACGCTGCACGTCGAGGGCGACCGGCCACCGCTGGCCGCGCCCGGCGCGAGTGAGCAGTACCTGTCGGCCCGCAAGGCGCTGGCCGAGGCCGAGATCGCGCTGCGCGACCAGGTCGAGGCGGTCGCCGCCCAGCGCCGCACCCTGCCGCCCGGCCCTGTGCTGCCCGAGTACACGCTGGCCGAGGGGCCGCTCGAGCTGTCCGACGACGGGCCGGCGACGCCCGTGCGGCTGGCCGAGCTGTTCGGCGAGCACGACGAGCTGATCGTCTACCACCTGATGTTCCACCCCGAGGACGACCAGCCGTGCGCGATGTGCGCGATGTGGGTCGACGGGCTGCGCGGCGTGGCGCGGCACCTGGGCCGGCGGGCCGGGCTCGCGGTGATCGCCAAGGCGCCGCTGGACAAGCTGTGTGCCTACGGGCGGCGCCGGGGTTGGGACGGCCTGCGGCTGGTCAGCGCGTACGACCAGCCGGCGTTCCTGGCCGACCTGGGCATCGAGGGGTCACGGGGCGGCCTGTTCCCGGCGTTCAGCGTGTTCAGCAGGGCCGACGGCCAGGTCCGGCACGTGCTCACCGAGTGCGCCGACTTCGGCGACGGCAGCGGGCGCGGCATGGACCTGCTCTCGCCGGTGTGGAACGTGTTGGACCTGCTGCCGTCCGGGCGGGGTGACTGGCTGCCGGACAACGCCTACCCGGTGGCGACCGTGCCGGCCCGGTAGCTCAGCCGCGCAGCAGCAACAGCGGGATGTCCTGCTCGGCGGCGGTGAGCGAGCCGTGCTGGCCGGGGAGCGCGGAGAGGAACTTCTCCGCCCTCGAGCGGATCACCGCCGCCGAGCCGCGCAGCGCGACCACCACGTCGCCGACCCTGGCGCGCACCTCCGCCGACTCGATCGGCCCGAACCAGCCGTCCGCCACCGCCCGCGCCCCCGGCACGACCCAGGCGTGCTCGCCGAGCCGCTCGGTCCACGCCGCGAGCACGTCGTCCGTCGCCCCGGGCTGCGTGTAGACGTGCCGGGAGCGCGGGTCGCCACCGAGCAGCCGCACCCCTTCCCGCAGCACGGGGTCGGTGTCCGCGTCGAACTTCTCGTCGGCCGCCACGCACACCATGCCGTGGTCGGCGGTGACCACGAGCAGGCCGTCCGGCGGCAGCGCCTCGGCGACCAGCGCGGCCACCCGGTCCACGACGGCCAGCTCCAGCCGCCAGGCCAGTGAGCCCGGCCCGTACACGTGGCCGAGCGCGTCCAGGTTCGCGTGGTAGCCGTAGCAGAACACGGGGCCGGGGGCGCGCAGCGCGGTGATCAGCTCGGCGGCCAGGTCGCCGAGCGCGTGCACCCCCCGGTACTCGCCGCCGCGCAGGGCCGCCCTGGTCAGCCCGGAACCGTCGAACATCGGCGCCGAGGCCACCCGGACCGAGACACCGGCTTCGGCCGCCCGGTGCAGCGTGGTCGGCACCGCCTGCACGCGCTCCGGTGGCAGCTCCTCGCGCTGGTCAACGGGTCGGCCGCCCCGGTGGGTCGTCCAGCGCAGCGAGTCCAGCAGCTCGCCGTGGGTGGCCTCGAAGCTGACGCCGAGAATGCCGTGCCCACCGGGCGGCACCCCCGTGCCCAGGGTGCTCAGGCTGACCGG
>DATAYB010000614.1:0-3362 GCA_036272795.1 Pseudonocardia sp.
GAGAAGATCCGGATCGACATGGAGGCACCGCACCTGGCCCACCTCGCCGAGGCGTTGGACACCAACCCGGACGCGGCGCGGGTGGCCACGTCCGGTCCGCCGTCGCCGGCGGTCGGCCGGGGTGGCGACGGGCGGGGAGACGGGCGGGGAGACGGGCGCGGAGACGGGCGCGGTGCGCTCGGGCGCGGCGGGGGCAGCCCGGCACTGCCGGGCAACGGGGCCGGACCGGCGGCCGTGGCCGGCCCGGCCAACGGCGCGCGCTCCCTGGAGAGCCGGCGCACCGCGGTCCCGATGAGCGCCTCGGGCCGGGGCCCGGTGGACGACGCCGAGATGGACCTGCTGGACGACCTCGACGAGCTGGACCACTCCGGCGAGGGCGTGCGGTGACCCGGGCGTGATCGCGGTACTGCTGGTCGTCGCACTGGCGCTGGTCATGGGCCTGCGCCAGGGGGCAGGCGGCGGGCGCCGGCGCGGTGGGCTGCTCACGCTCCTGCTCCGCTCGTTGTGGCGCGGCTCGTTGTGGCGCGGGGCGCGGGCTTCGGAGCCAGGTGGCTCGGAGCCGGGCGTCTCGCGGCCGGCCCGCTCGAAGCTGGGGGGCCGGGCGGCCCGGGTCGCGGTGGTGGCGGGGCTGCTGGCCGGCTCGATGCTGATCGGGGCGCCGGCGTACGCCTCGCCGTTCGACTGCAAGGACGCCCCGGAGCCGGACCGGCCGGGCTCCGGGCTGGTCGGCTCCCTCGACCCGGCGCCGCTGGGTGTCGGCGCGCCGAACAGCGTGTACGCCGAGGTCGGCTACGCGGGGCTGGTCTGGCACACCTACGACCTCGGCTGCGCGGGCGCGGTGTCCGACCCCTCGGTGAACACCGACACCTGGCTCGGTAACCAGACGTTCAACCTCGCCAAGTTCGCCGTCGGCGGCGTGAACTGGGCGCACTACCTGCTGGCCAGGGGCGGCGACGTGCTGACCCCGCTGGACCAGGTGCTGACCAAGGCCACCAAGGCCATGTACGACGGCGTGTTCAGCACGTTCATCGGCCCGGCGCTGCTGCTGCTCGCCCTGATCCTGCTGGCGCTGGCGTTCCGGGGTGACCTGGCCAAACAGGCGCAGCGGGCCGGGTTTGCCGCGCTCGCGCTGATGATCGGGTCGGCGGCCTACCTGGCACCGGTGAACTGGGCGAGGGTCGCCGACAGCCTGTTGCTGGACGGCGTCACGCAGATGCAGCAGGGATTCCTCAACGCGCTCGGCCAGGGCGACGTGGACACGCTGCCCACCGTGCTCACCGATCAGGTGGTCTACAACAACTGGCTGCGCGGCGAGTTCGGCTCGCCGACCGATCCGAAGGCCGTCGAGCTCGGCCGCGCACTGCTCGACGCGCAGGCGTTCAGCAAGACCGAGCTCGCCGAGGGCAAGACCCAGCAGGCCGACGTCGATGCGAAGAAGCAGGCGTTCGCCGACGTGGCCGGCAAGATGGGCGACCGCTACCCGTACCTGCAGGGCAAGTCCGGCAGCCGCATCGGCGTCGGCGTGCTGGCCGTGATCCAGGCGGTCTGCATCGCGCTGTTCCAGCTGCTGTCCAAGGTGCTGGTGCTCGTCGCGATGCTCATGCTGCGGCTGATCGTGATGTGCCTGCCGGCGATCGCGGTGCTCGGCGTGCTGCGCCCGGACGTCCTGCCCACGGTGGCGAAGGTGGCGGGGTCCGCGCTGGTCAACACGCTCGTGGTGGGCGCGCTGGCGGGGCTGCACGCGCTGCTGGTGATCTCCCTGTTCAAACCCGACAGCGGTATCGACCTGTGGCTGGCGCTACTGATCACCGGGGTGACCACCGTGGTGCTCTGGGCGGTGGCGAGGCCGTTCAGGCGGCTGGTGTCCATGGTCGCGTTGACCAGGGAGCAGTTCGGCGGCGTGGTGCCCGGCGCCGGCACCGGCCCCATGTCCCGGATGTGGCAGCGGCTGCGTGGCAGCGATGCCGACGACCGCCAGCAGCGCTGGTGGGAGGAGCGCAAGGCGGACGCGAGCCGGCCGCCGGAGCGCGGCGCCTACCGGCCGGAGACCGTACAGGCCACTGCGACGGTCGTGCCGGAGCAGCGCTACGCGGGCGGTTGGCGGCCGACCGAACGCGGCGGGCAGCTGGACGGGCCGGGCGCGCAGGCGATCGGCCAGGTCGGTGGGCGGCGCGCGCTCGGCGGGGGCGCCGGCGGGCTGGGGGTCACCAGCGGGTTCCGGCCGGGCGGTGCAGACCCGGGTGAGGTGGACGACCGGGTCATCTACCGGCGCCCCGACGCGCTGCCCGACCGCCCGCGCCGCCAGCCCGTGCAGCCGGAGTTCGTCGACGGCGTGCCGGTGTACCGGATCTACCGGCCTCGGCCCGTGCAGCCGATCTACCCCACCGGCGGCGGCCGTGGCGACTAGTCGTGATGACGCGGCGGGAGTGCGCTGATGCCGATCAGGTCACCCAAGGGACGCAGTGCCGCGTACCGGACGCTGTGGCAGTGGCCGCTGCGCTCGCCGGCAAGGCTGATCGGCTGCCTCGTCGTGGTGGTCCTGCTCGGGCTCGGCCTGAACTCGGCGTTCGGCCTGCTCAACTTCCCGTCGCACGGCCACCCCGGGATCTTCTCCGGCGACGGGACCATCGCGCCGATCGCCACGCCGACCCCGCAGGCCGCGCCGTCGACCGAGCAGAATCGGCTGCCCCCGGTGCCCGAGCTGACCCCGGAGACCCTGCCCCCATCCCAGGCGCCGCGCGCCGCGCTCACCGCCGCCACCCGCTGGACCGAGGCGTGGGCCCGCCACCCCGCCGGGGCCACCACGCAGACCTGGGTGAACGGGCTGCGGCCGTACACCACCGACGAGTACCTCGGTGTGCTGTCCACGGTGGACCCGGCCAACGTGCCTGCCACCCGCGTGACCGGGCCGGCCCGCGCGGTGCTCGTGTCACCCCGCTCGGTGCGTGTCGAGGTACCGACCGACGCCGTCGATCTGGTCGTGCTCGTGGTGAACACCGGCGGCACCGAGTGGAAGGTGGCCGGCTACGACCGGGCCACCGACGACCCGAACGCGGCGGCCACCGGAGCACCGGCGGGAGCGCCGGCCCCGGGCCGATGAGTGCCGCACCGAGAGCTGAGCTGACTGAGCCGACTGCGTCACGCCGGTGAGCGGCCCGCTGCTGCGCCAGTTCCGGGCGTTGCGGTTGCTGTTGCCGCTGGTGGCGATCGGCGCCGCGCTGCTGCTGTTCCTCGGCGTCGGGCTGATCATCAGCTTCGGCGGGCTGGGTGGCCGAGGCGCGGTGAGCGCGTGCGGCACGCCGCTCGGTGCGGTCGCGGACAACTCCGTCACGCCGAGGGTCACCGACGCCAGCCAGCTCACC
>DATAYB010000615.1:0-9290 GCA_036272795.1 Pseudonocardia sp.
CTATGACCCAACTCGCCACTCACGGGTTCTGACCTGCGCTTGTGGTGAGGGTCAGTAGGCGATGGGTGCGCCGGCGCCGGACTGGACGGCCTTCGGGTTCTGACCCCACTGGTTCGGCTCGGCCTTGCCGGGGGTGGCGAACCAGACGATCACCAGGATCCAGCCGATGATCGGGATGATGCCGATCAGCTGCCACCAGCCGCTGCGGCCGATGTCGTGCAGCCGGCGGGCCGACACGGCGATCGAGGGCAGCAGCACCGCGAGCGAGTAGAGCAGGCTGAGCGGCCCGCCGCCGCCGTTCGGGCCCCTGCCGAAGATCAGGGAGTCGACGAACGACAGCACGATCGAGATGATCACGCTGAACAGCACGAACATCCAGAACTCGGTACGCCGTGCGCGGCCGGTGAAGTCGGCGTACTGGCGGAGCACCTTCAGGTACCACTGCATCGAAACCCCCGGTAGACGGCGTGATCATCAATGCCGGCGAGCATATTCTCAGTTTCGGCGGGTCTGCGGATTTTTCCGCCGGTCGGTACCGCCGCCCCCGGGGTCGGGCTCACGAACGAGCGCAGACCGAGTCGCTGGGCGCCGCCGCTGCAGCGCTCGGCACCGACGCCACGTCGTGTGCCGGCAGTGCGGCGGGCGCGAGGGCCGAGGTCGGGTTGCGGCGCAGGTACGGCAGCAGGCTGAGCAGGCCGAGCCCTGCGAGTGCGGCGCCGATCCACAGTGGCGCGGTCAGCCCGAGGCCGGCGCTGATCGCCACGCCGCCGAGCGTCGGGCCGATCGCGATGCCGACGTTGACCACCGACGCCCCGACCGTGTTGATCATGGGAGTGTTCGCGGCGACGCGCATCCGGCGGGCGATCGTCGCGGAGTTCAGGGGGAGCCCGACCAGGCCCGCGCCGAGCACCGCGACCACCGCCACCGAGGGCATCGTCGACCCCACCGCGAACCCGGCCAGCAGCAGCGTCAGCGCGCCCAGCCCGACGGCGAGCACGGCCATCGGGAAGCGGTCGGCCAGCCTGCCGACCACGGCGTTGCCGAGCACCGCGGCCAGCCCGTAGCCGGTGAGCAGCGCGGGTACCAGCTCGGGCGCGAACCCGGTGCGCTCGATGAAGATCGCCGCGAAGTAGCTGAACGCCGCGAACAGCGCGCCGATGTGCAGCATGCTCGTGGTGCAGACCGCCCAGAGCCGCCGGTTGCGGAACTGCGCCAGCTCGGCGCGCAGCCCACCCGCAGCGGCGGCGTCGGAGTCGGACGCGGCACCGGAGCGGGAACCACCGGACGGACGGCGGACCGCGTGCAGCACCGCCAGGCCGGCGACCAGCACCAACCCGGCCACCGCCCAGAACGCGCCGCGCCAGCCGCCCCACTGGGCGAGCAGGGTGGCCAGCGGCAGGCCGAGCACGCTGCTCAACATCAGCCCGCCGAGCACGACCGACGATGCCCGCCCTGCCAACCCCGGCCGCACGGCGTCCATCGCCACGGTCAGCCCCACACCGAAGAACGCGGCCTCGGCGCCTCCGGTGACCAGCCGCGACGCCAGCAGCATCGGGTAGCCGGTGGCCACGGCGCCGAGTACCTGGCCGACCAGGAACACGGCGAGCAGTCCCACGAGCGCCTTCTGTCGAGGAACCCGGGCGATGGCGGCCGAGACGACCGGGCCGCCCAGCGCCATCGCCGCCGCGTAGGCCGACACCAGGTAGCCGATCGCGGAGATCGAGACGCCCAGTCCGGCGGACAGCTCGGGCAGCATGCCGGACACCATGAACTCGCTCGTGGTCATGGCGAAGATGCCGAGCCCGAGTATGTAGACCACTGCTGGCATGTCGGTTCCCTCTTATTTTTGATTGATGTGTACAAAACGCGGGCAGCGCGAAGCCGCCGCCGACCTCGGGCGGGTCAGTGCAGGGCGGCCAGTGCCCCCTCGGCCACGTCCAGCAGTACGGCCCGGTCCTGGGTCGACGCGCCGAGGATGCGCAGGCCGTAGTAGGTGCTCTGCAGGGTGCGGGCCAGCCGGAGCGGGTCCCGGTCGGGGGCGAGCTCGCCCGCGCGCTGGCCTTCCTCGATCACCTCGCGCAGAGCCTGCTCCAGCAGCGCGAAGTGCCGGCGGGTCAGTTCGGTGACCGGGCCACTGCGGCCCGCGGTGTCCATCGAGGCGTTCAGCGCCATGCAGCCGCGCCGCTCCGGGTCGGCCAGGTCCATGTCGATCACCCACAGCAGCAGTGCGCGCAACCGCTCGCCCGGCGCGCCCGGAGCCCGCAGGATCTCGAGCGTCCTGGCGTACCCGTCCTCGGTGTACCGGCCGAGCGCCGCCTCGTACAGCGCGAGCTTGCTGCCGAAGGCGTTGTACAGGCTGCCCCGGCCCAGGCCTGTGCTCTCGCACAGCTCAGCGGTGGTGGTGGCCTCGTAGCCCTTGGTCCAGAACGTCTCCATCGCGGCGTCCAGCGCGGTGCTGTCGTCGAACTCGCGCGGCCGGGGCATGAGGCCAGCCTACGAAGTTTTGTATAGATCAGTCAAGAACGGGCCGCGCTTGGGTCAGCGGGGCGCTGGGAGAGGATGGGGCCGATGACCGACACCGACCGCGCCTCGGCGAACCTCGAGCTGCTCAGCACACCGCCGGGTGCGGAGCTGCTGGCCCGGCTCGCGGGCACCGACACGGCCGGCGCCGACGAGCTGCGGCTGGCCGCCGCGCTGCGCCGCGAGTACCCGGCCGACCTGGTCACCGCCGCGCTCGCGCTGCACGAGCTGCGCCAGCGCGCCAGGGCCAAGTTCAACCGCGCCGACTCGATGTGGCTGACCAGGGACGGCCTGGAGCAGGCGTCCTCGGAACCCGTGGCCCGGCACCGCGCGGCCCGCTACGCCGGCCGGAACAGGGTGGTCGACCTGTGCTGCGGTATCGGCGGTGACCTGCTCGCGCTGGCCGGAGCTGTGACGGGCACCGGGGCCGGAACGGGGACCGCGACCGGCTCCGGGGCCGGAACGGGGACCGCGACCGGCTCCGGCGAGGTGCTCGGCGTGGACCGCGACCGGCTGCACCTGCGGATGGCCGCGCGCAACGCCGAGGCCTACGGGGTGCCAGTGCGGACCTGGCTCGGCGACGTACGGGAGGCCGACCTCACCGGCGCCGACGCCGTGTTCGTCGACCCCGCCCGCCGCGCCGGAGGCCGCCGACTGCGCACCGGCGAGAGCGAACCGCCGCTGGACTGGTGCACCGCGCTGGCCGAGCGGGTGCCGGCGGTCGGGATCAAGGCCGCGCCGGGGTTGGACAGGGCGGCGGTGCCGGCCGGCTGGGAGGTTGAGTTCGTCGCCGACGGCCGCGAGCTGAAGGAGGCCGTGCTCTGGTCCCCTGCGCTGAGTACCCCGGGCGTGGGATCGAGGGCCACCGTGCTGCCGGGCGGCCACCAACTGCTGCCCGAGCCGGGGCCGGAGGTGCCGAACCGGCCGCCGGGGGAGTTCCTGCTCGACCCCAACCCGGCGGTGACCCGGGCTGGGCTGGTCGAGGAGCTGGCCAGGCGGCTGGGGGCCTGGAAGATCGACCCGAGGATCGCGTTCCTGTCCGGGGACGAGGCACTGCGCAGCCCGTTCGGCCGGTCCCTGCGGGTGCTCGACAGCGCCCCGTGGCGGGAGAGGGACCTGGCCGGCAGGCTGCGCGCGCACAACATCGGCGCGCTCGACATCCGCCGCCGCGGCCTGGCAGGCGATGTGGAGGTGCTGCGCCGCAAGCTGCGCACCAGCGGGAGCACGCCGGCGACGCTGGTCATGACCCGCGTCGACGACCAGCCATGGGCGCTGATCTGCGTCGACGTCTGACCGCGCGGCCTGCGTGTTGTTACCGAGCTGCACATCGGGCAGGTTGTGGGCGGGTTTGGGCTGCGTGTTGTTACCGAGCTCCACACCGGGCAGGTTCCGGGCCGGCGCGGCCTGCTTGTCGTTACCCAACTCCACACCAGGCAGGCCTGCTCCCTCCCAGACCTGCCTCCTGTGCAGCTCGGTAACAACGAGCAGGCCGTGCACCACTCCCGAACGCTGAGTCGTTGCCAGAGTGTCCGCTTTCGTGCACTGCCGCCGGTGCGCCGTTCGGCCTAACGTGCGACACAGACGTGTGTCATGGAGGTGGATGTGTCAACAGCGACAAGACCCGGCGCGGTGCCAGAGGTGGCGGCGGAGACGATCGATGTGGCGGGCAGCCCGGTGGCGGTGCGGCGCCGGGGGCCGGTGGGGCCGGACGGCGGGGCGGACGCGGTCGGTGCGCCGGTCCTGTTCCTGCACGGCGCGGGCTTCACCGGTAGGTGGCTGCGGTTCCACGAGGCGCTCGCACAGGGCGCGGACGTGATCGCCCCGGAGCACATCGGGTACGGCGGCACGCCGATGCAGGACTGGCTCGACGACATCGGTGACCTGGTGCTGCACTATGACGACCTGCGGCAGACGCTCGGCCTGGAGCGGTTCCACCTGGTCGGCTACTCGCTGGGCGGCTGGGTCGCGGCGGCCTACGCGACGCTGTTCCCGGACCGGCTGCGCTCGCTGACGCTGGTGACGCCGGTCGGCATCCAGGTGCCGGGCAAGCTGCCGTTCGCGGACCTGTTCGCGATGACGCCGGAGCAGCTGTTCGGCACGATCTTCAACGACCCGGCCAACATCGGCGAGGTCATGGTCGACGCGACCGATCCGGACGTCGCCGTGCACCTGTACGAGGAGCAGTCCACGCTGGCCAGGCTGGTTTGGAACCCACGCTATGACCGCAAGATGCCGCGCCGGCTGGCGAGGGTCAGCTGCCCGGCGCTGGTGCTCGGCGCCGAGAACGACCGGCTCGTACCGAACGAGGCCAGCGACCGGTACGCCGAGCTGCTGCCCGACGCGCGCCTGCAACGGATCCCAGGCACCGGACACGGCCTGGTGATCGAGCAGCCCGAGCTGACCGCGCGCGCCATCCTCGAGTTCCAGGGAAGTGTCGCGTGAGCCAGTCGCTGCAGTTCTTCCACTTCGGCCTGATGCCGTACCCGAACATCCCGGCGCCGGAGCAGATCGAGTCCACCTGGGTCACGCTGTCCAACTCGAACTACGACCCCGTCGTCGGGCACCGCCTCTACAACGAGTACCTGGACCAGGCCGTGCTCGCCGAGAAGCTGGGCTACGACGGCACCTGCGTCAACGAGCACCACCAGAACGCCTACGGCACGATGCCCGACCCGAACGTGATGGCCAGCCACATCGTGGCCCGGACCAGCAAGATCAGGGTCGGCATCATCGGCAACGCGCTGCCATTGCACGAGAACCCGCTGCGGGTGGCCGAGTCGGTCGCGATGCTGGACGTGATCTCCGGCGGCCGGATCATCTCCGGCTTCGTGCGCGGCACCGGCATGGAGTACCACTCGCTGCGCGCCAACCCCGCCACCTCGCGGGAACGGTTCTGGGAGGCTCACGACCTGATCATCAAGGCGTGGACGGACGACGGGCCGTTCGACTGGCAGGGCAAGCACTTCGACATCCCGTACGTGAACCCGTGGCCGAAGCCGTTCCAGCGGCCGCACCCGCCGATCTGGCTGCCCGGGCAGGGCTCTTTCGAGACGATCAGGGAGGCGGCCAAGCGGCGCTACCCGTTCATGATGGTGTTCGCGCCGCTGTCGTTCACCAAGGTCAACTACGACATGTACCGCAAGGCCGCCAACGAGGAGGGCTACGAGCCCGCGCCCGAGCAGCTGGCGTTCTGCGTGCCGACCTACGTCGCGGAGACCGAGGCCAAGGCACACGAGGAAGCCCGCGACCACATGATGTGGCTGTTCCACCACGGCATGAAGATCCCGGGTTACCACTGGGTGCCGCCCGGCTACATGAGTGGCCAGTCGCTGCGCGGCATGATCACGGGCAAGCAGAAGTTCGGCATCAAGGACCACGTCGACCTGAGCTACCAGGACCTGCTGGACGAGCAGTACATCATCGTCGGCACAACGCAGCAGGTCGCCGAGAAGCTGGCCTACTACACCGACGAGCTCGGTGCCGGGATCCACGTGGGCGGCTCGATGCAGGTCGGGGACATGCCGAACTGGAAGGTCGTGAAGAACATGACCCTGTTCGCCGAGGAGGTCATGCCGCTGTTCCGGCCGCCCGGGAACCAGCCCGCGTGGGAGCGTGGCGTGCCGGTCCCCGGCACTCCGCAACCGCTGAGCGCAACTCCCCAGGCCGCGGAGGCGCCCTCGGCCGGCTGAGTCGTCGCCGCCACCGGCCGTTCGCCCCGGCGGCCGGTGGTTACCGAACTGCACACCAGACATGGGCGCGGCTCCGCCGGTGCTGACCGAACTGCACAGCAGAGCGGCCGCCGAGTGGTTCGGCCGCGGTTCGGCGCCCGTCAGCCCGGCTCGGGCGGAACCAGTTTGTTGCGCGAACGAAGCTGCTCCGGTTCCGTGATGGGCGTATGCCCTGGAACTACTCCGAAGTAGGATTTTCCGATTGCCGGGGCGGGGCAGATCCTTCGTCCCTGCGCGGATGGAGGGTGGGCCATGTCCGAGACAACAGCGCGGGTCGAACAAGAGCCGGGGCCGGCAGGGAGGACCGTATTCGGTCATCCGATCGGCCTGGTGAACCTTTTCAACGTCGAGCTGTGGGAGCGGTTCTCCTACTACGGCATGGTGGGCATCCTCGCCTACTACCTGTACTACTCCCTCGAGCAAGGCGGCCTCGGGCTGCCGCAGACCACGGCGACCGGCATCGTCGGTGCCTACGGCGGGCTCGTCTACCTGTCGACGGTGCTGGGCGGCTGGCTGTCCGACCGGCTGCTCGGCATGGAGCGGATGGTCTTCTACGGCGGCTTCGTGGTCATGCTCGGCCACATCGCGCTGGCCGTGCTGCCGGGGCTGAGCGGGGTCGGCATTGGCCTGATCTGCGTGGCGCTAGGTAGCGGCGCGCTCAAGGCCAACGCCTCCTCGCTGCTCGGC
This sequence comes from Pseudonocardia sp., assembly GCA_036272795.1. GTDB lineage: Bacteria > Actinomycetota > Actinomycetes > Mycobacteriales > Pseudonocardiaceae > Pseudonocardia. Next base: position 6,936 of record DATAYB010000615.1, read on the forward strand.
ACGCTGTACTCGAAGGGCGACCCACGCTGCGACGGCGGCTTCACCCTGTTCTACCTGGGCATCAACATCGGCGCGTTCATCGGACCGCTGCTCACCGGCGTGCTGCAAAGCGAGCTGGGCTTCCACTACGGCTTCGGCGCCGCCGCGATCGGCATGGCGCTCGGCCTGGCGCAGTACGTCGTGTTCCGCCGCAACCTCGGCGATCACGGCAAGCAGCCGACCAACCCGCTGCCGCCCGAGGCCCGCCGCAAGGCCGTCATGGTCGGCGTGGGGATCCTCGTGGTGATCGTGCTGGTGCTGCTCACCGGTGTGGTGACCTTGGCCAACCTGAAATGGGTCACCACCGGTGTGATCGCGGTGGCCGCCGTCGCCTACTTCGCGGTGATGTTGAGCAGCGGCAAGGTGACCTCGGTGGAGAAGAGCCGGGTCGGCGCCTTCATCCCGCTGTTCATCGCCAACGTGGCGTTCTGGTCGCTGTTCCAGCAGATGTTCACCGCGCTCGCCGTGTACTCCGACGAGCGGATGGACTGGAACATCTTCGGCTGGAACGCCCCGGCCGCGTGGATCTCCTCCGAAGAGCCGATCTGGGTCATCCTGCTGTCCCCGCTGTTCGCGGTCGTCTGGACGAAGCTGCGGGAGCGGGCGCCGTCCACCCCGATGAAGTTCGCCATCGGCGTGATCGGCATGGGTGCGGCGTTCCTGCTGTTCCTGATCTTCGCCGGCACTCCCGGCAAGATCACTCCGGCGCTCGCGGTGTTCCTCATCATGGCGGTGTTCGCGGTCTCCGAGCTGATGCTCTCGCCGATCGGGTTGTCGGTGACCACCAAGCTGGCGCCGCAGGCGTTCCGCGCGCAGATGATGGCGCTGTACTTCTTCTCCGTCGGCCTCGGCACCTCGATGTCCGGTGTGCTGGCCGGCTTCTACTCGCCCCAGCACGAACTGCCCTACTTCGGCATCAGCGGCGGCGTGACCATCGTGATCGGCCTGGTCGTGGTGGCGCTCAGCCCGTGGATCCGGCGCAAGATGGAGGGCGTGCACTGAGCTTGGCGGTGCTGAGCTACGGCGTGGCGGGGCGGGCGCGGTCGGTGAGCAGTAGCCGGACGGCCAGCGCGGTGAGCACGCCGCCCATCAGGTAGCGCTGCACCCTCAGCCAGCCGGGGCGGCGGCCCAGCACCCGTGACAAGGTGGCCGCCGACAGCACGATCAGGCCGTTCACGGTCAGCGCGACGGCGATCTGGATGCTGCCCAGTGTGAAGCTCTGCAGCCCCACCGCGCCCCGCACTGGGTCGATGAACTGCGGCAACAGCGCCACGTAGAGCACCGCGATCTTCGGGTTCAGCAGGTTGGTGACCAGGCCCATGGCGAACAGCCGGTGGGCGGGGTCAGGAGGCAGCGGGGTCGGCGCGAACACCGGGGTGCCGCCGGGGCGCAGCGCCTGCCAGGCCAGGTACAGCAGGTAGAGCGCGCCGGCGAGCTTGAGCACCGTGTACGCCACCGGGACCGCCGTGAAGATCGCGGCCAACCCGGCGGTCGCGGCGGCAAGGTAGACCAGGAAGCCGACCGCCACCCCGAGCAGCGAGACGAGCCCGGCCCGCCGGCCCTGCGTGATCGAGCGCGAAACCAGGTAGATCATGTTCGGCCCCGGGGTGAGCACCAACCCCAACGCCACCAGGCCGATCCCGCCCGCCGCCCCCGCACTGACCATCGTGTCCCCCCAGTCCTGGCCTCACAGGGTCAGCCGGCAGCCCGCGCGCCCTGTCAGGGCCAGTCCAGTCGACCGGGTGGCACGAGACCAGGTCCAATTCGACGCCAGTGGCCTGACCCACTGGCCTGACCGGTGGCCGCGCTGGGCCGCCGCCGGCCCGAACCTCCCGCGAGTCGGGGATTCCGTCGGGGTGAGTCGCGGATTCCGGCAGCGCCCTCCCGGCCGCCGGCGCGGGGCCGAATGGCACCGAGGCGGGCCAGGCCCGAGGATGGCGGGCGGGGGACCGAAACGGACCGGGAGGGTGCATGCGGGTCGGCGTCACGGTGGGACTGGACCAGTCGGACATCGCCGGGGAGGCGCGCCGGGCGGAGGCGGCCGGGTTCGACCAGGTCGCCGTCGGTGAGCACCTGTTCTTCCACGGCCCGACCACGAACGGGTTCGTCGCGCTGGCGGCCGCCGCCGGGGCCACCGAGCGGATCCGGCTGCTCAGCGCGCTGACCATCGTGCCCGTCTACCCGCTCGCGGTGCTGGCGAAGCTGGTGGCCAGCCTGGATCAGGTGTCCGGCGGGCGGTTCGACTTCGGGGTCGGCGTCGGCGGCGAGTACCCGCCGGAGTTCGTCGCGGCCGGGGTGGACGTGAAGCAGCGGGGC
>DATAYB010000616.1:0-9184 GCA_036272795.1 Pseudonocardia sp.
GCCGGCCCGCCGCCGAAGCGGTCATACAGTCGCCGGCATGCTCCCCAGCAAGGCCCGCATCCTGTGGGCCGCCGTTTTCCTGCTCACACTCCTGGGCCCGACCCTGCTCAGCCTGGTCACCGGCAGCGACAACCCGCTCGCCGCGCAGCTCTCCGTACAGACCGGCCTGCTGGCGACCGGGCTGCTGGTCGCGGCGGTGGTCGCGCCGTCGCGGCTGCGGTCGCTGACCCGCGCGCTCGGCATCGAGGGGGTGCTCGGGGTGCACCGGGCACTCGGCCTGCTGGTGACGCTGCTGGTGCTGGTGCACGTGATCCTGGTGCTCGCGGCCAACCCCAACTCGGTCACCCTGTTCGACCCCCGGCAGTGGACCAAGGCGTCGCGTGCCGCCGTGGGTGCCACGGTCGCCCTCATCGCGCTGATCGGTCTCGCCGTGCTGCGGCACCGGGTGCGCAGGCGGTACGGGCTGTGGCGGTGGGCGCACCTGGTACTCGCCGGGTCGGTGCTGGTGCTCACCGCGCTGCACATCTGGTGGCTGCAGCACCTGGTCAACGACCCCGTGCTGCGCGGCGCGTTCGGGCTGCTGCTGGCCGGCGTGCTCGGCGTGCTCAGCTACCGCTGGGTGTGGCGGCCCTGCTTCGACCGGCGCGCCGCCTACGAGGTGCTCGAGGTGCGCGCCGAGACCGACGACGTGCACACGCTGGTGATCGGCCCCCGCCGTCCACGGCACGGCTTCGACGTCTCCACCATGGCCTTCGAGCCGGGCCAGTTCGCGTGGCTGCGGGTCAAGCGGTCGGTCGCCGCCGAGGAGCACCCGTTCACGATCACCTCGTGCCCCCGGGAGTCCGAGGCGGTGGAGTTCACCATTCGCAACGTCGGTGACTTCACGTCGTCGGTCGGCGGCCTGAGGCCCGGTGACCCGGTCTGGATCGACGGCCCGCACGGCGCGTTCACCTGGGACGACCGCCTGCACCGGCGTGCCCTGGTTCTCATCGCGGCCGGCGTCGGGATCACGCCGATGATCAGCATGCTGCGGACTCTCGCGTTCCGGGGCGACGGCCGCCCTGTGCTGCTGCTGACCGGTGCGCGCACCGCCGAGGAACTGCTGTTCCGCGACGAGCTCCGCGAGCTCGGCGACCAGCTGGACCTCACCCTGGTCGAGGTGCTCAGCCGGCCCCCGAGCGACTGGACGGGGCGCTCGGGGCGGATCGACCGCGTGCTGCTGCGTGAGGTGCTACCGGAGCGCTCCGGCCGGCACAAGATCGAATACTTCGTCTGTGGCCCGTCCCAGATGGTCACCGACGTCCTGTCGGCACTGCACGCGCTCGGTATCGAGCCGGCGCGCGTGCACACCGAACAGTTCGACATGGTCTGAGAGGTTGTTGCAGGTGCTCCCCGCTGTCCGCTTCGTCCGTTGGGCGGTCCTCGCCGCCGTGCTGGTCGCGGTCCTCGTATCGGTGGTGCTGGCAGGGCGGTCCCCGTCCTCCCCGCAGTCGCTGTCCGCGCTGTTCGGCGGCGGCACGGTCGACACGCCCTGGGGCCCGCTCGGCGCCTCCGACCGCGACATGCTGATCAAGGTGCGGCAGGCCGACCTGTGGGAGGAGCCGAGCGCCGAGCAGGCCGCCCAGCGCGCGAGCAGCCCCGCGGTCCGCGAGGTCGGCCGCAAGATCGGCGTCGAACACTCCCAGCTGGATGCCGACCTGCGCGAGGCGGCGGCGAAGCTCGGCGTCCCGCTGCCGACTCAGCCCAGTGACCAGCAGAAAGTCTGGATGTCCGAGATCACCGGGGCGTCCCAGCAGAACTACGACAAGACGTTCGTCAACCTCGTCCGGTCCGCGCACGGCGAGGTCATGCCACTGGTCGAAGGGGTCCGCTCGGGCACCCAGAACCAGTTGGTCCGCCAGTTCGCCATCGAGGCCGGCGAGTTCATCGGCCGGCACATGGACTACCTCGAGAGCACCGGACTGGTCGACTACGCGCTCTTCCCGCCGTCCACCGCGCCCGCCGCGAGGCTGACCTCGATCGGCGGCTACAACGTGCCGATCACACTGGTGCTGTTCGTCATCGCGGTGTTCGTGTCGGCGGCGCTGCTGCGCGGGCTCGGCCGGACGCGGCCCGGCACACCGCCGCGCGCCGTCGGGCCGGCATGGTGGACCCGGCTCGCCGAGCGGCTGGACCGGCGTTCGGTCGGGACACCCGGTCGGCGTTCCGACCAGTACGGCACCGTGACGACCGCCGAGCTCATCGCCGTGCTCAACCCTCCGGCGGAGGTCGGCGCTCCGGCCGCGGCCCCGGCGTTTGAACCGGCCGGGCCGCTGGGTGAGCGGGCCGGGTCGGTGGGTGAGCGGATTCCGGTGCAGCGTGTTCCGGTGCAGCGGGTTCCCTCGGGGGGCCGGCGGTCGGTGCGGGGTGCGCCCACGCGGCGCTCAGGTGAGGTTCCGGTCGCGCGGTCTGTTCCAGTGGCGCGGTCTGTTCCGGTCGCGCGGTCTGCCGAGCCTCGATCTGTGGAAGCGCGATCTGTGGAGTTGTGGGGTGAGTCGCGGTCTGTGGTGCCGCGGTCTGTGGAGCAGCGGTCTGTGGAGCAGCGGTCTGTGGAGTTGCCGGGGGAGCAGCGGTCTGTCGAGCAGTCGGGGGCGCTGCCCGTGGCGCGTTCGACTACGCGCGCGCACCGGGTGGCCCGACCGGGACGCCCGGCCGCCGAGCAGGCCGTCGAACAGGACCGCCGGCCCCCCAAACTCAGCCGAAGCGCCGCCGCCCGCCCCTGGTAACTCACCAGCCGTAGGCCCGGCCGCCCGCCCGAGCTCGACTTGATGCCCCTATTTCTCACGGCAAGTGGCTGGTGGGCTGTCGGTGGTTCGACTTGTCGTGTCTGTTTGGCGTGACAGGTGGCAGTTGTCGTGTCTATTTCCAACGGCAAGTGGCCGGTCGGCTGCCGGCCGCTCGACTTGTCGTGGCTCTTTGCCGCGACAAGAGCCACTTGCCGTGTCTAATTCCAACGACAAGTCGCAACAGATCGCAGCGGGCCGCCCCAGACCGCCAGCCGCCTGCGCGCCGGCCTCCGCCGCCGGCCGCCGCCGGCTGCCGCCGCCGTCAGCCTCCGCCGGACTCGGCCGGCCTCCGCCGTCAGCCTCCGCGAGTTGCCCTACACAGCCGGCAACGTGCGGCTGGAGCGGGGTGACCGCTGGTCGGAGACGCCCGTTCGTGTGACGGCCAATCCCCACGAGTGTGACACGATTCACAGTTCAGCTGTTGCTCTGGGGAGATGTCGAGCCCGCCGGTCGGGTTCGCCGAGTTGCACGGGGGAGTCCACGATGAGTGTTGCTCTTGATCATCCACTGACGCGCACCCTGCTCGACGCCGCGCACGGGGAGTTTCCGGCGCCGGACGGGGTGGCGACCTCGGTCGGAGCGTTGCCGGGGCCGTGCGACGCGGTGGCGTTCTTCGCCCAGCACGTGATGGTGGCCGCCGACGTCGGGCAGCACTGGGTGGACGATCACCTGGCCGGCCGGATCGGCGACGAGTCGACCGACCCGTCCGGCGGTCTGGGCGTGTTCCTGGCCGCGCTGCGCGAGCGGCTGGGTGGGCCGGCGATGTACGCGAGCCTGCTCACCTCGGCGCCGCACCGGTCGGGCTATCTGCACGGCAAGGTCGAGCCGGGCGGCGAGCCCGAGCCCGGCTGGGCCGCCTACCGCACCGACGTGAAGTGCTATCGCTACCGGGGGCTCGGCGCCTCGGGTGCGTTCGCGATCGGCCACGGGCCCGGGGACCGGTGGGACGTGCACATCCGGGTCGACGAGGGGTCGGGTGGCCGGGTGGGTCGCGAGCTGTTGTCCGCCGCGAAGACCGTGATCCCGGAGCGCGGCATGCTCTTCGGGTCCGCCCCGCTGCACGACGCCCGCGTGCTGCGGACGCTGCTGGCCAGCGGATTCCAGCCGATGTGCACCGAGGTCCTGCTGCTCACCCGCCCGCGCGCCTGAGCTCGCCCCTCGGCCGGTTGGTACCGGTTCGAGCGGTTTCTCGACGGACAGTAGCCAACTGGGCACGCAGTGTCATAGTGTGCTGCCAGGTGCTCGGCACGCCGGTTCGGCTCTCCCCCTTCAGGGTTGGGCCGGCGTGCCGAGCCGCCGGCTTTTCCGGCCCCGTTCCGTGCGCGGTGAGCCGTGCCCCGGCCGTTTGAGGAGTGACCTGGGTGCCCGCCCTGCCCGCCGACCCGACCGTGCTGCATCCCGTCCCCGGCCAGTCCAGGGTGGTGCTGCTCAAGCCGCTGGTCACCTCGCCGCTGATCGAGGTGGGCGAGTTTACGTACTACGACGACCCCGGTGACCCCACCGCGTTCGAGACCCGCAACGTGCTCTACCACTACGGCCCGGAGAAGTTGGTCATCGGCCGGTACTGCGCGTTCGCCGAGGGCACGCGGTTCGTCATGAACGGCGCCAACCACCGGATCGACGGCCCTTCGACCTTTCCGTTCCCGATCATGGGTGGCGCCTGGGCGGAGCGGATGGACCTGCTCGCCGGGCTGCCAGGCCGGGGCGACACCGTGGTCGGCAACGACGTCTGGCTCGGCTACCAGGTGCTCGTCATGCCGGGCGTGCGGATCGGGCACGGCGCGGTGGTCGCCGCCGGCTCGGTCGTCGTGGACGACGTGCCCGACTAGGCCATCGTGGGTGGCAACCCGGCGCGGATGATCCACTCCCGCTACGCCCGGCCCGACATCGACCGGCTGCTCGCGCTGGCCTGGTGGGACTGGCCGGCCGAGCACCTCACCGCGCACCTCGACATGCTGATGACCGGGGACATCGACGCGCTGGAGGCGGCCGCGCCGAAGGCGGGGTGAGCACGGCCGGCCGCGAGCTGACCACGGCCGCCACTCGGGACCGACAACGAGCACGACACCCACGCTGAGCAGGTGCTCCGCCGCCAGGATTCGAACCTGGACCATCGGAACCAAAATCCGAGGTGCTGCCTTTACACCACGGCGGATCGTCGCGAGGACCGCCTGATCCTCCCACCGCCCCATGGTGACACGCGTCGCGGGGCCCTGGCGCCGGGACGGCACGCGCGGGACAGTCCAGGGACACCCGCGCGGCACCGCATCGTCACCGCGACACACCATGCTGGGCATGACACGCCGTCGCTCGGCGCTTCGTGGTGTCGGACGGTGGCGGGCCAACCTACGCTAGCGTAGGTTACGGTGGCGTAACCGGTTGTGAACCGACGCTCTCTGACCTCTGAGGTGACCATTCCATGGCCAGCACCGCCGAGGCCCCCGCCGGCCCCCAGCCGATCTTGTCCGGCGAACGCCCCGCATGGCAGCACGCCCTGATCTACATCTTCGTGATCGTGCCGATGGTGGCGTTCTTCGCCGCCCTCCCGCTCGCATGGGGCTGGGGCGTGCACTGGCACGACCTGGGCATGATGGTCGCGTTCTACGTGATCGGCTGCCTCGGCGTGACGGTCGGCTACCACCGGTACTTCACGCACAAGTCGTTCAAGGCGCAGCCCTGGCTGCGGGTGACGCTCGGCATCGCCGGCTCGTTCGCGGTACAGGGTTCGGTGATCCGGTGGGTTGCCGACCACCGCCGGCACCACGCCTACTCCGACCGGGAGGGCGACCCGCACTCGCCGTGGCTGTTCGGCACGTCGCCGCTGGCGGTGGCCAGGGGCTTCATCCACGCGCACTTCGCCTGGCTGTTCGACCGCGCGGAGACCAACGAGTACCGCTTCGTGCCTGACCTGCTCGCCGACCGGGCGATCGTGCGGGTGAGCAAGAACTTCACCTGGTTCGTGATCGCCAGCCTGGCGCTGCCGGCGGTCATCGGTGGGCTGGTGACATGGTCGTGGTGGGGTGCGCTCACCGGGTTCTTCTGGGGCGGCCTGGTGCGGATGGGCATCCTGCACCACGTCACCTGGTCGATCAACTCGATCTGCCACATGATCGGGCGGCGACCCTTCGTGTCCCGCGACAAGTCGCGCAACTTCTGGCCGCTGGCGATCCTGAGCATGGGCGAGTCCTGGCACAACCTGCACCACGCCGACCCGACCTGCGCCCGGCACGGCGTGCTCCGCGGTCAGATCGACATCTCGGCGCGGCTGATCTGGATGTTCGAGAAGTTCGGCTGGGCGCGCGACGTGCGGTGGCCGACCACCGCCCGGCTGGCCAAGCTGCGCGAGTCGGTCGAGCCGGCCACGGCCGATGCCCAATAGCTGATGTCGGAGGCCGGTCCGCGAGGCACCGGGTCCGGCGTCGCGAGCGAGAACGGGGGTGTGCCCGCGCCGCACCGGGTCCGGATGACGGGCACCGCGCGCCGCGAGCAGCTGATCGAGGTCGCCCGCGAGCTGTTCGCGGAGCGGGGCTTCGACGGTACGTCGATCGAGGAGGTCGCCCAGCGCGGCCAGGTCAGCAAGCCGGTCGTATACGAGCACTTCGGCGGCAAGGAAGGGCTCTACGCCGTCGTTGTGGACCGTGAGATGCGACGGCTGCTGGACCGGATCGTCTCGGCGCTGTCCGCCGGACACCCCCGCGAGCTGCTGCTGCAGGCGGCGGACGCATTCCTCGGCTACATCGACGAGAACGCCGGCGGGTTCCGGGTGCTGGTCCGCGACTCGCCGGCATCCGGCGGCTCGGGCATGTTCTCCAGCCTGCTCGGGGACATCGCCGGCCAGGTCGAGCACGTGCTGGGCAGGGAGTTCGCCCTACGCGGCGTGGACGCCTCGCTGGCCGCGCTGTACAGCCAGGCGCTGGTCGGCATGGTCGCGCTGACCGGCCAGTGGTGGCTGGACGTACGCAGCCCAGGTCGTGACGAGGTCGCCGGGCACCTGGTCAACCTCGCCTGGCACGGGCTCTCGGGCATCGACGGGATGGCCGGCGGCGCCCGGCCGGCCGGGGTCGACGAGGTGGCCGACGCCCGGTCGACACCCTGGCTCAGTGGCATCTCTCACCTGGGTGACACTCGTTCGGATGAGCACCTGGGTTGTCCTGGGACAACTAGTCAACTTGGTCGGTGCGAGTGTCCCCCTAGGGGGTGAGATACTGCCGGCCGTGATCGGTGGAGCCACCGCCGATCCTGGCCGACGAGGTGGTCTCCCCACGTGCTCACCCTGCTCCCGGAGCGGCTGGACACCGTCGTTCTGATCGGTGCGCACTGCGACGACATCGTGGTCGGCTGCGGCGGCACCCTGCTCGAGCTGTGCCGCGCGCACCCCGGGGTAGGGGTCACCGCCGTCACGTTCACCGGCGGGGGCAGCCTGCGCGAGGAGGAGGAGCGGGCCGCGCTGTCCGCGTTCTGCCCGGGCGCACGGCTGCAGATCGCGGTGCTGGACCTGCCGCTCGGCCAGCTGCCGACCCGGTGGGAGCGGGTCAAGCGGACCCTGGAGGACCTGCGGGCCAGGGCGGACCCGAGCCTGATCTTCGCGCCGACCGCGCTGGACGGTCACCCGGACCGCCGGATGGTCGCCGAGCTGGTGCCGGTGGCGTTCCCGGACCACCTCGTACTGGGCTACGAGATCGTCCAGCACGACGGCGACCTGCACCAGACCAGGCTCTACTCGCCGCTGGCCGAGCCAGTGCTCCGCGAGAAGATCGACAAGATGCTGGAGCACTACGGCTCGCAGCGCGATCGGCCCTCGTTCGACCGCGAGTCCACCGCGGGGCTGGCCCGGCTGCGCGGCGTCCAGTGCCACGCCCGGTACGCGGAGGCGTTCCACGTGACCAGGCTCGTGCTCGGGATGGCTCCGCTGACGAGCAACAGCCCGTACGGCCACGGGCAGTCCTGAGCGTGGCGTCGACGTCGGCCGGCTGGCGGGGGCCCGAATTTCCGGTGGTCACGGCGTGTCGGTACGCTTCTAGCAGGCCCCCTGTGCTACCCCCTGTGAACGTCTCGGTACTCTACGCGTTCGTGGTCGGCCCGAAAGAGGTGAACGGGTGGGCGTGTTCCGGGCTCTAGGGATGGCAGCCCGACGGTGGTACCTGCTGGTACCGCTGGTGCTGGCGTCCGTCGGGATCGCCTACCTCGCCTATACCCAGATGCCTGCCGTTTACACCGCGTCCGTCGTCCATCAGATCAACGGCCCGGCGAGTGCGGCGAACGGCTCCTCGGACAGCGGTGGTGCGGCCAACGGCGACCCCTCCGACGGGGACTCCGCCGGTTCCGCCGGTGACGGCTCGAGCAACTCCTTCGCGACCGCCACCGCGCTGGCCACGCAGCTCGCCAGGGACCTGCAGCCGCCCGCCACCCGGGGCCGCCAGACGCCCCCGCCCTACACGCTGACCGCGCAGCCCGACGCCCCGATGCTCACCGTGCGCGCCGACGGCGACAGCGCGGCGAAGGCCCTGGCCTCGGTCACCGCGGTCAGTCAGCGCCTGGTCGACCGGCTCGTCACGCTGCAGAACGACCAGCGGGTGCCGGCCAGCGCGCAGCTCAAGCTCGACACCCCCGTGCCGGCCGCCGTCGCGCCGCCCGTGCGCACCACCGGCATCAAGGTCTTCGCCGCCACCCTGCTCTTCGGGCTGATGCTGTCCGTGCTGCTCGCCGCCGCCGTCGAACGCAGCGCCCGGCAGCGGCGCGCGCTGCTCGCCGAGGGCTCGGACGAGGACTCGGACGAGGACTCCGACGAGGACTCGGACGGCTACGGCCGGCCCGACGACGGCGAGGGCGCCGACAAGTCCGCCGACGCGGAGCACAGCGCCGAGCCGGCCGCCGCCGAGCCGGGGTCGCCCGCCGAGCACCCCGGCAACGAGGACCCGACCGAGGTCGTGGTCATGCCCGGCCTCGCGCGGTCCCGCACCGGCTCGGGCCGGGCCGAGCGGGAGACGCCGACCGAGGCTGAGGCGGTGCCCCCGGTCCGCGAGCGACAGGACCGCCGCCGCCAGCCACTCGCACCGTCCGCCTCGTCGACCGGCGCGTCACCGGCCCCGACCGGTGGCCCGGGCCCGGCCAACGGGCTCGCGCCCACCGACTCGACCGGTAGTGGTTGGTTCCCGGCGGCCGGTGGTCCGGGCTCATCCAGTGGCCGCCAAGGCCCACCCAGCGGTCGCCAGGGCTCGGCCGCCGGCGGACAGGTTTCGTCCACCGGCGGACCGGGTGGGCGGCCACTCGCCGCCGCCGGGCCCCCGCCGGGCCGGGCCGGTTCCCCGGTGCGTTCACTGGCTCCGCCGCCCCCGGGCAACGGCCGTTCGGTGGGCGCC
>DATAYB010000617.1:0-6669 GCA_036272795.1 Pseudonocardia sp.
CTCCGCCTTGCGATGCATCCATCTGGATCACCGGATCTTCGTCAATGACTTCGGCGACAGGACACTAGGCAGCGGCGGTGGTCGCGGTGCTCTAGCCTCGGGAACGTGGTCAGTGCCGACAGCAACGCCGACATCAACTTCTACTTCGACCCGGTCTGCCCGTTCGCCTGGATGACCAGCAAATGGGTGCGACAGGTGCAGGCCCAGCGCGAATACACGGTCGACTGGCGGTTCATCTCGCTGCGGCTGCTCAACTCGCACATCGACTACGACACGCACTTCCCGCCGGAGTACGAGGCCGGCCACACCGCGGGGCTACGGCTGCTGCGGGTCGCGGCCGCCACGCGGGAGGCACACGGCCGGGAGGCGGTCGCGCGGCTGTACCCGGCGTTCAGCGGGCGCATATTCGACGCCGTCCCGTCGCCCGAGTCGAAGGCGGACGCCGGGCTGCGCGGTACGGCCGGGTTCGTCACGCCGGCGCTGGCCGACGCCGGGCTGCCCGAGTCGCTGGCCGACGCTCTGGACGACGCCAGCTGGGACGTGGTGATCCAGGCCGAGACCGACGAGGCGCTGGCCCTGGCCGGCAAGGACGTCGGCACACCGATCCTGCACTTCGAGCCGCCGGAGGGTGTCGCGTTCTTCGGCCCCGTGATCAGCCGGCTGCCCAGCGAGGAACAGGCCACCGAGCTCTGGGACCACGTGATCGGCCTGGCCCGGTTCCCCGGCTTCGCCGAGCTCAAGCGCAGCCTGCGCGAACGACCCCAGCTGCGCGCGTTCGGCGTCACGGACGACGAGGTCGGCCGCCAGGAGGACTGGCACGGCGGCAGCCGCCGCCTCAAGAAGTAACTCGCGCCCGACCCGGCGAACGGCCAGTTGTCCTCGAACGGGCCTCCGCGAGGATCGCGACGAGGCCGAGCAGAAGGCTGAGCCCACCGCAGACCACGAACGCGAGGCTCGAACCCAGGGAGCGGAGCAGTCCCGCCGCCGCCAAGCCGGCAACACCGTAACCGAGTCCTGATGAGGCGTAGAACGTCGAGAATCCTGTCGCCCAGGACGCGCGCGGTAGCCGGCGCTGGAGCACGAGACTTCGAAATGATCATCATGGAGCGTGTCCGGCGTAGACCGAGGGACAGGAACGCGGCGGCGTCCAGGCCCAGTGCGGGTCGGAGCTGCCCGACGAAGCCGCGTGTGTCGAAGCGCCGGCCCATCATCGGTGCCCCCGGGGACCTCACCGAGTGCGTGCGCGGCGGCGACGAAGCCGCCGAAGACGAAGGACTGTGTCTGGTACCCGAGCGGACCCATCGTCGGACTGAACGTCCCTCGCCGACGGTGGCAGCAATGACGATGTTAAACAAAATTCCGCCATCGGGCTCGGGTCTGTGCCGAGGTCGACCACAGTCGCTCGCGGTGGGACTGAACGGACGATCCAGGTCGAACTCGGCGGGCTGGCAGGCACTTGAGTTAGTCGCACTCCGCGATCGCGGCGGCGGTCCAGTGGACCGGCTCCACGCCGACGGCGGATGTCAACATCCAGTCGAGAACGTCATGGGCTTGTCGGCACGTGTCGAGCAGACCCCAGCGGTTCGGGAGTATCCCGAGCACTGTGGCCACCTCTGTTTCGTAACCGTGGCACAACCATGAGTGGAAACTCCATAACTCCCCCTCCACTCCAATCGGTTCGAATCCGCGAACCCGCGCTTCGGGCGGCATGGGGTGGGACGCCGCGAGCAGGTCCGCACTTTCCGGTGCAGCGGAACCGTCCAATTCGGCCAGCCGTTCGGTTGCATCGCCGCAGCTGAACCCGATGGCGAGCAGATGCCCTTCGAAGCGCCTTGCTCCGGCAGGGTCGAGGTGCCACGGCGTGGCTGGGTCAGGTCCGTGCTCGACACCGGTCAAGCAGTCGCTGATGCTGATCAGCATTTCAGGGAGCAATATCGGCGAGAGCCGGTCGGCTCGCACGGCGCGCGGCACGGACAGATATCCGGCCAGTAGCAGCTCGCCATCGTCATCCATCGGCGGAGTATGCGGGTGAACAACATCGTCAGCAATTCAATATGCGTGCGGGCGCCGCGAAACGGGGAGCGCCGGGGTGGCCCGACCTGCCGAGTGGGGTCTTCCCCCTGCTTCGCGGCGGGCCCGCACTCTCGTTCGGCGTGGTCGACACTGCGACCATGTTGACGACAGGGAATGTGACTGGCCGGAGTCGGCCCGGTTCTGGTGAGGGGAAAACCAATGCGCCGTACTCGGTATCATGACGGCGCTCGAGTCGGCCTGGTCATCGCCGGTGTCGTATTGTTTACCGTTCTCACCATTGTGGCCACCGCCGCGGCGGTGATAGCGACGGTCGGCAGTTTCCCGAATGGTGCCTCACGCGGCGCTCCGGCCGCACTGACCTTGCTGGAGAGACCGACAGCACGGCAGGTGCTCGCGGACCTCATAGTCAAGAAGGCCGACATCGAGAGCCACGTCGCCGACATGCTCGCACCGTCGCTGGGGAGCAGGCCGGCCGCGGTCTCGTGCGCGGGAGACCTCGAGAATCCGGGGGTCGGCACCACGACGCGCTGCAAGGTGCAGCTGAGTGACGGGCGGAGCGCCGGCGCTACCGTCACGGTCACCACCGTCGCCGACGGCGGTGTCGGGGTGAGCGTCAAGGTCGACAGCCTGACGGTGTTCCAGGACGAGCTGGAGACCATGGCTGCCGACTACCTGGAGCGCAACACAGGATCGCGGCCGACCGCCGTGTCCTGCCCGGGCGACCTGTCCAATCCCACGGTCGGCACGAAGACCCATTGCACGGCGACGGACAGTAACGGCACTTCCTCAGGTGGAACGGTGGCCGTGAACAATGTCGCCGGCCTGCAGGTCGGCATCAATGTTCAGGTGGACGGCGCGTCATGAATGGCGGTACGAAGTTTCACAGTTATCGGGAGTTTCGGCGCTCTCTGTTGACCCCGTGCCGCGGTTCCGCATTGAGGCTTCAAGTGCTCGGGCTGTTCTACGAGCTCGCCGGCGCCTATTTCCTGGTGCGCGAGAATGAGATGACCCTCAAGTGCTGCGGCGTCGGCTTGCTCGTCATCGGCCTGCTGCTGTTGTTGAGCCACGAGTACCGAATTGTGAAGAGCTGGTACCGGACTCGTGACCGCGCGCCTCGGTCTTCCAGCGTGTTCCCGCCCCTCGGTGTACGAGGTCAGTAGTTGCGGGGTGTGGAGGCGTGCGAGATCAGCTTCCAGCCGGTCGGGCGGCGCGTCCACACGGCGGTGATGTTGTTCTTCAGCTGCCGCTCCACGCCGTTCGAGGTGATGTCGGCGTTCATCTGGCCGACCACGACGGCGGTGTCCTCGCGGAGCACGATCACACGGTCGATCGGGTGGTCCACCCGGTGGTAGACGTAGTAGCCGTCGGCGCACTTGCGCAGGTAGGCCTCGCGCGTGTCCACGACGCCGTTGCTGTGCGTGTAGGCGAGCTCCTCGTCGCACAGACTGCCGAACGTCTCCAGATCGCCCTTGACCGCGGCGTCGAACCGCTGGTCCTCGAGCTGGTGGATCTGGGTCACGATGTCCTCGGTGACGCTCACCTGTGCTCCTCCTCGCCGCGGCCCGACGGTGTCGCCGGTCCAGAGGCCATTCTGCGCGGATCGGCGACACCCTGCCCGGTGGCTAGCTCAGGAGCGGTCGAGTCCAGTGGTACCGCGCCGGAGCGGACCAGGCCGAGCTGCACGCCCTGGCGCGGCAGGACGGCGTCCAGCAGCCAGTCCACCGCGACGCGCACGCGGTTGCCGGGCATCGCGACCAGGTGGTAGCCGCGGGTCACCGCGAACGCCGGCAGCCCGGACAGCGGGATACCGAGCGGGTTCGCGGCCGCCTTCGTGCCGCCGAGGTCGACGAGGAAGCCGAGGTCACGGTGCCGGTACGCGGTGCGCTCGCCCCAGCCCAGCGAGGCGGCCACGTTGCGGCCGGCGACCTTGCCCTGGCGCTGCGCGTGTTGCGCGGTCATCGCGGTGAGCTGGCCGGGACGGGTCAGGTCGGGCACCGCCGCCATGTCGCCGCAGGCGAACACCTCGGGGTGCTCGGGCACCGTGAGGTACTCGTCGACCGTCAGCCGGCCCTGCGTGGTGGGCAGGTCCAGGCCGGCCACCAGGATGTCGGGGCGGACTCCCACGCACCAGACCAGCGAGCGGGTGGCGACCTCGGTCCCGTTGCTGAGCCGGACGCCGGTGGCAGTGGCCTCGGCGATCGAGGTTCCGGTCAGCACCTCCACGCCGCGCCGGCGCAGCACGCGGTCGGCCGTGCGGCCCAGCCGTCGGTCGAGCTCGGGCAGTACCCGGGGCGCCAGGTCCAGCAGCAGCCACCGGATCGGCTGGTCGCGCAGCCGGGGGCGCGCCTTGACCAGCGCGGCGGTCATCAGCGACCCCTGTGCCACGACCTCGGTGCCGGTGTAGCCGGCGCCGACCACGACGAACGTGCACCGCGCGGCGCGCTCGGCCGGGTCGGCGCAGTGCTCGGCCAGCTCGATCTGCCGGGTGATGTGGTCGCGCAGGTAGAGCGCCTCCGGGATCCCCCGGAAGCCGTGCGCGTGCTCGGTCACCCCCGGGATGGGCAGCAGCTTGTTGACGCTGCCGGCCGCCACGACCAGCCGGTCGTAGCTCAGCTCGGACGTCGCGCCCTCCGGGGAGCGCACGGCCACCCGGCGGTCCGCGAGATCGACCCGATGCACCTCGCCGAGCACGCAGGACACCCCGCGCAGCGCACCGGCCAGCGACACGGTGACCCGCCGGGGGTCGAGCACGCCGGCCGCGACCTCCGGCAGCAGTGGCAGGTACAGGAAGTAGTCCGTCGAGTTGACCAGTGTCACCTCGACCCCGTCGCCGACAGTCTTCACGAGCGCCCTGGCGGCCTGCAGGCCGGCGAAACCACCGCCGACGATGAGCACACGAGGTTTACCCACTGCCCCTCCAGTACGGGTAGCCATCGGTCCGCCCGACCCTACTGGGCACGCCGACCGTGCGCGGGGGCCGTCGACCTGGCCGATCCATCAGCTTCGCGCTTGTAGCGTGAGCCGCGTGAAGCAGTCATGGCGGTCCACCCCGCGCCCCTCTGGCCGTGGCGGCTGGGCGGTCGCGCTGGCGGCGGCCGCCCTGGTCACGGTCGCGGCGTGTGGCGCCCCCGCCCCGCCGGCCGCCCCACCACCCGCACCGGCCGCCCCACCGACCCCGGTCGCGCCGGCCCCAGCCGCTCCCCCGGCAGCTCCCCCGCCGCCGGCGCCCGCCCAGCTGAACATCTGGCTGACCGGCTACTCCTGGCAGGACAACACCCCACCCGGCTCCTCGATCGTCGGCGAGCCGGTGCTGCACCAGCAGGCCGGCGGCACCGGCACCTTCACCGACCCGATCACCGTCGCCGTACCCGGCCACCAGGGCGCCATGGCCTGGCAGCCGGGCACCCGGTTCTACCTGCCCACTGTCCGGCGGTACGTGATCGTGGAGGACTCGGGCGCCAGTCGCCCGCCACCCGGTGCCGACACCCACCTGGACATGTGGATCGGCGGCCAGGACGGCACGCTGGCCGCCACCAACGCCTGCGAGGACACCCTCACCGGGCGCGTACCGGCCGTGCTGAACCCGCCCGCGAACCTGCCGGTGATCGTCGGCCCGATTTACGCCAACCAGGCGTGCAACCTGCCGACCGGCTCCTGAGCCCGTCGGTCGCCGGCCACACCGACGGCGCGTCCCGGGGGCGTCACTTCCCCGAGCGTGTTGATTGAGATGACATCGCCGCCGCCGGGAACCTATACTGCTAACTCTGGCTGTGAACCTCAGCATCGTTTATCGGTGAGTTTCGACATTGTTCACATGCCTGCAGCACTTTCATCACCGGCGATGGTCCCAATCGGGCGTCCCACACGGTGATCCCGCCACGGAACCGGGTCAATTGGCGCGGACGCGGCGCGAATACCGGGGCGCGAAGAATTGACTCGTTGCCTGGAGGGTTTCCTTGATCGAAGTAATGCTGCGCGGCGTGCTGGCACCGTTGGTTCGCGGGGTGTACCGGCCTGAGGTGCGCGGACTGTCGAACGTGCCGGCCCAGGGACCGGTGATCCTGGCGGCGAACCACCGGGCCGAGGTGGACACCGGCGTGATCACCGTGGTGGTGCCCCGGCAGGTCCGGTTCCTGGGTAAGGCGGAGTACTTCAACCGACCCGGGCTGAAGGGGCGGCTGATGGCGCGAACCCTGGACGGGCTCGGCTACGTGCCCGTCGAGCGGGGCAATGCCCGCGCCGGGTTGGCAGCGCTGGATGCCGGCCGTGCCGTGCTGGCCGCCGGTGGGGTGTTCGCGCTATACCCGGAGGGCACGCGCTCGCGCGACGGGCGGCTGCACCGAGGGCACACCGGGGTCGCATCGCTGGCGCTCTCGACCGGCGCCAAGGTCGTCCCGGTGGCGCTGTCCGGCACGGCAGGGGTGCTACCCGCGGGCGCGCGGGTGCCGAGGTGGGCGAAGATCGGCGTGACTTTCGGCGAGCCCATGGACTTCTCCCGCTACGAGGGGCAGGAGTCCTCCCCGTTCATCCGGCGCTCGGTCACCGACGAGATCATGTACTCGCTGATGGAGCTGACCGGGCTGGAGTACGTCGACCAGTACCACAAGCGCCCCGACCAGAAGGCCGCCTGACGAC
>DATAYB010000618.1:0-5747 GCA_036272795.1 Pseudonocardia sp.
GCTCTCCCTCGGCGGCGGTTTCGGCTGGCTGACCAACCTGATGGGCCTGAGCTGCGACAACCTGATCTCCGCCCAGGTGGTGCTCGCCGATGGCCGGGTCGTGCGGGCCGCCGAGGACGAGAATCCCGACCTGTACTGGGCGCTGCGCGGCGGGGGCGGCAACTTCGGCGTGGTCACCGAGTTCGAGTTCCACCTGCGGCCGGTCGGGCCACTGATCCACTTCGCCATGTTCTTCTGGGAGCTGGACCGGCGGGCGGACGCCATGCGGGTCTCCCGGGAGGCGCTGCAGAGCCTGCCCCGCGACGCCGGTGGCCTGCTCGCCGCCGGGCTCTGCGCGCCCCCGGAGCCGTTCGTGCCGGAGCAGTACCACTTCGCGCCGGGCTGCGGACTGATCGTTGCCGGGTTCGGCAGCGTCGAGGACCACGCCGCGCTGCTCGCCCCGATCCGCGCGGGGCTGACGCCGGCGTTCGAGTTCGTCACGCAGCTGCCCTACACCGCCCTGCAGCAGATGCTCGACGCCAGCGCGCCGTGGGGCATCCACGCGTACGAGAAGGGCCTCGAGGTCGACGAGCTACCGGACGCGCTGATCGACACGCTGGCCGAGCACCTGCCGAGGAAGCAGTCCCCGCTGTCCTTCCTGCCGATCTTCCCGCTGGGCGGTGCGTACGCCGACGTGGCCGAGGACGCCACCGCGTTCGGGGGCAGCCGCGCCGCGCGCTGGTTCGTGAACATCACCGCCACCACGCCCGACCCCGGCGTGCTCGCCCACGACCGCGCCTGGGTCCGCGAGCTGTGGCAGGCCTTGAGCCCGTACGCGAGCAACACCGGCGGTTACGTCAACTTCATGGCCGAGTACGAGTCGGACCGGGTCCGCACCTCGTACGGCCCGGCCAAGTACGAACGGCTGGCCCGGATCAAGACCCGCTACGACCCGGACAACGTCTTCCACCTCAACCCGAACATCCTGCCCGGCTGAGGTCCGGCCGGGCTCCCCCAGCTGGCGGCTTCAGCCGGTGGCCGGGCGGCTCGCGGCCGCCGCCAGCCGCTCGCTGGTCACCTGCCGCAGGTAGGGACACTGCTCGGCCGGGTGATCGTCCGGGCAGGTCAGCAGGTGCTCCAGGTGGTCCATGGCGGCAGCCAACCGGCGCCGCTGCTCGCCGAGCGCCACGAGCCGACGCGCCACCGGGGCGCGCCAGTCGTGCTCCCGATCAGTGCCCGCGAGCACGGCGGCGATCTCTCCAGGCTGAGCATCCCGGCGTCCCGCCACAGCTGGATCAGCCCGATCCGGTGCATCTCGTCCGCGCCGTACCGCCGCCAGGTCCCCCGGCGCCCGGCCGGCGAGATCTGCCCACGCTGCTCCCAGTACGGCAGCGTGGACACGGCCAGCCCGAACGTCGCCGCCGCCTCCCCGATCCCGACCTGCCCGTGTCCTTCGCGCACGGCTGCCCCCTCCGCGTGACCGCCCCTTGACCTCAAGTCCACTTGAGGTGCTTTAGTTAGGTAACCCTAACTTAGTGCCGAGCATGGCACAGCTCACCTCTCGGAGGAACCCGGATGACCCAGACGAAGCCCCCGGCACCCGACACCCGCGCGGACGGGACCGACGTACTGCTCGACTGGCTGCACGGCGCGAAGGCGACCTGGCTGCTCGACACCGTCACCAGGATGAAGCTGGCCGAGGTGATCGGGGACCGGGTCGCGGACCTGACCGAGCTGGCCAGGCACTACGGCATCCCACCGGACCGCATGCTGCGGCTGATGCGGGCGGTCACCGACCTCGGGGTGTGCGCCGAACACCGCCCCGGTGGGTACGCGCTCACCGCCCTCGGCGACCGCTTGCGCCCCGGCCACCCCGGCTCGCTGCACGACCTCGTCTGGCTCTACACCAACCCGATCACCCAGCGGTCGTGGTCCAACCTGGAGGCCAGCCTGCGCACCGGGCGGGCCGGGTTCGTCGAGGCCTTCGGTATGCCGATCTTCGACTACCTGGCCGACCGGCCCACCCTCGCCACGACCTACCACGCGACCATGGGGCTGCTCACCGAGCGGATCGCGCCGGCCGTGGCGGGACACTTCGACTTCGGCCGCTTCGCCACGGTGACCGACGTGGGCGGCGGGGACGGGACGATGCTGCGGGCGATCCTCACCCAGCACCCCGGAGTGCACGGGACGCTCGTCGAGAGCGGGGACTGCGTCGCCAGCGCCGCCCGGGTGATGGCCGCCGCCGGCGTCGACGACCGCTGCACGATCACCACCGGCGACTTCTTCGACGGCGTGCCCTCGGGGTCGGACCTCTACCTGCTCAAGTGGATCCTGCACGACTGGGACGACGACCGCGCCGCCATGATCCTGAGGCGCTGCCGGGAGGCCATGCCCGCCCGGGGGCGAATCATGATCATCGAGCGGGTGCTGCCGACGACGACCGCGACGGGCGTGCCGAGGGACCCGACGCTGAGCGACCTGCACATGCTGGCCATCTACGGCGGCCAGGTGCGTACGCTCACCGAGTTCCAGACCCTCTTCCGGCGCTCCGGGCTGCGCTTCGCGGCGCTGCGCCCGCTGCCCGGCGTCGACCAGGTCTGCCTCATCGAGGCCGTCGCCGGTTGAGCACCGGAACCCGTCAGACGGGCAGCAGCGACTCCACGACCTCGGCCAGCTGCGCGACCGTGCGGCACTCGTGCATGGGCAGCAGCTCGGCGTAGCGCAGGGCCGCCGAGTCGCCGCTGCCCCACTGCCGGCGCGGCTCCGGGTTGAGCCAGTGGCTGTGCCGGGCCTGCCCGATCAGCCGCTTGAGCACGGCCAGGTTCGGGTCGCGGTAGTTGGTGCGCGCGTCGCCGAGAATGAGCAGCGAGCTACGCGGCCCGACGGCGTCCGGCCAGTGCTCGACCAGGCTGGCCAGGGAGCCGCCGTAGTCGCTGTGCCCGTCGAACGTGACCAACTCGGCCTCGCGCAGCACCTTCGTCATCACGCTGGCCAGGTCGTTGCCGGGGGCGAACAGGTGCGTGACCTCGTCGGCCCGCTCCACGAACGCGAACACCCGCACCTTGCTGAACTGCTCGCGCAGCGCCTGCACCAGCAGCAGTGTGAAGTGGCTGAAACCGGCCACCGAGCCTGACACGTCACAGAACACCACCAGCTCGGGGCGGCCGGGGCGGCGGGTGCGGTAGGCCGGGCGCATCGGCACGCCGCCGGTGGACATCGAGCGGCGCAGCGTGCGGCGCAGGTCCATCTGGCCGCGCTTGGCGTGCTTGCGGCGCACCGCGAGCCGGCTCGCGAGCCGGCGGGCCAGCGGGTGCACCGTGCGGCGCAGCATGGCCAGCTGGTCGGCGTAGGCGGACAGGAACTCCACCTGCTCGGCCTGCTTCGGCACCGCCGTCTTGGCGACCTGGTCGCGGCCGCGCGTCTCGGCGGTCCGCCTGCGGACCTCCTCGGTGATCATCTTGCGGAACTCGGCGATGCGCTGCCGGATCTCGCGGCGGGCGACCTCCTCGGCGAACGCGTCCGAGTTGTCCGCCATCAGGTCCGACAGGATGCGGGCCAGCAGCGTCTCCGGGCTGAGCTGGCGCAGCACCTGGTAGGCCGACCAGTTCTTCGGCCCCTGGCCACCCTGGCCAGCACCCTTGCCGCCCTGCCCGCCGCCGGCCTGGCCGAGCGCGTCGACGATCGCCCTGGCCAGCTCGCGCAGCGCCGCGTCGTCCCCGTCTCGCAGCAGGTCGGCCAGGATGTCGCGCAGCGCGTCGAGGTCGACCTCACCGTCCGGCGTCCATGGCACCTCCACCTCGGACTGGCCCCGGCCGAGCGCGATCGGGAAGTACAGGTCGAACAGCGTGTCGAAGACCGCCCGCTGGCCCGACCGCCGCAGCAGCGCGGCGGCCAGCCCCTCGCGCAGCTCCTCGCGGCGCAGCAGGTTCAGCGCGGTGAGCACGGCGGCGGCGTCCACGGTCTCGCCGGGGCCGACCGGTACCTGGTGCGTGCGCAGGGCGCCGACGAAGTCGACCAGGTGCCCGGGCAGTCCGTGCGGCGGCGGCGAGGCCATGGGGTCCCCCTAGTTGAGACGGAGCTCTAGTTGAGACGCAGCTCGGCGGCGGCTTTCTGGGCGTCCGAGTGGTGCTTGAGCACAACGCCCAGGGTGGCCCTGGCGGCGTCGTCGTCCAGCGTGTCCAGGCCGAGCGCGAGCAGCGTGCGCGCCCAGTCGATCGTCTCCGCCACCGAGGGCGCCTTGCGCAGCTCAAGCCCCCGCAGCACCCGCACGGTGCGCACCAGCGCGTCGGCCAGCTTCTCGGGCAGCTCGGGCACGCGGGTCAGCACGATCCGGCGCTCCAGCTCGGCGTCCGGGAAGTCCAGGTGCAGGAACAGGCAGCGTCGCTTCAGCGCCTCGGAGAGCTCGCGGGTGGAGTTCGAGGTCAGTAGCACGAACGGCCGGCGCTTCGCCGAGATCGTGCCCATCTCCGGCACGGTCACCTGGAAGTCCGAGAGCACCTCCAGCAGCAGGCCCTCGACCTCGACGTCCGCCTTGTCCATCTCGTCGACCAGCAGCACCGTCGGCTCGTCCCGGCGGATCGCGGTGAGCAGCGGGCGCGGCAGCAGGAACTCCTCGGAGAACACATCGTCGCGCGTGTCGTCCCACGACTCGCGGCCCTGCCCGGACGTGATCCGCAGCAGCTGCTTCGCGTGGTTCCACTCGTACAGCGCGCGGGCCTCGTCGATGCCCTCGTAACACTGCAGCCGGACGAGCCCCGAGCCGGTGCACGCCGCGACGGCCTTGGCCAGCTCTGTCTTGCCGACACCCGCCGGGCCCTCGACCAGCAGCGGCTTGCCCAACCGGTCGGCCAGGTACACCGTGGTCGCGGCCGCCGTCGACGCGAGATAGCCCACCGACGCCAGCCGCTCCGTGACGTCGTCCACGGAGCCGAACAGGGGCGACTGCGGGATGGCCGGCTGGATTGCACTCACCCGCTCATCCTGCACTGTGCGCGCGCTGTCGACTACCTGACGACGCTCTCGGATACCACCCGTTTACCTGTGTGGGTTGCCACGATCACCCGAAACGCCGCGCTGACCAGCAATGACCCGGCCAACGCGATACCAAACACAGTTATTGAACTGAGGCCACCTTTCGCACCGACCCACAGCGCGCACGCCAGCACCCCGAGGTAGCCGGCGGTGCCGGTGTGCAGCACCGACCGGCGCGCTCCCGCCGGCCAGTCGACCCGGCCGGTGAGCCAGGCCAGGCCGGGCAGCACCGCGATGCCGTGCAGTCCGACGGCGTGCGCGAGCTTGAACACTCCGGCGTCGTGGTAGGCCGCTTGCGGGTCGCCTGCCCGGACCAGCGCGGTACCGATGCCGATCATGACCCCTCCGACGGCCAGGCCGGCCAGCAGCGCGCCGAACCCCAGCCGGACGGCCAGCCGTAGCTCGGGATCCAGCCCCGGTTGCGGCCGCAACGACTGGACGAACAGCGCGCCGAGCACCACGAACAGCACTCCCCCGCCGGCTGCCAGCACCATGGTCACCCGGGTGTCGAACGGCGTCTCGAAGTTGAAGTGTGACGGCACCCGGCGCCAGGCCTGCAGGTCGATCAACGCCACCTCGGCCACGCTGGCCAGCAGCAACCCGCCGAGCAGCGCCGCCCTCCGCCGTTCCCCGATACGCAGGAAGGACGCCACCCAGGTCACGCTGAGCACGGTCAGGCCGAAGGACAGGCCGAACGTCGTCGGCTTGCGCCACGACACCGGCCCGTCCCACGG
>DATAYB010000619.1:0-4216 GCA_036272795.1 Pseudonocardia sp.
CCTCTAGACTGCGAACGACGTTCGCAACGCAGCAAGGGCACGCTAACTTGCTGCGAACAATGTTCGCAAGGAGCGTGACAGGCGTGACACCCGACAAGACCAAGGCGCGGCCCGTGCCGGCCGCGCCCGCGCAGCGGCCGCCTCTGAGCCGCGCGGCGATCACCGCGACGGCCCGGAACATCGCGGACACCGAGGGCATCGGCGAGCTGACCCTGCGCCGGGTCGCCGCCGAGCTGGGCACCGGCCAGGCGTCGCTGTACCGGCACATCGCGCATCGCGCCGAACTGCTCGGCCTGCTGACCGAGGATCTGGCCGTCAGCTTCCCGATCGTCGAACCCGCACCGGGTGACCCGCCGACCGAGGCGATCGCGGCCCAATGGCTGGCGGTGTACGACTTCATGGCCGCCCATCACTGGGCGGCCAAGGTGATCGCCGAGGGCAAGCAGCTGGCCGCCGGCACCCGGCCGCTACTCGAGCACGGCCTGGCGCTGCTGCGCGCGGCCGGGCTCTCCGAGGCGGACGCGCTGCGCGGCTACCGCGCGCTCTGGCACCTGCTGCTCGGCCACCTGCTCAACGAGCACCCGTTCGGCCACGGCGACCCCGACGCCGGCGGCCCGGGCGGCAGCAGCCCGGACAGCACCCCCGAACCGGCCGGCGCGGAGTTCGAGTGGGCGCTGCGCCGGCTGATCGCCGGGATGGGCAGGATGGGCGCATGGCACAGGTAACCGTCACCGCACAGCGCGTGATCCACGGGCCGGTCGAGCAGGTCCGCGCCGCGCTCGCCGACTACCAGAGCACCCGGCCCAAGATCCTCACCGACCACTACAGCGACTACGAGCTCAAGGCCGGCGGACAGGGCGCCGGCAGCCTCGTGCACTGGAAGCTCGCGGCGACCGAGAAGCGGGTCCGTGACCAGCTCGTCGAGGTCAGCGAGGCCGACGGCGCACTGGTCGAGAAGGACCAGAACTCCAGCATGGTCACCACCTGGACGGTCAGCCCGGCCGACGGCGGCCACAGCACTGTCGAGGTGCACACCACCTGGAACGGGGCCGGCGGGATCGGCGGCTTCTTCGAGCGCACGTTCGCCCCTGGCGGGCTGCGCAAGATCTACGACGGCGTACTGGACAAGCTCGACGCGACAGTCCAGACCGGCTGAGCGCGGCCGACCGAGCGTTCCGAGTGTCGGAAGGGTCGGCCCGAACCGCCGCCGGCCCTCCCGACACTCCACCCCCCACTGCGCCCGAAGGCTGGACTCTTCAGGCGGTAATAAGGCTAGCCTAAGTAAATCGTTGTAGCTATCCCGGGGGTACTCCGTCCGCACGGGTTCGACCACGTTCGACAAGATCTTCGGGGCCGATCGGTCCACCACCTTCTCCCCACTCGAAGCCCAACCAACCCGTGAGTGGTATTGGTCGCTATTAGCGACCAATACCACTCACGGGTTCTGACCAGCGACGATGCAGCGGGTCAGCGGCCGCGTAGGGGTTTGCCCCATTCGACCTGCTCGCGGAGCTGGCGTTTGAGGATCTTGCCGCCGGGGTTGCGCGGCAGCGGATCGGCGCGGACGACGACGAACTGCGGGATCTTGAAGTCCGCGAGCCGGTCGCCGAGGTAGTCGAGCACGGCGTTGGGGTCCAACGCACCGCCTGGCGCGGCCACCAGCACAGCGCCGACCTTCTCGCCCATCACCGGGTCCGGCACCCCGACCACCGCGGCGTCGGCCACCCCGGGCGCCCCGGCCAGCGCGTTCTCGACCTCCACCGAGTACACGTTCTCGCCGCCGCGGTTGATCATGTCCTTGGCGCGGTCGACGATGTAGACGAGTCCCTCGTCGTCGATCCGGGCCAGGTCGCCGGTGTGCAGCCAGCCGTCGACGAAGGTGTCCCGGGTGGCGTCCGGCTTGTTCCAGTAGCCGGCGACGACGTTCGACCCCCGGATCAGCAGCTCGCCGACGTCGCCAGGGCCGCGCAGCGTGTCGAGCGCGAGGTCCACCACCGGCGCGGCGAAGCCCACCGAGTCGGCGTGCTCGGCGGCCCACTCGTGCGGCAGGTACGTCGAGATGGACGCCGTCTCGGTGAGCCCGAACCCGTTGCCCACCCTGGCGTTCGGGAACCGCTCGGTGATCCGGCGCACCAGCTCGGGGGCCATCGGCGCGCCGCCGTAGGACAGCCGGCTCACCCCGCTGACGTCGAACTCGCCGAAGTTGGGCTGTGCCATGGCGAGGGCGTAGATCGCCGGCACGGTGGTCAGCAGGTTGATCCGCTCATCGACGATCGTGCGCAGGAAGTCCTGCACGTTGAAGGTCGGCAGAACCACCGTCGTGCCGCCGACCGCGAGGTGCACCAGCAGCTGGCTGTTGCAGCCGGTCACATGGAACAGCGGCACCGAGATCAGGCCGCGCTGCTCCACCCCGTCCGACCGGTCCAGCTGGACCACGCGCAGGGCCGTCTCGATGTTGGCCAGGAAGTTCTCCTGGGTCGTCATCGCGCCCTTGGGGAACCCGGTGGTGCCGCTGGTGTAGAAGATCGCGGCGAGGTCGTCGTGGCGCAGATGGTCGACCGAGTGCGGCGGGCCCTCCGGCAGTGGTTCGCCCGGTCGCAGCACAATGGCGGCCCCGGAGTCGCCGAGCACGTAGTCGATCTCGGGCTGGGCGAACCGGGTGTTCACCGGTACCGCGACTGCGCCGGCCAGCTGGGTACCGAGGAAGCCGAGCACCCAGTCGTTCCCGGCCGGCAGCAGGTTCGCGACCCGGTCGCCAGGGGCGATGCCCGCGTCGACCAGCCCGCCTGCCACCCGCGCCGCCCGGTCCCACAGCTCGCGGTAGCTCAGCCGCCCCTCGTCGCCCCTGCCGACCTCGACCAGTGCCTCGGTGTCCGGGTCCCGCTCGACGCTGGCGCGCAGCATCTCGACCAGCGAGGCCGGCAGGTCGGCGTAGTGCGCGACGCCGCGCCCGTCCCGGGTGATCCCGGCGGTGTCGAACGGCGTGCCGGCAGTCATCCCGCCGCCGCGAAGTAGCGCTTCGGGTTGTGCACCAGCATGGTCTTGATCTGGTCCTCGGTCACGCCGCCCTCACGCAGCGCGGGCAGCACGTCGTTGGTGATGTGCCGGTAGTGCCAGTTCGGCGCGGCCGCCTTGAGCATCGCCTGGGCCTGCTCGCCGGAGAAGAAGTCCATGTAGCAGGCCGCGTCATGACTGAGCACGATGCGATCCGCGTAGCCCTGGCCGCACAGCGTGACGATGGTGGCGATCCGGTCGGCGGTGGGGTTGAACATATCCAGCCCGAACCGGTCACAGCCGATGGTGGCGCCCTGATCCATGATCCACTTGAGGTAGTCGAGGTCGTTGCTGTCGCCGGCGTGCCCGATGACCACCTTCGTCAGGTCCACGTTGTGCTTGGCGTAGAACTCCAGCGCGAGCCGGCCCGTCTCGTGCGCGGAGTTGGTGTGCACGGTGATGGGGACGCCGGTCTCCTGGTGGGTCTCGCAGACCGCCGCCTGCACCCGCGTCTGGTCCGGGCTCAGTCCGGCCTCCTCGACCACACACTTCAGGAATGCGGCCTTCACACTGGTGCCGCTGATGCCCTCCCGGATGTCCCTGACGAACATCTCGGTCATCGGCTCCGTCCCGCCGAGCAGCGTGCCGGGACCCCGGTAGTGGAAGAAGTGCGGGATCGCGTCGAACGTGTAGAGCCCGGTCGCGGCGATGATGTTGATGTCCACCTCGGCGTTGACCCGCTGCACCCGTGGGATGTAGCGGCCCAGCCCGACGACCGTCGGGTCGACGATGGTGTCCACCCCGGCCGCCTTGAGCTTGCCGAGCTTCTTGATCGCGTCAGCGACCCGGACGTCCTCGTCCCACCACTCGTCGCCGTAGTTCTGCATCACGTCCGGGGTCACCACGAAGACGTGCTCGTGCATGAGCGTCACGCCCAGGTGCGCCAGCTCGACCGAACCCCGGACCGTCTCCACCGCAGCCATCCCGCCGCACCTCCCGCGCCCAGCCCCGTGCCGGGCAGATCCCACCCGTCGATGGGCGGGATCATCATCATGGTGTGGGGTCGAGCGCGGGGTCAATGCGACCGGCCGGGTGGCGGATAAGGTCCCGGAGTGGCGACGCTGGAGGTGGGTAACGCGGAGCTGAACAGTGTCGAGCTGTTCAGTGGCGGCGGTGGCCTTGCGCTGGCCATGCACCAGGCCGGGTTCCGGCACCTGCTGGT
>DATAYB010000620.1:0-1667 GCA_036272795.1 Pseudonocardia sp.
GCATCGACCAGTCCGGGCGGCAGCGTCGCGTTGGTCACCGCGATGACCGGGCCGCCGCGCGCCTTGATCTGCTCGATCGTGGAGATGTTCTTGGCCAGCAGCTCGTCGTCCGGCACGACCACGACGCTCGGCATCGCCGGGTTGATCAGCGCCAGCGGGCCGTGCTTGAGCTCGGCGGCCTGGTACGCCTCGGCGTGCAGGTAGGAGATCTCCTTGAGCTTCTGCGCGCCCTCCCTGGCCACCGGCCATGCGCGTACCCGGCCGACGAAGAACATGTGCTCGGCGTGCGCGAACTTGCTCGCAACGGCGGCCACCTCGGCATCGGTCTCCAGCACCTGGTCGATCTGACCGGGCAGCGCCTGCAGTGCCGCGACCAGGCGCTCGCCGTTCGCGGCCGACAGGTCCCGCACGCGGCCCAGCAGCAGCGCGAGCATCGCGAACGTCACGGTCATGTTGGTGACCGCCTTCGTCGAGGCCACCGACACCTCGGGCCCCGCGTGCAGGAACACCCCGCTGCCGCACTCCCTGGCCACCGCGCTGCCGACGACGTTGACCACGCCGATCACGTTGCCGCCCTTGCGCTTGAGCTCCTGCACGGCGGCCAGCGTGTCGAGCGTCTCGCCGGACTGGCTGATCGCCACGTACAGGGTGTCGGAGTCGACGACCGGGTTGCGGTAGCGGAACTCCGAGGCCGGCTCCGCGTCGGCGGGCATCCTGGCCAGCTCCTCGACCAGCGTCGCGCCGAGCTGGCCGGCGTAGTACGCCGATCCGCAGCCGAGGAACTTCACCCGGCGCACCGCGCGCAGCTCCCGTGGGTCCAGGCGCAGGCCGCCGAGCCGGGTGGTGTTGAACCGGAAATCCAGCCGCCCCCGCAGCGCGCGCCGCACCGCCTCCGGCTGCTCCGCCATCTCCTTGCGCATGAAGTCCTCGAACTGGCCGAGCTGGTAGTCCTCCTCGGACAGCTCCACCGTCTCGGCGCGCCCGCTGGTGCGGAAGTCGTCGGCGCGCACGGTGGCGATCTCGCCGTCCTCCAGGTACACCACCCGCTGGGTGTACCTGACCAGCGCGGCGACGTCGGAGGCCACGAACGTCTCGCCCTCGCCGATGCCCAGCACCAGCGGACTGCCGTTGCGGGCGACGACCAGCTCGTCGGGCCGCTGCGCGTCGAGCACGACGAGCCCGTAGGTGCCCTCGACGCCGGCGAGTGCCGCACGCACGGCAGCCTCGAGCGTCTCGGTCTGCTCCGCCTTCGCGGCGATCAGGTGCACGAGCGCCTCGGTGTCGGTGTCGGACACCAGCTGCACGCCGGCCGCGACGAGCTGCGCGCGCAGCTCGTCGGCGTTCTCCACGATGCCGTTGTGCACGACGGCGAACCGGCCGGCCGTGTCGAGGTGCGGGTGTGCGTTGACGTCGGTCACCTCGCCGTGGGTGGCCCACCGGGTGTGCGCGATGCCGACGGTGCCCGGCGCGGCGTCATCGACCAGTCGCCGCAGGTCCTCGACCCGGCCCGCCGTCTTGTGCACCTTCAGCCGCCGGCGCTGCACCAGCGCCAGGCCCGCCGAGTCGTAGCCCCGGTACTCCAGCCGGCGCAGCCCCTCCAGCAGCACAGGAGCGCCCTGCCGATGACCGATGTAGCCGACGATCCCGCACATGTGATCCCTCTCGTC
>DATAYB010000621.1:0-30783 GCA_036272795.1 Pseudonocardia sp.
ACCGAGGCCAGCGAGGGCCAGCCGACCGACGACCTGACCGCCGCTGTTGACGACTACTCCGGCGCACTCGAAGCACTGGCCAGCCGCGTACCCGGGCCCTACCTGGCGGCCGGCTACTCGTTCGGCGCACGCACCGCGCTCGCGGTCGCGGCCGCTGAACCGCGCGTGCGGGGCGCGGTGCTGATCGCCCCGCCGGTCGCCATGGTCGGCCCCGACGACCTCGCCGCGTACCCCGGCCCGCTGCTGGTGATCGTCGGCGACGGGGACGCATACGCACCGCTCGACCAGCTGCGAGCCTGGCTGGCGACCCGCCCGGACGCCGTCCTCGAGGTCGTCACGGGGGCCGACCACTTCTTCGGCGGCACCGGCACGGCGGCGATCACCGCACTGGTCGCCGGCCATGTGAAATCCTGGCTCTGACCCGGCAGCCCTCGACCTGGCTCAGGCGGTGGCCGCCCTCGGCCGGTCCAACACCGCCCGGCAGCCCTCGCTCCGCCCGATGAACGCCTCGAGGTCATCCAGGGCACCAACCACGGCTGGAGCAACCGCTCCGACGGACCCTGCCTGCTGATCGGCACCATGATCGACGCCCTGCCGAGGGAATCGTCCGGCTGAGCGATGAGTTCGGCCGCGGTCCGGGGTCTGTACGGATGTCGTCCGTCGCGCGGGCGACACCACCGAGACCGGCGAGGAGCAACACCGTGGCAGTGATCGTGGCGGGCAGGATCTACGTCGACCCCGCCGACCGGGACCGGTACGTCGAGGGTCACCAGGAGATCGTCGAGCGGGCACGGGCCTATCCCGGCTGTCTCGACCTGGCCATCTCCGCCGACGCCGTCGAGCCGGGCCGGGTGAACATCTTCGAGCACTTCGAGTCGGCCGAGGCGCTGGAGGCCTTCCGGGCGGGAGCGCCGACGCCCTCGGTCTCCATCGACATGCTCGACGCCCAGGTGCTCAAGCACCAGATCAGCAGCTCGGGGCCGCCGTTCGGCTGAGCCGTCAGCGCGGTCCCTCGTGCAGGACGGTGAAGCTCAGGCCGGCGGCGTCGAGCCGTTTGAGCAACGCCTCCCCCATCGCGGCCGCCGGGGTGACCTGACCCCGGGTCGGCGGGAGGTCGTCCATGGCCAGGCAGAGCGCGGACTCCGCGAGCATCTTCGCCGTCTCGCCGTAGCCGGGGTCACCGCCGGAGACCTCGGTGACCACCCTGCGCCCGCCGCCCTCGCCGACGAAGCGCACGGCGAACCAGGACCGCGCCCTGCGTTGCTCGCTCGGGCCGGTGCCCAACGGCATCCGGCCCATCAGCCAGTTGCGCGCGGGTGGCAGCTGGGCCACCGCGAGCAGGGCGGCCGCACCGCCGACCACCGCCGCCGCGAGCGGCAGGCTCGGCAGCACCGCGTGGTGGCGGTACCGGAAGTCCGGGCCGTACCGGGGCAGCGCGGCGGCACTGCGGCCCACGACGCGGGGGTCGATCGTCGGCATCGGCAGCACCCAGCCCCCGGCAGCGCGGTCCCGACCCGGGCGGCCGGCGCCCGCGTGCACCGCGCGGCCGGTCACGTCGGACTCCCGGTGCGCCCGCGAACGGGCCGCCGCAACGCTCTGCGGCAGCCGGGCCGCGATCGTGAGCAGCGAGTGGAACGTGCCGCCGGACGGTGCGCCGTTGCCACGTACGTAGCCGTCGATGCGCAGCGGCACACCCTCCGGCAGCTGCGCCACCGTGAAGTAGGTACCGAGGTCGTGCGGGATCGAGTCGAAGCCGCAGGAGTGCACGATCCGGGCCCCGGTGGCCAGGGCCGTCGCCTGGTGGCGGAGGAACATCTGGTCGACGAACTCGGGCTCACCGGTCAGGTCGACGTAGTCGGTGCCGGCCGCCGCGCAGGCCGCGACCAGCGGTTCCCCGAGGTGCAGGTAGGGCCCGACCGTCGTCGCGACCACCCGGGTCGACTCGGCGAGCCCGCGCAGCGCGGCCGGGTCACCGACGTCGACGGGCAGCAGCGGCAGCCCGGCGCACGCGGGGTTGCGCCGGGCCAGCCGGTCGCGCAGCTCGGCGAGCTTGGCCGGGTTACGGCCGGCCAGCGCCCACCGCGCCGCACCGGCGTGCCCGGCCAGGTACTCGGCGGTCAGCCCGCCGGTGAACCCGGTGCCACCGAGCAGCACCACGTCGTAGTCACGGCCACCTGGCGGCGGTCCGGTCCGGTCGGTCATGGGGCTCCTCGGTTGCACAGGGTGGCGGTCAGACGCGGTCGGTGAAGCTGCCGTGGAAGCCCGGGAAGAAGTGCCGGTCCAGGCGGGCCACGGCCAGTGGCGCCCGCTCGATCTCGGCGGCGTCCAGCACGAGCAGCGCGGTGCGGTGTTCCGCGGGCAGGTAGGCGACGGTGAGCAGCCAGCCCTCGTCCTCGGCGGCGCTTTCGGCACGGGGCACGAAGATCGGCTCGCCGGCGAGCTCACCGCCGGCCATGGCATGGCGCCGCTGGGTGCCGGTGTGGTGGTCGAGCTTGATGATCGCGGAGCTCTCGCCGCCGTCCGCCGGGTCGTAGCTGCTGAAGTACGTGTAGCGGTGCGCCCGGCCGGTGCGCCGCTCGTCGTGGGTGGGGAACTCGACGGAGTTCATCTCGGTGTCCTCGACGAGCACCCGACCCGACCTGGTGACCCGCAGCCGAGCTGGCCAGCCGAACGTCGGTGGCCCGGTGCGGAACTCCTTCAACCGCACCGAGAGCACGTCGAACGTGGCGTGCCGGACGATGTCCAGAACCACGTCGCCGCCGTCCTCGTAGGCGTTGTTGACGTGCACGTAGAGCAGCGGATCACACTCCACGACCCGGTGCTGGCCGCCGCCCCGGGGCACCAGCACGATCTTCATGCCGAGCTCGGGCCGGTACTCCGCCGCGTCACCGGCCGTACCCAGCCCGAGCAGCGACGCGGCACCCCGCACCGGGTCGACCACGATCGGGGCCAGCGCGAACACGAGGTAGTGCTCGGTGATCGCGAAGTCGTGCTGCACGGTCAGCTGGTCCAGTGGCAGGACCGCCTCGGTGTGCAGCCGGCCGGACGGGTCGACCCGGTAGCAGCGCAGCCCTGCCGGGGCCTTCGCCGCCAGCCGCGGCGCGAGGTCGAGCCCGAAGTTGAACAGCTCGCCGGTCACCGGATCGATCTTGGGGTGCGGCGAGAACCGGGACAGCCTGGGCAGCCGACCGTCGAAGCTGCAGGTGCCCAGGGTCCGCAGGTCGTCCGGGTCGAGCTCCCACGGCCGGCCGACGTCGGACAGCGCGAGCAGCCTGCCGGCGTGCGGCACGGCGTGGGTATTGGCAGAGTCCGCCGGGTACCGGCCGGCGTTGTACCGCAGCCCGCCGGCCTGGGTGTACAGGCCGCGCACCCGATCTCCCCGGCCGCGCTGCTCGGCGCGGTACTTCGGGGTGCGGACGTAGCGGGACCGGAACCGGACCTGCCCGCCATCCAGTACGAACTTGCTGACCAGCCCGTCGCCGTCGAACGCATGGCCGGCCGAGAACCCACCGACATCCCAGCGCGCGGGCCCGTTGCGGTACAACGTGCCGCGCAGCTCCTGGGGCAGAGCGCCGGAGAGGTCCAGCACCACCTCGTCGGCAACCTCGTCGGCGGCACTGAAGGTGGCGGCCACGGTCGGGGCGGCTGTCCGGGTCATCGTCGACTCCTCCGCACGCTATCTGACAACGACTGTACTCTCTGACTACAGCGGTACTCAGATTCGGGGCGATCGAAGGGTTTGTCAAGATGTCGCCATGACGGAGCGCCTGTACGGCGGCAAGCTCGCCGACGAACGCCGGGCGCAGCGGCGGGCGCAGCTGGTCGCCGCGGGGTTCGAGCTGCTGGGCAACACCGGCTCCAGCACCACCGTGCGCGCGGTCTGCGCCGAGGCAGGGCTGACCAGCCGCTACTTCTACGAGAGCTTCGCCAACCTGGACGAGCTGCTTGTCGCGGTGTTCGACGAGGTGATGGCGCGGACGATCGAGCGGGCGACGGCGGCGATCGGCGCGACGGACGGTTCTCTCGAGGACACCGTCGCGGCGTTGGCCGCCGCCTTCGTCGCGATCACCCTGGATGACCCGAAGGCGATGCGGATCGGCTTCGTCGAGGCGTGGGGCAGCGAGACCCTGATGCGCCGGCGGGTGCAGACCCTGCACTCGTGCGCGCGGCTCGTCGCCTCGCTGGTCGCCGCACAGCTCCAGCTCCCCGACGCGCGGCGCGCCGGCCTGGACGTGACCGCGTTCGTGATCATGGGCGGACTACTCGAATCCGTGCTCGGCTGGCTCGACGGCTCACTGGCCGTCGACCGCGACACCCTGATCCGCGAGTACACCGCCGCCGCCGTCGCCGCGCTCCGCCAGGCCACCACCGGTCCCTGACCCGACCGGTCCCTGACCCGACCGGTCCGGGCGCCGCGACCAGGCCGGTGCAGGTGGCGGTGAGCAGGCGGGTCAGGGTCGGCACGAAGTCGAGGGCCCAGGCCGGCGCGAGCTCGGGGCGCTCGTCGTAGGCCCTGGCCAGCGCTTCGGGCGGGTGGACCGCCGCGCGTGGGGCGCACCCGATGAGTTTTCCGGGCGGTCCTGGTCAGTACGGTCGGGCGCGGTGTCCGCGCCGATACGAACGACGAGGAGACGACCGGTGAAGTTGACGGTGACGGAGTTCCTGACGCTGGACGGGGTGTCCCAGGGGCCCGGTGCCCCGGACGAGGACACCAGCGGCGGGTTCGACCGGGGTGGCTGGTTCGTGCCGTTCGTCGATGAGGAGTTCGTGGAGCTGGCCGCGCAGTGGCTGGCCGAGGCAGACGGGCTGCTGTTCGGCCGCCGCACCTACGACAACTTCTCCCGGGACTGGCCCAAGATGGCCGACGGCGACAACCCCTTCGCCGCCACCATGAACAGCCTGCCCAAGTACGTGGCGTCACACAGCCTGCGCTCCGCCGAGCACTGGTCGCCGACGACGATCCTGTCCGGCGACATCGTGGCCCAGGTCGCCGAGCTGAAGCGGCAGCCCGGCCGCGAGCTGCAGATCCACGGCAGCGCCGAGCTGGCCCAGCCGCTGCTCGCCGCCGGGCTGATCGACGTGCTCCGGCTGGTCGTCGCCCCGGTTGTGGTGGGTACCGGCCGGCGGCTGCTCCCCGTCGGCGGCGCCCCGGTCGGGCTGCGGATCACCCGGCACCAGGTGACCGCCGCCGGCCTCGCCGTGCTCACCTACGAGCCGGCCGGCCAGCCCGTATACGCGACGTACGAGCCCTGACCAGCGGCCCCCGCCCCCCGTTCCCGCCCCCGAGCTGCCCGGCGTTACCGAGCTGCACACCGTTACCGAGCTGCACACCAGGCAGGCTGCGTGTCCCAGAAACCTGCCTGGTGTGCAGCTCGGTAACAACAGGCAGGTTTGTCCGGTTCCGGACGGCCGCTTCGACCAAGGAGGGTGACCGTGACCTCGGACCCCGCTCCCCTGTCCCCCGCCCGACTGGCGCGCCTGCACGACGTACTCACCGGCCACGTCGACCGCGGCGCGGTGTCCGGGCTCGTCGCGCTCGTCGAACGGCGAGGCCAGACCCACCTGGAGACCCTCGGGCACCGAGCGCTGGTCGGCGCCCAGCCGATGCGGCCGGACAGCCTGTTCCGGATCGCGTCGGTGACCAAGCCGATCACCGCCGTCGCCGGCCTGATGCTGGTCGAGGACTGCGTGGTCGGCCTGGACGACCCCGTCGACGAGCTGCTGCCCGAGCTGGCCGACCGGCGGGTGCTGCGCTTTCTGGACGGCTCCCTGGACGACACCGTGCCGGCCGAGCGGCCGATCACTGTGCGGGACCTGTTCACCTTCCAGCTCGGCTACGGCGTGGTACTGGCCGCGCCGGACTCGCTGCCGATCCAACGGGCCTGGTCACAGCGCCGGCTCGGCGGCACCGGACCACCCCGGCCGGCCCGGTTCCCACCCGCCGACGAGTGGCTGCGCCGCCTCGGCGAGCTGCCGCTGATGCACCAGCCCGGCGAGCGCTGGATGTACGACACCGGCGCGGACGTGCTCGGCGTGCTCATCGCGCGCGCCACCGGGGAGCCGCTGGAGGCTGTGCTGCGGCGGCGCATCTTCGAGCCTCTCGGCATGGTGGACACCGGTTTCAGCGTGGCGCCCGACCAGCTGTCCCGGCTGACCACCAGCTACGACACCGACCCGGACAGCGGAGCGCCGACGATCTTCGACGGGGTGTCGGACAGCGAGTGGCTGGCGCCGACGTTCGCCTCCGGTGCCGGTGGCCTGGTCTCCACGGCGGCGGACCTGGCCGCGTTCGGCCGGATGCTGCTGCACGAGGGCCGGTACCCGGGCGGGCGGCTGCTGTCCCGGCCGACGGTGCGCGCCATGCTGGTCGACCAGCTCTCGCCCGCGCAGAAGGCCGTCTCGAGCCCGGAGGTGTGGGGGTTCGGCCACAGCGGCTGGGGGCTAGGGCTGTCAGTGGTCAACCAGTGGGAACCGGGACGGCCCGGCGGCTTCGGCTGGGACGGCGGCCTCGGCACCTCCTGGTACTTCGACCCCGCGCAGGACCTGGTCGGCGTGCTGCTCACCCAGAGCACGTTCACCTCGCCGAGCGGACCGAAGATCCTTCGGGACTTCTGGACCTGCGTCTACGCGGCGATCGACGACTGAGGCGCTGGGTTCGGACCGACGGCCGGGCCCCGCCGGGTCCGGGTTCGGGAGGGGGCCCGGCGGGTCTCAGCGCGTCATTGCGAGGATGCGCGGATGGGACGCCACGGTCGCGATCGCCGAGCCGACGATCCGGCGCGCCCGCGATCATGGCCCGAGACTCGGCCCGACGCCCGACCGGAGCCGCCGGCGTACCCGGTCACCCGCGGCCCCGAGCGGCCGCCGGAGCGCACTCCGGGCCGCCGGCCGGACTACCCGCCGGGCCCCACACCGGGCCCCACACCGGAGTATCCGGCCGGGCCGGTCCCCCGGTATCTGGCCGGCCCGGCGCGGGAGTACCCGGCGAGCCGAGGACCGGCGCCCCCACGCGCACCGCTCCCCTCCAGGGGACGCGAGCCGGCCCGACCCCCAGGTCGCGAGCCGGCACCCGACCCGGAGGCCCTACCGGACCCCGACGTCGGACACGGCCATGGGCACGGACACGGCCCGGCGGCACCGGCCAGCCGGCGGGTCCGGATCCTGCTGGCCGCGTTCCTGGTGCCGTGTGCGCTGGCCAGCGTGGTCGGCGTGCTGCTGCTCTACCCGTTCGGCGGGACCCCGTCGGTGCCGGGCGCGCGCCAGCAACTCGTCAACGCGAACGTCGCCGCGGTCACCCCGGCGGACTGCAGCCAGTCCGCGCCCAACCAGTCCGCGCCCAACCAGTCCGCGCCAAACCAGTCCGCGCCCAACCAGTCGACACAAGACCAGTCGGCGCAGAACCAGCCCACGCAGAACCAGCCGGCGCAGGGCCAGCCCGCCGCCCCCCAGGGCTGCGTGGCGCTGAGCCTGATGATGACCGACGGTCCCGCGGCGGGCCGGGGCATCGTGAGCCTCTTCCCGGTCGAGCCGAGCAGCCCGAGGTACACGGCCGGCGACAAGGTCGTGCTGCAGTACGGCGGTGGCGACCCGACCGACACCGGTTCCTACCAGGTCTCGGACTTCCAGCGGAGCACCTCGCTGTGGGTGCTCGGGGTGCTGTTCGCCGGCGCGGTGATCCTGCTCGGGCGGTGGCGCGGGGTGGCCGCCCTGGTCGCGCTCGGGGTCAGCTTCGTCGTGTTGATCATGTTCATGCTTCCCGCGATCCTGGACGGCCGCAACCCGCTCGCGGTCGCGCTGGTCGGCGCCTGCCTGATCATGTTCGCAGTGCTCTACCTGAGCCACGGGCTGTCCGCGCGGACGTCAACCGCCGTACTCGGCACCCTGGTCAGCCTCGGCCTGATCGGCGTGCTCAGCGCGATCTTCACGGCCGCCGCGCAGCTCACCGGCCTCGACGACGCCACCCAGAGCCTGATCGCGGCCCTCGGTAACGGCGCCCGGCTGGACCCGCGCGGCCTGCTGCTCGCCGGCTTCGTGATCGGCGCGCTCGGTGTGCTGGACGACGTCACCGTCACCCAGACCAGCGCCGTGTGGGAGCTGCGCAGGGCCAACCCGCTGCTCGGCCCGGCCGACCTGTTCGCCGCCGCGATGCGGATCGGCCGGGACCACATCTCCTCCGCGGTGAACACCCTGGTGCTGGCCTACGCCGGCGCCGCCCTGCCGCTGCTGCTGTTCTTCAGCGTGTCCGGGCTCAGCCTCGGCCAGTCGCTGACCGCGCAGGACGTGGCCAGCGAGCTGGTGCGCACGCTGGTCGGCAGCATCGGGCTGGTGGCCTCCGTGCCCATCACCACCGGGGTGGCGGCGCTGGTGGCTAGCCGCGAACCAGCTCCGTCACCCGCTGGCTGACCTGCTCGAGTGCGACGTCGGTCTGGATACCGTCGCCGAGGTTCTTCACCCCGACCGTGCCGGCGTCCAGGTCGCGCTCGCCGAGTACCAGTGCGAAGCGGGCACCGGAGCGGTCGGCCGCCTTCATCGCGCCCTTCAGCCCGCGCCCGCCGTAGGCCAGGTCGACCCGCACCCCGGCCGCCCGCAGCTCCCCGGCCACCGCGACCAGCCGCCGCTTCGCCTTCTCCCCCAGCGGCACGCAGAACACGTCGACGCGCGCCGGGTCCGCCACCGTGAGCCCCTCGGCGCGGGTGGCCAGCAGCGTGCGGTCCACCCCGAGGCCGAAGCCGACCCCGGACAGCGCCTGCCCACCCAGCTCGGCCATCAGTCCGTCGTAGCGCCCGCCGCCGCCGATGCCGGACTGCGCGCCCAGCCCGTCGTGCACGAACTCGAACGTCGTCTTCGTGTAGTAGTCCAGCCCGCGCACCATCCGGGGGTTCTCCACGTACAGCACCCCGAGGTCGTCCAGGTGCAGCTTGACCTGCTCGTAGTGCTCGCGGCACTCGTCCGAGAGGTGGTCGACCATGAGCGGCGCGTCGTCCATCATCGCCCGCACCTCGGGGCGCTTGTCGTCCAGCACGCGCAGCGGGTTCAGCTCGGCGCGGGCCCTGGTCTCCTCGTCCAGCGGCAGCGCGCGCAGGTACGCCTGCAGCAGCTCCCGGTAGGCCGGCCGGCAGGTGTCGTCACCGAGCGAGGTCAGCTCCAGCCGGAACCCGGTCAGCCCGAGCGAGCGGAAGCCGGCGTCGGCCACCGCGATCACCTCCGCGTCCAGTGCCGGGTCGTCCACGCCGATCGCCTCGACGCCGACCTGCTGCAACTGCCGGTACCGGCCGGCCTGCGGACGCTCATAGCGGAAGAACGGGCCGTGGTAGGACAGCTTGACCGGCAGGCCGGCCCGGTCCAGCCCGTGCTCGATCACCGCGCGGACCACACCGGCCGTGCCCTCCGGGCGCAGCGTGACCGAGCGGCCACCCCGGTCGGAAAACGTGTACATCTCCTTGCTGACCACGTCGGTCGACTCGCCGACGCCCCGCGCGTACAGCGCGGTGTCCTCGAAGACCGGCAGCTCGATGGAGCCGTAACCGGCGCGCTCCGCCGCGCCGAGCAGCGCTCCGCGCACGGCCTCGAACGCCGCCGAGTCCGGCGGGTAGTACTCCGGGATGCCCTTGGGGGCAGCGAACGTGCTCACCGGCTCACAATCCTCGTCTCACGGTCAGTTCGGGGGTGGCGCTGGGCGCCAGGTCGCGCAGGAACGGGTTGCCCGCCCGCTCCCGCCCGATGGTCGTGGTGGGTCCGTGCCCTGGCAGGACCACGGTGTCGTCGCCCCGGGTCAGCAGCTTGTCCCGCAGGCTGGCGAGCAGCTGCCGATGGTCGCCACCGGGCAGGTCGGTGCGCCCGATCGAGCCGGCGAACAGGGTGTCCCCCGCCAGGACCAGCTCGGCGCCCTCCTCGGTGAGCGCGCTGAAGACCACCGAGCCCGGCGTGTGCCCGGGAGTGTGGTCCACGGTCAGCCGCAGCCCGGCCAGCTCCAGCACGTCGCCGTCGTCGAGCGGGCGGACGTCGCGCGGCTCGTGCATCTCCAGCCTGCCACCGAAGAACGTCGTCGCGTCGGCGCTGAGCCCCTTCAACGGGTCGGCCAGGAGGTCCCGGTCGCCGGGATGGATCCAGGCCGGGACCCCATGCTCGTCGCAGACCGGTGCCGCGCTGAACGTGTGGTCGAAGTGGCCGTGGGTCAGCAGGACCGCGACCGGGGTCAGCCGGTGCTCCGCGAGCAGCTCCGCCAAGGGCTCCACCGCGTCCTGACCAGGGTCGACCACCACGCACGGCGCGCCGGCCCCGACCGCGACCACGAAGCAGTTGGTCCGGAAGGCGCCGGCGGGGAACCCTGCAATCAACACCCCGCCAGCCTAAAGCCTGGCCTGGCGGCAACCACGTGGCGGCCACTCAGGCGGCGATCGTTAAGCTGCGTCGTTGCCTCGGGCCGGCATCGGTGCGTACCCCGATCGCCCCGAACAGTTCCCCGACGTTC
The DNA here is from genome assembly GCA_036272795.1 of Pseudonocardia sp. Lineage (GTDB taxonomy): Bacteria > Actinomycetota > Actinomycetes > Mycobacteriales > Pseudonocardiaceae > Pseudonocardia. Next base: position 10,472 of record DATAYB010000621.1, read on the forward strand.
GCCGGGTCCGAGCAGGGAAAACGACCGTCGGGTACGGGAGGACGTTCAGCGGTGTCGACGAACCAGCAGCGCCGGGAAGCGGCCAAGCGCAAGCTCCAGCGCCAGCAGGAGCGCCGGAACGACCGGTCCAAGCGCCGCAAGAAGATCGCCTCGATCACCGCGGGCGTTGTCGTGGTCGCGGTGGTCGCCGCCGTCGTCCTCGTGAGCAGCCTGGGTGGCGGCTCCACCCCGCCGCCCGCCAACAACGCCGCGGGGCCGAGCTCGGCGCCGGCGTCGCCGTCCGCCGCGCCCCCGACGCCGGTCAACATCCCGACGCAGGTCGCGCCGCCGCTGAAGCGCCCGACGGCGTTCCCGGCGACGGTGAGCTGCACCTACCCGAGCGACGGCCAGCCGCCCGCCCGGCCCGCCACGGCACCGCCGACCGCCAACGTGAGCGCGCGGGGTACCGTGCCGGTCGCACTGGCTACCAGCGCCGGCCAGATCGACCTGACCCTGGACCGCGACCTCGCGCCCTGCACGGTCAACAGCTTCGTGAGCCTGGCCAAGCAGGGCTACTTCGACAACACGCCGTGCCACCGCCTGACCACGTCACCCGGCCTGCAGGTGCTGCAGTGCGGTGACCCGACCGGCACCGGCAGCGGCGGCCCCGGCTACAAGTTCAGCGACGAGACCTACCCGCAGCTGACCTACGGCCGGGGCTACCTGGCGATGGCCAACGCCGGCCCGAACACCAACGGCAGCCAGTTCTTCATGATCTACGGCGACGCGTCGGCGCTGACCCCGGACTACACCGTGTTCGGCTACATCACGCCGCCCGGCCTGCAGGTCCTCGACACCGTCGCCAAGGCCGGCGACGACGGCTCACTCGACCCCAACCCCGGCGGCGGCAAGCCGAACATGAAGGTCACGATCACCAAGGTCACCGCCAGCTGACCCCCGCCTCCCGCTGGCGCCGCTCGTGGGGGCGCCAACGGGGGTCGGCGGGGTCGCGCTGGCGAGGCCGCGCGGGCGAACGGGGTGGCGCGGGCGAGGTCACGCGGGCGAGGTCACGCGGGCGAGGTCAGCGGGGTGGCGCGGGCGAGGCCGCGCGGGCGAACGGGGTGGCGCGGGCGAGATCAGCGGGGTCGCGCGGGCGAGCGGGCCGACCGGCCGCGTGTTACCGAACTCCACCACAGTCAGGTTTTGCCGCCCGAAAACCTGCCTGTGGTGGAGCTCGGTAACAACAGGCCGGCGAGCCCCGCGCCACGGCCAGCCCGCAGCACCGCGTCACCGCGTCACCGCCGGCCAGGCACCACGACCGCGCCACGCACCACCGTCGGCCCCGCGTCACCGCCACGCCACCGCACAGACCGTCTACCTACAGCACAGACCGTGCACAGTCTGTGTTGGCGTGGGAACGGTCTGTGCCGCGCCACGGCCCACGCCAGTCGCCACCACGCCAGTCGCCACCACCACGCCGGACGCCGGCACGCCGGCACGTGCGTGTTGTGCAGCTCGGTAACGACAACCGGATGGGGCCCGGGGACGAAACGTGCAGGTCAGCGCGCTGAGGTGACCCGGTAGACGTCGTACACGCCTTCCACGTTGCGGACGACGCGCAGCAGGTGACCCAGGTGCTTCGGGTCGCCCATCTCGAAGGCGAACCGGGACACGGCAACACGGTCGCGCGACGTGGTCACCGACGCGGACAGGATGTTGACCTTCTCGTCGGCCAGCACCTTCGTGACGTCGGAGAGCAGCCGGTGCCGGTCCAGCGCCTCGACCTGGATGCTGACCAGGAACATCGCGCTCGGCGACGCGTGCCACTCGACCTCGACCAGCCGCTCGCTCTGGCCGCGCAGTGCGTCGGAGTTCGTGCAGTCCGAGCGGTGCACGCTGACCGCGCCGCCCCGGGTGACGAAGCCGATGATGTCGTCCCCCGGCACCGGCGTACAGCAGCGGGCCAGCTTGACCCAGACGTCGGTCATGCCGCCGGCCTCACCGACCACGGCGACCCCGGAGTCCCCGATCGCGCGGCGGCGCTGCACCGTGGACGGCGTGGCGCGCTCGGCGAGCTCCTCCTCCGCGTCCTCGACCCCGCCGAGCAGCGCGACCAGCCGGGCCACCACGTGCTTGGCCGACGCGTGGCTCTCACCGACGGCCGCGTACAGGCCGGACAGGTCGGGGTAGTGCAGCTCGCGGGCCAGCGCCGCCATCGAGTCGGCCGAGGCGAGCCGCTGCAGGGGCATGCCGGTGCGCCGGGCCTCCCTGGTGATCGCCTCCTTGCCCGCCTCGATGGCCTCCTCGCGGCGCTCCTTGGCGAACCAGTGGCGGATCTTCGCCTTGGCCCTCGGGGAGGCCACGAACGACAGCCAGTCCTGGCTGGGGCCCGCGCCGCCCGCCTTCGAGGTGAAGATCTCGACGACCTCACCGTTCTCGAGCTTGCGCTCCAGCGCGACCAGCCGGCCGTTCACCCTCGACCCGATGCACCGGTGCCCGACCTCGGTGTGCACCGCGTACGCGAAGTCCACCGGCGTCGAGCCCGAGGGCAGCGTGACGACGTCGCCCTTCGGCGTGAACACGAAGATCTCGCGGGTGGCCAGGTCGTAGCGCAGCGACTCGAGGAACTCCCCCGGGTCCGCCGCCTCGCGCTGCCAGTCGAGCAGCTGGCGCATCCAGCCCATCTCGTCGACCTCGACGGCCTGCCCCGCGTGCGTGCCCCTGGTCTCCTTGTAGCGCCAGTGCGCCGCGATGCCGTACTCGGCCGTGCGGTGCATGTCGTGCGTCCGGATCTGCACCTCGAGCGGCTTGCCGTCCGGGCCGATCACGGTGGTGTGCAGCGACTGGTAGACGCCGAACCGGGGCTGTGCCACGTAGTCCTTGAACCGGCCGGGCATCGGCTGCCACAGCGCGTGCACCATGCCCATCGCGGCATAGCAGTCCCGCACGTCGTCGACCAGGATCCGCACGCCGACCAGGTCGTGGATGTCGTCGAAGTCCTTGCCCTTGACGATCATCTTGCGGTAGATCGAGTAGTACTGCTTGGGCCGGCCCTCGACCTTCGCGGCGATGCGCGCGCTGTCCAGCTGCGCGTTCACCTCGTCGATGACCTGGCGCAGGTAGGTGTCCCGCGACGGCGCCCGGTCGGCCACCAGCCGGACGATCTCGTCGTACTTCTTCGGGTGCAGCAGCGCGAAGGCCAGATCCTCCAGCTCCCACTTCACCGTGGCCATGCCGAGCCGGTGCGCCAGCGGGGCGAACACCTCGAGCGTCTCGCGGGCCTTGCGCGCCTGCTTCTCCGGAGGCAGGAAGCGCATCGTGCGCATGTTGTGCAGCCGGTCCGACAGCTTGATCACCAGGACGCGAGGGTCGCGCGCCATGGCGACCACCATCTTGCGGATGGTCTCCGCCTCGGCGGCAGCGCCCAGCTTGACCTTGTCCAGCTTGGTCACGCCGTCGACCAGGTGCGCGACCTCCTCGCCGAAGTCGGTACCCAGCTCCTCGAGCAGGTAGCCGGTGTCCTCGACGGTGTCGTGCAGCAGCGCGGCCACCAGCGTCGTGGTGTCCATACCCAGCTCGGCGAGGATCGTGGCCACGGCGAGCGGGTGCGTGATGTAGGGGTCGCCGGACTTGCGCTTCTGGCCGGCGTGCCGCTCATCGGCGACGTCGTAGGCCTGCTGCAGCAGTGCGAGGTCGGCGTTCGGGTGGAGCTGGCGGTGGACGGCGGCGAGCGGCTCCAACACCGGCTTGACGGCACCGGGGCGCGGCGACGAGATCCGCCTGGCGATCCGGGCACGGACCCTGCGGGTGGCGGACGGCCTGGCGGGCGCAGCGGGAGGCGGCGGGCTCTCTGCCGGTACGGCCGGCTGCCGCTCAACGGTACTCACGCGCGCTCCACGTTACGAGGATAGCGACGTACCGAAGGACCCGTAGCCCGGCCGGGTGGTCGAATCCCCTCAGCCCCGCAACAGGGCGTGCAGAGGGCGACCGGCCAGCGGCGCGCGGCCACCCAGTACGGGCAGCTCGAGCAGCACTCCGATGCCCATCAGCACGCCGCCGACCTGCTCCAGCAGCTCGCAGCTGGCCCTGAGGGTGCCGCCGGTGGCCAGCACGTCGTCGACCAGGTAGCACCGTGCGCCGGCGGGCACCGTGCCGGCCGGCAGCTCCAGCGTGGCGGACCCGTACTCGAGCTGGTAGTCGCGGCTGGCGGCGACCACGGGCAGCTTGCCCGCCTTGCGCACCGGTACCACGCCGGTCCCGGCGGCCACCGCCACGGCCGCACCGAGCAGGAACCCGCGCGCCTCCACACCGACCACCAGGTCAGCGCCCCGCGCCGGGCCGGCCAGCGCCTCGACCACCGCGCCGAACGCGGCGGCGTCGGCCAGCAGCGGCGTGATGTCGCGGAACAGCACGCCGGGGTTCGGATAGTCCGGCACGTCCCTGATCAGGGCGGCGGCCCTGGCCAGCGCGGGGGTCAGTGCCGCGTCAGCCCCGGTCACCGAAGGCTGAGCCGCTGACCCAGCCACGGCTCCGGGCGCGGCCGACTCGTCGGCCGCCGTCACCGCCGACGCTTGCCGGTCGGCCGTTCGGTGCGGCTGCCAGGGCGGCCGGCGCGCGCCGAGCGACTTCCCCCGCTGGCCCGCCGGCTGCCGCCGCTCGCCCTGGCGGGCACCCCGGCGGCGGCCGCGATGGCCCGCTCCCGGCGCAGCTCGCCGCTCAGCGTGTCCTCGTCGGTGAGGGCGACCTCGTCGACCTCGCTGTCGCCGTCCGCGTCGACCGCCCGCGCCTCCTTGGCCCGCCGGGTGTGCACGCGGTCGGCCTGCTGCTGGAACCGGCGATCGCGCATCTTGAGGTCCACGAGCACCGGCGTGGCCAGGAACAGCGAGGACAGCGCGCCGGCGATGATGCCGACCATCTGCACGAGCGCCAGGTCTGCGAGGGTCCCGACGCCGAGCACACCCACACCGACGATGAGCAGGCCGAGGACCGGCAGCACCGCGATCAGCGAGGTGTTGATCGAGCGCATCAGCGTCTGGTTCAGCGCCAGGTTCGCGGTCTCGCCGTAGGTGCGCCTGGTCAACCCGAGCAGGCCGCGGCCGTTCTCCTTGACCTTGTCGAACACCACCACGGTGTCGTAGAGGGAGAAGCCGAGGATCGTCAGCAGGCCGATCACCGTCGGCGGGCTGACCTCGAAGCCCACGATCGAGTACACCCCGGCGGTGACCACCAGGTCGTGCACCAGTGCGACCAGCGCGGCGACCGCCATCGCGCGTTCGAAGTAGACCGCCAGGAAGATCGTGACCAGCACCAGGAACACGGCCAGCGCGATCATCGCCTGGGTGGTGATCTCACCGCCCCAGCTGGACGACACCGCGGTCTCGCTGATCGCGTTCACGTCCGGCTGACCGTTCTCGCCTCGGGGGTGGAACGTGTCGAAGAGCGCCTGCTTGACCTGCACCTGCTCGGCGGCGGTCAACGTGGCGGTGCGGACGAGCACGGTCTCCGAGCCGCCGCTGCCGGCCCGCTGGACGGACTCGGCCGCCTTGTCGATCGCGCCGTGCACGACCTCGTTGATCCGGGGGGTCGAGGGGTCCTCGGTCAGCCCGACCGCGGAGAACTGGATCTGCGTGCCACCCTGGAACTCGATACTCAGGTTGAAGCCTCGGAAGATCATCGAGAGCAGGCAGATCAGCACGATCGTGCCGAACAGCGCGTACCAGCGCTTACGCTTCCCGACGATGTCGAACGCGCCGGTGCCGGTGTAGAGCCGGCTGAAGAAGTTGCCCCGGGCGGTGCGCTCCTGGGCCCGGGTCATCCCGGTCTCCGGGTGTGCCATGTCAGGCTCCCTTCGCCGCTGCGGCGGTCGCGCGCCTGCGCATCGCGCCGATCCGGGCCACCGCGCCCAGCCCGGACCAGGTCGGACTACTGAACACCCTGGACTGCGCCGCCAGCACGACCAGCGGATGGGTGACCAGGAAGACCACCACGAGGTCCAGGATCGTGGACATGCCGAGGGTGAAGGCGAAGCCCTTCACGTCCCCGATGGCGAGCAGGTAGAGCACCGCGGAGGCCAGGAAGCTGACCCCGTCGGCCGAGAGGATCGTGCGCCGCGCCCTGCTCCAGCCCCGGGGTACCGCCGCCCGGAAGCTGCGGCCCTCCCTGACCTCGTCCTTGAGCCGTTCGAAGAAGATCACGAACGAGTCGGCGGTGATACCGATGGACACGATGAAGCCGGCCACCCCGGCCAGGTCGAGGGTGAAACCGATGGAGCGGCCGAGCAGCACCAGCACCGCGAACACGACCGCGCCGGACAGCACCAGCGACAGGATCGTGAGCACGCCGAGCGCCCGGTAGTAGAACAGGCAGTAGATGAACACCAGCGCCAGCCCGATCGCGCCGGCCAGCAGGCCGGCCTGCAGCGAGGCCAGGCCGAGCGTCGCCGACACGGTCTGCGCGTCCGAGGTGGCGAACGACAGCGGCAGCGAGCCGTACTTCAGCACGCCGGCCAGCTGCTGGGCCTGCGCCTGGGAGAAGGTGCCGCTGATCTCGGTGGGCGAGCCGATGATCGGCCCGTTGATCCTGGGCGCGGAGACGACCTCGGTGTCCAGCACGAACGCGGCCTGCTTGCCGACGTTCGCGGTGGTGTAGTCGCCCCAGATGCGGGCGCCCTCGCTCTTGAAGGTCAGGTTGACGACGTTCGCGGCCTGCTGCGAGTCGTACCCGGCGGTCGCGCTGGCGATCTGCGTGCCCTCCAGGAAAGAAGGGCTGAGCAGGTACTTCGAGGTGCCCTTCTGGTCACAGGTGACCAGCGGCTTCGTCGGGTCGTCGTACCCGCGCAACACGTCGTTCCCGGTGCACTGCAGCTGCTGGATGGCCAGCTCCTGCACGTTTTGCTGGGTGCTCTGCCGCTCGGCACGGGCCAGCGCGATCGCCTTGACCAGCTCCGGGTCCGACGCGGTGCCGCCCTGCGAAGCCGCGCCGGTATCCGCGCCTGCCGCGGGCGGGGGCGGGGGTGCCGGTGACGGAGCGGGCGGGGCGGGGGCGTGCGGGTGCGGTGTCTGCATCGGCAGCGCCACCACGCCGTGCGGCGCGGCCGAACCGGGGCCCGGCACCCCGCCAGGTACGCCACCGGGCTGCCCCGGGGTCGGCTTGTTCGGCTGGCTCGGCGTGACCCCGCTCGAGGTGCCGGGGTTGGCGCCACCAGGTGCCGGCGCGGCGGGGGCCAGCTGCGGCGTCACGTCGAACGGCCCGGCGAGCACCGTGCGGAACCGCAGCTGCGCCGTCTGGGCCAGGTCCTTGGCGCGTTGTCCCTGGTCACCCGGCACGGTGATGGTCAGGTTGCTGCCGTCCTGGACTACCTCGGCGCCGCTCACGCCGAGCCCGTTCACCCGCTGGTCGATGATCTGGCGCGCCAGGTTGAGCTGTTCCTTGGTGGGCGGCTGACCCGAGGCGGTGCGCGCGGTGAGGGTGACCCGCGTGCCGCCTTCGAGGTCGATTCCGAGCTTGGGGCTCGGCTGCCGGTCACCGGTGAAGAACACCAGCGCGTAGAGCACAACGACGATGCCGACGAACGTCGCCAGGTACCGCCATGGGCGGATCTGCCCGGCCGGTGGGGCCACGTCTGATTCCTTTCGTTGCGCTGCGAAGAGCGCCTGTGCGCTGTGTTGAGAGCGCCTGCCGCATGGTGCTTGCCAGTCAGCTTATCGAGCCCGTGGACAGCGTCTGTTCCGGCCTAATCCGCGGCTTCTCGACCGGCACGAGGTGACGCTGCGTGGCGATACCTGAGCGGCATATCTCCCCCGTGGGCGCAGCCGAACACTCGAACAGGCTAGCCAGATCGGCATCACACGCCCCGCCGGCAAAACGCCGGCCCGTGCGGTTTCGCTCGCTGTGCCGGGTCTCAGCACAGCGCGCCGGTACCGCCCGTACCAGCGCATCCGGATCGGCGACCGGCGCGTCGGGCCATTTCGAATAACTCGCGCGGCGCGCCGGTCGAACGGTCCGGCCATTTCCGGACCGGCGGCAAATCCACGCCTACTCGGGCCCATGACAATGGCGGACCGGCGCGGCATCGGTCACCGATAGTCGGTTCTTCACGACCATCGGTGGTACACCGGGCCCTACTCGGGCGGCGCCGGCTAAACGCCGGGGCGCCACTGAAACATCAACGGAACACCCGCCGTGCGCGGCCGCCGGGCTGGCTCCGGTGGAGATCCACCGGAGCCGGCCGACAACAACCGTCAGGCCACCCGAGGGCAGCCGTCAGGCGTTGCCGCGACCCGCGGCGGAGTCCTTCGCCTCGGTGATCGTCTCAGGGTGCTCGTCGGTCTTCGGAGCGTCGACCGCCTTGGGGGCGTCGTCGAGCGGCGCGGCGTCGTCCGACTTCGGTGCGTCGTCGGACGCGGTGGCGTCGGCGCTGTCCGAGGCCGGGTTGACGGTCTCGCGGACCGCGGCGCGCACCCAGGTGGTCACCACGCCGGGCGCGATCTCGATGTCAACCGTGTCCTCGTAGCTGCTGTCGACCACGGTGCCCCGCAGCCCGGACGTCGTCACGACCACGTCGCCCTCGGACAGCGAGCTCTGCAGATCCTGCATCGCCGCCGCCTGCTTCTTCTGCCGACGGCTGCTGAGCAGGATCGGGATGAACAGCAACAGGATGATGAGTGGGAACAACGTCGAGAGGTTCATGATCTCCGTACTTCCGTGAGGGTCATCGAGAGTCTGTCAACCTCACAACCCGAACAGTACAGGCGGAGGTTCCCCGTGCTCCCCGGCCGCGTTCGGCGGCGGCTCAAGGTTGAGGTGCCGCCAGGCGCCCGCGGTGGCAACCCGACCACGCGGGGTGCGGGCCAACATACCGGCCCGCACCAGAAAAGGCTCGCAGACCTCCTCGACGGTAGCCGGCTCCTCACCCACCGCCACTGCCAGCGTCGATACGCCGACCGGGCCGCCCCGGAAGGACCGCACGAGCGCCATCAGCACGGCCCGGTCCAACCGGTCGAGGCCGAGTTCGTCCACGTCGTAGACCTCCAGCGCGGCGCGCGCCACCGACCGCGTCACCGCACCGTCGGCGCGCACCTCGGCGTAGTCACGGACGCGGCGCAGCAGCCGGTTCGCGATGCGGGGGGTGCCTCGGGACCGGCCGGCTATCTCCTCGGCCCCGTCAGGGCGCAGGTCGACGTTCAGGATCACCGCGGCGCGACGCAGCACCTGGTCCAGCTCGGCGGGCTCGTAGAACTCCATGTGCGCGGTGAAGCCGAACCGATCGCGCAGCGGGCCGGTCAGCGCACCAGCCCGCGTCGTGGCCCCGACCAGCGTGAACGGCGCGATGTCGAGCGGGATACTCGTCGCGCCGGGACCCTTGCCGACCACCACGTCGACCCGGAAGTCCTCCATCGCCAGGTACAGCATCTCCTCGGCGGGCCGGGCGACGCGGTGGATCTCGTCGATGAAGAGCACGTCACCGGGCATCAGGTTGGACAGCATCGCCGCCAGGTCGCCGGCCCGCTCCAGCGCCGGCCCCGACGTGATGCGCAGTGCGGCGCCCAGCTCCGTCGCGATGATCATCGCCAGGCTGGTCTTGCCGAGGCCGGGCGGGCCGGAGAGCAGCACGTGGTCGGGCGGGTCGCCTCGGCGGCGGGCGCCCTCCAGCACGAGCTCCAGCTGCTCGCGGACCCTGGCCTGGCCGATGAACTCATCCAGCCTGCGGGGCCGCAGCGTGGCCTCGGTGTCCAGGTCCCCCGGCTCGGCGCGCGCGGACACCACCGGGTCGGTCACGCCGTCACCGTGCCTTGCCCAGCCTGCTCAGCGCCGTGCGCAGCGTCGCCGACGTGTCCACCGGGCCGCCGTTGCCGTGCTCCGTGAGCACCGCGTCCACGACCGCCTCCGCCTGCTTGGCCGCGAAACCGAGCCCGACCAGCGCCTCGACGACGTGGTCCCGGCCGCTGGCGGGTGCATGGAAACCGCCGCCCACCGGTACCGGGGCGACCGAGGCCACCTTGTCCCGCAGCTCCAGGACCAGCCGCTCCGCACTCTTCAGCCCGACGCCCGGCACCCGCTTCAGCGCGGCCGTGTCACCCTCGGCGAGCGCCCGGCACAGCGCCTCCGGCTCCAGCACCGCGAGAATGCTCAGCGCGAGCCTCGGGCCGACCCCGGTGACCGTCTGCAGCAGCCCGAACAGGTCGCTGGTCTCGGCGTTCGCGAAGCCGTACAGCGTCAGCGAGTCCTCCCGGACCACCAGCGCGGTGGCCAGCCTCGCCTCCTCGCCCCGGCGCAGCGTCGCCAGGGTGCCGGGGGTGGCGTGCACCGCGAGCCCGACACCACCGACCTCGACCACCGCATGGTCCAGCCCGATGGTCAGCACCGGGCCGCGCACCGAAGAAATCATCGCGCTCACCTCCCCTTCGTCGCGGCCGAGGTCGCGGCCTCCGCCAGCCGCGCCCGGTGGGCCTTGGCCAACTGGTCGGACCTGGCCTTGGCCTCCGCCATCCGGTCGAGCATGGGCCCCCGCCAGCAGTGACAGATGGCCAGCGCGAGTGCGTCGGCCGCGTCCGCGGGGCGGGGTGCCTCCGCGAGCGCGAGCAGCCGGGTCACCATCGCGGTGACCTGTGCCTTGTCGGCCCGGCCCGCCCCGGTGACGGCGGCCTTCACCTCGCTCGGGGTATGAAACACCACGCGCAGCCCGGCCTGGGCGGCGACCAGCGCCACCACTCCACTGGCCTGCGCGGTACCCATCACCGTGCGTACGTTGGCCTGGCTGAACACCCGCTCCACGGCGACCACGTCCGGCCGGTGGGTGGCGATCGCCTCGCGCACGCCGTCCGCCACCCGCAGCAGCCGGCTCGACACGTCGGCATCCGGCGGCGTGCGCACGACCAGGTACGTCACGCAGCGGACCTGCCGCCCACCGTCGCCGTCGACCACGCCGATGCCGCACCGGGTCAGCCCGGGGTCGACGCCGAGCACCCGCACCCGCACTGCCCCTCTCGCACCCGTCCACGAACACCTGTTCGAGGAGAGGCTACGGGAGCCACCCGACAACCCACCCACCGACGCGCCGATCCGGTGCCGGAGCTCCGTGATCAACATGACCGCGGGGCTGCTCCGGGGGCCCACCGCACAGGGGTCGGCCACCGCACAGAGTCGGCCACCGCACAGAGTCGGCCACCGCACAGACCGTGTACCCACAACACAGACCGCGCACAGTCTGTGCGGTAAGGGAACGGTCTGTGCGGTGTGCGGCGAACGCCGGCTTCCGGAGCGGCTCGTGCCCCGGGCCGGCCATGCCTCCGCCACCCCGCGCCTCCCGTGATCAACAGGACGTCAGGGCTGCTCCGGACAGCCCTGTTGCCCTGGTGATCAGCGCAAACCACCAGCCATCGGCGCCAGCGCAAGCCGGTTAGAGCGCGAGCCGGTTAGAGCGCGAGCCGGTTAGAGGGTTACCACCAGATCGGCAAGGGTCTTGGTGGCGGCGACCGTCTCGGCATTGCGCTCGTCGGAGCCGAGGGTGCGCTCCCAGGCCTGCTCGGGGGTACGGCCGTAGAACTCGTGCCGGGCAGCCAACCGCTGGCGACGCAGTTCCTCCGACACGTCGACGTACCAGACCTCGTCGAGCAGATCCCGCACCGGCCGCCACGGGCCGTCCGCCAGCAGGTAGTTGCCCTCCGTGAGCACGAGCTCGACGTCGGGGTGCACCGGGACCGCCGACTGGATGGCGTCCTCGATCTCGCGGCGGAACTCCGGCGCCCAGACCAGGTCCTCGGCGGGATCGCGCAGCCGGCGCAGCAGCGACACGTAGCCGGCCACGTCGAACGTGATCGGCGCGCCCTTGATCTCGACGAGTCCGAGGTCGGTGAGTGCCTTGTGCGCGATGTGGAAGCCGTCCATGCCGACCAGCGCGGTGCGCACCCCGCGCGCGGTCAGCTCGGTGAGCAGCGCCTGGGCCAGCGTGGACTTGCCCGCCCCCGGCTCACCCGTGATGCCCAGCAGCGCCCGTCCGCCGGACGCGAGGCGGGCGGCCCGGTCCAGCTGCTCCCGCGTCACGATCCCGCCACTCACCGAGCCACCCCGTTCACGTTCCCCCACCAGTTCATCGAGCCATTCCCCGTCCCGTAGCGCGCAGCCGCGCCGCGACCGCCGCCAGCTCCGGCTCGTCCAGCCACGCGCGCGAGCCGAGGTGGGCACAGCGCACGGCGGCGACCTCGGCGGCCAGCGCGGCGCACCGGGGCAGCTCGCCGGCGCGCACCACGAGGGCGGCGGCCAGCGCGCCGTGGAACGCGTCACCGGCGCCAAGGGTGTCCACCGCCTTGACCGCCGGTACCTCGACCCGCCCCCGCCTACCGTCCAGCGTGCTCCACACGATCGGCCGGGGACCGTCCGTGACCAGCACGGTCGGCACCCCGCGCCGGTGCAGCACGGTGGCCACACCGAACGGGTCGTCGCCGGCGCGGCGGCCGCCGGGTGGGCACAGGTCGGCCGAGCAGGCGGCCAGCCCGACCCGGGGCAGCACCGGCTCGAGCTCGTCCTTCCAGCTGCCGGCGTCGAGCACCACCGGGACGTCGGCGCGCGCGGCCTCGGCGGCGACGCGGGCGGCGAGCCCCGGGTGGTGGCCGTCCAGCAGCACCACGCCGACCCCGTCCAGGAGGCCCGCCAGCGAGTACTCGGCGCCGTCCACCGCCCGGCGGCCCAACGCACCGGGTGAGACCACGGTCCGCTCGCCGGTGTGCACGTCGACCAGTGCGCTGGCCACCGGGACCTGCCAGTCGGCTGGCGCCAGGTCGATGAGGTCGACGTCGTGCGCGGCGAGGTCGGCGTGCACCGGCGCGGCGGCCGGGCCCGGGCCGACGGCACTGAGCAGCCGCGCGGAGCCGAGCAGCCGCGCCGCGGTGATCGCCGCGTTCGCCGCCGGGCCGCCGGCCAGGAGCTCGCCGCCGAGCGAGCGCTCCTTGCGGCCCCAGTGCGGCGGGCCGGCCACGTGGTGCACCACGTCGAGCGTGGTCAGCCCCACGCAGAGCACGGTGGATCCGTCGGCCCCGGTCACTCTCCCGGCCGGGGCCGGATCACGACCTTCTGGTCGACCAGGTTGCCGTTCTCGTCGAGCCGCAGTGCCCCGGTCATCAGGGCCACCACCTCGTTCATCTCGTAGTCGTCCGGCTTGACCACGGCGACCCGCCTGCCGAGCCGGTGCACGTGGATCCGGTCCGCGATCTCGAAGACGTGCGGCATGTTGTGGCTGATCAGCACCACCGGCAGCCCGCTGTCCCTGATCCGCCGGATGAGGTCCAGCACCATGGCCGACTCGCGCACACCGAGCGCGGCCGTCGGCTCGTCCATGATCGCCAGCTTGCGGGCGAACATCGCCGCCCTGGCCACCGCGACGGCCTGGCGCTGGCCACCGGAGAGCGTCTCGACCAGCTGGCCGATGTTCTGCACCGTGGCCACCCCGAGCGCGTCGAGCTGGCGCTGCGCCTCGGCGCGCATGCCCTTGTGGTCCAGCGTGCGGAACACGGTGCCGAGCAGCCCCTTCTTGCGCTGCTCGCGGCCGAGGTAGAGGTTGCCGGCGATGTCCATGGCGGGCGCCACCGCGAGCGTCTGGTAGACGGTCTCGATGCCGGCCCGGCGAGCGTCGTTCGGCGAGTGGAACCGCACGACCTCGCCGTCCAGCCAGATCGTGCCCTCGTCGGGGATCACCGCGCCGCACAGCGCCTTGATCATGGTGGACTTGCCCGCGCCGTTGTCCCCGATCACCGCGAGCACCTCGCCCGCGCGCAGGTCGAAGTCGGCGCCGTCGATCGCCGTGACGCTGCCGTACCGCTTGACCAGGCCTTCGGCCCGCAGCACCGCGTTCTCCACGGGCGGTTCCGCAGGCGGCTGCGCGGGCGTGGCCGGCGCCTCCGGAGTGCTCACCGGGACCTCCTCCTGGCCAGCTGGTCCAGTGCGACCGCGACGATGACCAGCAGGCCGGTCGCCACGTCCTGGTAGAGCTCGTCGATGCCGGCCTGGGTGAGCCCGCTCCGCAGCACGCTCACGATCAGCGCGCCGACCAGTGTGCCGAGCACCCCGCCCCGGCCGCCGAACAGGCTGGTGCCGCCGATCACCACGGCGGTGATGCTGTCCAGGTTGCCGGTCTGGTAGGCGTTCGGGTCGGCGTTGGGGATCCGCCCGATGGCCTGCCAGGCCGCGAACCCGTACACGATCCCGGCCAGCAGGTACACGCTGAACAGCGTCCGGTTGACGTGGATACCGGTGAGCCTGGCCGCCTCCGGGTCGTTGCCGAGCGCGTACACGTGCCGGCCCCACGCGGTGCGGGTCAGCGCGTACCAGGCGAACAGGAACATCACCAGGCCGAGCAGCATGCCGAGCGTGATCTCGACCCGGCCGAACAGGTAGAACCGCTGGCCGAGCAGGTTGAGCAGGCCGTTGCTGACCGGGAAGCTCTGGCCGGCCGCGAAGATCCGCGACGAGGCCGCTACCACGGTCAGCATGCCGAGGGTGACGATGAACGGTGGCAGCCGCAGCGACGTCACCAGTACGCCGGAGACCGTGCCGACGACCGCGCAGAGCACGATGCCGCCCACCAGTGCGGTGAACCCGCCACCGCCGGCGGCCAGCTTGGCCATCAGCAGCGTGCCGAACACCATGATCGCGGCGTTCGCCAGGTCGATCCCGGCGGTCAGGATGACGAGCGTCTGGCCGAGCGCGAGGGTGCCGACGACCAGTGACTGCTCGACCACCAGACTCAGGTTGTCCAGGCTGAGGAAGGTGTTCGTGACCACCGAGAAGATCACGATCGCCAGCACCAGCGCGCAGCTGGGCCCCAGCGCCGGGTAGCGCAGCACCAGCTCGGAGACGCTGATGCGGCGGCGCTCACCGACGATCGCGGTCATGACGCCGCCCCCGCGGGCTGCTCAACGCTCACGATCAGCCCCAGCAGTTCTGCAGGCCGAACGTCGTGTCCTTGGACTCCAGGCCCGCCACCGGCTTGTCGGTGATCAGCTCGGAACCGGTGTCGTGGAAGCCGCTGGGCTTGGTGCCGTCCTTGGCGAAGGCCAGCACCGCCGCCACGCCGTCCTGCGCCATCTTCTTCGGGAACTGCATCACCGTGGCCGCGTACTGGCCCGCCTTGACGTCCTGCACGCCCTGGCAGCCGCCGTCGATCGAGCCGATCACGACCTTGCCGATCAGGCCCTTGGCCTGCAGCGCCGCGTAGGCACCGCGCGCGGTCGGCTCGTTGAGCGTGTAGACGGCGTTGATGTCGGTGGAGCGCTGCAGCAGGTTCTCGGTGGCCTGCTGGGACAGGTTCTGGTCCCCGTTGACGTTTGCCGAGCCCTTGATCTCCGGCGCGCCGTTGGCCAGGCCCATGCCCTTGAGGAACCCGTCGTGGCGCTGCGTGTCGACCGCCGCGCCCGGCGTGCCGTCCAGCATCAGGACCTTCGGCGCGGCACCGTTCAGCGCTGCCTTCACGTAGGCGCCCTGCTTCTGGCCGGCGCCGAGGTTGTCGGTCGCCCAGGTGGCGTCGACGGCGTCCTTCGGGTCGGTCTCGGTGTCCAGCGCGATGACGGTGATGCCGCGGCCCTTGGCCTGCTGCAGTGCGCCGATGATGCCGCCGGAGTTGCTCGGGGTGATCAGGATGCCCTTGACGCCCTGCTGCACCAGGTTCTCGATGGCGGCGACCTGGCCCTCGTTGTCACCGTCGAACTTGCCGGCCAGCGCGATCAGCTGGGCGCCCTGCTGGTCGGCGGCCGCCTTGGCCGCCTCGCGCAGCGTGACGAAGTAGGGGTTGGTGTCGGTCTTGGTGACCAGACCGATCTTCACCGGGCCGGAGCCGGCGGCGCTACCACCGCCACCCGTGCGCTCGGTACTGCAACCCGCCGTGAGCAGCGCGGCGCCGATCGCCGCGATCGCCACCAATCTGACCGAACCGCTGGAGCGTCGCACCAGGATCTCCTCGTCGAGAGTGTGGAACCCGTTCGCCAGCCGCCTCGGTCCCGCATGCCCCTCGGACCCCGGACGGTGAGCGCAAGGTTAGGAGCCTGCCCCGAGGGTCGGGAACTACTCGATCAACTGATTTGCGCAAATCTGCCGCTCCAAAGGGGTACGCACGGCGTCCGAGTTAAGCGCTTAACTTCGCTCCGAACACCGGCTGACCACCCATTGGAGCGACGATCGAGCCACCCGTTCGGCCTCTCGACGAGGCCCGTTCACCCGACCGCGCGGCGATCACCCGGTGATCAGCTGGTGATCACGCCGGGTCACTCGACCTCGGCGAGCACCTCGTCGGAGACGTCGAAGTTGGCGTACACGTTCTGGACCTCGTCGCTGTCCTCGAGCGCGTCGATCAGCTTGAAGACCTTGCGCGCGCCGTCCGCGTCGAGGGGCACCGAGACCGACGGCAGGAACGTGAGGTCGGCCGAGTCGTAGTCGATGCCGGCGTCCTGCAGCGCGGTCCGCACCGCGACCATGTCGGTCGCCTCGGAGACCACCTCGAAGCTGTCGCCGAGGTCGTTGACCTCCTCGGCGCCGGCGTCCAGCACGGCCAGCAGGATGTCGTCCTCGCCGATCGAGGCGTCGGCCTTCGGCACGATCACCACGCCCTTGCGGGTGAACAGGTAGGACACTGAGCCGGGGTCGGCCATCTGGGCGCCGTTGCGGGTCATCGCGGTGCGCACCTCGGAGGCGGCCCGGTTGCGGTTGTCCGAGAGGCACTCGACGAGCACCGCGACGCCGTTCGGGCCGTAGCCCTCGTAGGTGATCGACTGGTAGTCGGCCCCGCCACCGTCCGCGCCGGAGCCCCGCTTGAGCGCGCGGTCGATGTTGTCGTTGGGCACCGAGCTCTTCTTCGCCTTCTGGATCGCGTCGTAGAGCGTCGGGTTGCCGGCCGGGTCACCGCCACCGTTGCGCGCCGCCACCTCGACGTTCTTGATCAGCTTGGCGAACATCTTGCTGCGCTTGGCGTCGACGACGGCCTTCTTGTGCTTGGTCGTCGCCCATTTGGAATGGCCGCTCATGGATGCCCCTTCCGCGGCACTCGCCGCACGTACGTCCCGGGGCTAGCCGGTCGCTGAATTCAGCGATCGGTCGCCACCTCGGACCAGGTCGCAGAACAGGCGGTGCACCCGCCCGTCACCGGTCAACTCGGGATGGAACGCCGTAGCCAGCACCATTCCCTGCCGAACCGCGACGATCCTACTCTCGGCCGCCGAGGCGCCGGGTCCCTGCTGTAGCGACCGCGGCACGGTGGCCAGCACCTCCACGTCCGGACCGATCGATTCCACCCACGGCGCCCTGATGAACACGGCGTGCACCGGGCCGCCGTCGACCCCGGCGAGGTCGAGGTCGGTCTCGAACGAGTCGACCTGCCGACCGAAGGCGTTGCGCCGCACGACGACATCCAGCCCGCCGAGCTGGCGCTGGTCGGCGCGGCCGTCCAGCACCTCCCGCGCCAGCAGGATCATCCCGGCGCACGAGCCGTAGGCGGGCATGCCGTCGGCGATCCGGGCTCGCACCGGCTCGAGCAGGTCGAACGTCTCCAGCAGACGGCTCATCGTGGTCGACTCGCCACCCGGCAGGACGAGCGCGTCCACCTCGGCCAGCTCGGTGGGCCGGCGGACCGCGACCGCGCGCACCCCGCAGTCGGAGAGCGCGGCCAGATGTTCCCGGACATCGCCCTGCAGGGCGAGCACGCCGATGGTCGTCACCCCATCCAGGGTAAGTGAGGCGCCGCGCTGCGCGGACCAGGCCACCGAGTCGCTCGGAACCCTTGTTTGAGCCGGTCATCGGGTGTGAGATCGGACACACGACGTGGGGGTAACGGGCAGGTAGACGGAGGTGGTTCAGATGGCAGTCAGAGCTGACGCCGGCCAGGGAACCGGCGCGATCGTGGCGGCGGACCCGACCGCGATCCGCAACGTGGTCCTGGTCGGGCCGTCCGGGTCGGGAAAGACCACCCTGGTCGAGGCGCTGCTGGCCACCGCGGGCGTGATCCCCAGGGCCGGCACCGTCCTCGACGGCAGCACCATCTGCGACCACGACCCCGCCGCCGTGCGCCAGCAGCGCTCCGTAGGCCTCGCCGTCGCCCCGCTGCGGCACGGCAACGTCAAGATCAACCTGATCGACACCCCCGGGTACGGCGACTTCGTCGGAGAGCTGCGCGCCGGGCTGCGCGCGGCCGACGCGGCGCTCTTCGTGGTCAGCGCGGCCGAAGGGGCCGGCCGGGGCACTGGGCAGAGCATCGACGCGGCCACCGTCGCGCTGTGGTCGGAGTGCGCCGCGGTCGGCATGCCGCGCGCCGTCGTGGTGGCCCGCTGCGACCACCAGCGCGCCGACCTGGAGTCCGAGATCGACGGCTGCCAGGGCACCTTCGGCGCCGGGGTACTGCCGCTCTACCTGCCGATGCGCAAGGACGGCTACCTGTCGGGGCTCTACGGCCTGCTCTCCCGGACGGTCGGTGGCCGCCCGGTCGACGAGCCGCCGCCGGACGCCGAGGAGGCCCGCAACGAGCTGATCGAGGGCATCATCGCGGAGAGCGAAGACGAGTCGCTGATGGAGCGCTACCTCGAGGGCGAGGAGATCGACACCGCCACGCTGATCACCGACCTCGAGAAGGCGGTCAGCCGGGGCAGCTTCCACCCCGTGGTGCCGATCTGCGCGTCCTCCGGCACCGGGCTGCCCGAACTGCTGGAGCTCATCGTCGGCGGCTTCCCCTCCCCGGTCGAACACCCGTTGCCGCCGGTCCGGGGCGTGGACGGCGCCGCCCACCCACCACTGACGGCCGACCCCGCCGGCCCGCTGGCCGCCGAGATCGTGCGCACCTCGGCGGACGCCTACGTCGGCCGAGTGTCACTGGTCCGAGTCTTCTCCGGCACGCTGCGGCCGGACCGCTCCGTGCACGTCTCCGGGCACGGCTGGACGCCCGGCGACGGCTCGGGTCCCACCGCCAACGGGGACGCGGCCGCCGAACGCGGCCACGACGGCGACGAGCGGCTGGCGCACGTGTACTCCCCACTCGGCGCCAACCTGCGCGAGGTGTCCAGCTGCGTGGCGGGCGACATCTGCGCGCTGACCAAGCTCGGCTCCGCCGAGACCGGCGACACCGTCTCGGCCAGCGACCACCCGCTGCTGCTCGACCCCTGGGAGCTGCCCCAGCCGCTGCTGCCCGTCGCGATCGTGGCGCACACCCGGGGCGACGAGGACGCGCTGGTCAAGACGCTGGCCCGGCTCGTGGTGTCCGACCCGACCCTGCACCTCGAGCGTAACCAGGAGACCCATCAGACCGTGCTCTGGTGCATGGGCGAGGCGCACGCCGACGTGGTGCTGTCGCGGCTGCGCGCCGGCGGCGCCGAGGTGGACACCGAGCCCGTCCGGGTGGCCATGCGGCAGACGCTGGCCAAGCCCGGCCGCGCGACCGGGCGGCACGTCAAACAGTCCGGCGGGCACGGCCAGTTCGCGGTGGTGCACATCGAGGCGGAGCCGCTGCCAAGGGGCGCGGGGCTGGAGTTCGTGTCCAAGGTGGTCGGCGGCTCGGTGCCGACGCAGTACATCCCGAGCGTCGAGAAGGGCGTGCGCGCGCAGATGGAGCGCGGCCTGACCGAGGGGTGCCCGGTGGTCGACGTGCGGTTCACCCTGGTCGACGGCAAGGCACACAGCGTGGACTCCTCGGACGCCGCGTTCCAGACCGCCGGCGCGCTCGCCCTGAAGGAGGCGGCCGCCACGTGCGGCACGGTGCTGCTCGAGCCCGTCGACGAGATCACCGTGCGGATCCCGGACGAGCACCTCGGCACCGTGCTCGGTGACCTGTCGTCGCGGCGCGGCCGGGTGCTGGGCACGGAGATGGACGCTGGGGAGGATGGCAGAGCCGGGCCCGGCCGGACCGTCGTGCACGCCGAGGTCCCGGCCGTCGAGCTGCTGCGTTACGCCGTCGACCTGCGCGCGATGACCTCCGGCACCGCCGTGTTCGCCCGCCACTTCGCCCGCTACGACCAGGCTCCGGAACACGCCAAAACCTGACCGGGCCGCGGTCGCCGCCGTCGTCGCCCCAAGGCGCGCCGCCCCAAGGCGCCCAGCGTTACCGAGCTGCACACCAGACAGGTTTTCGGCGCCGAAAACCTGCCTCCGGTGCAGCTCGGTAACAGCAGGCCGCTGCCGGCCCCGGGCGGTGGCCGCGCGGGTCAGTCCGGTGTGGCGCGCAGGATGCGGAGCATGTAGACGTAGCTGGGGGCGACGATCGCCAGGCCGGTGAGCAGCACGATCAGCACCGGGCCGGCGATCACCGGGGGCGCCGCCGACTCCGTGAGCAGCATCTGGCCGGGCAGCACCCACGGGTACACGCCCAGCGC
>DATAYB010000622.1:0-11638 GCA_036272795.1 Pseudonocardia sp.
CCGAGGCCAGCGAGTTCGCCAGCGCGCCGACCAGCAGCACCGCGAACGCCAGGCCGAAGATCGCGCCGGCCAGCCGCTGGCCGCGCAGCACCTCGACCACCGAGTCCGAGCTGTCCCTGCCGACCAGCATCAGCACGAACAGGAACAGCATCATCACCGCGCCGGTGTAGACGATGATCTGCACGAAGCCGAGGAACGGCGCCTGCTGGACCATGTACAGCGCGCCGAGGCAGAGCATGGTGACCGCGAGCCACAGCGCGGAGTGCACCGCGTTGCGGGCGAACACCATGCCCAGTGCGCCGGCCAGCGCGACCACGCCCAGTACCCAGAAGGCGATCGCCTCGCCGAGGCTGACCGGGCCGCCCGTGTCGGCGGCCCCCTGGGCGAGCGCGGAGATCAGGGGGCTCATGTGACCTGTTCCTCGACGGCGTCGGTGACGTTCGGGTCCGCGGCGTGCGCGGGCGCGTACACGTAGTAGTCCTGCTCGTCGTCACCCAGGCGCATCGGGTGCGGCGGCTGCTCCATGCCCGGCAGCAGCGGGGCGAGCAGGTCTTCCTTGGTGTAGATCAGGCGTTGCCGGTCGTCGTCGGCCAGCTCGTAGAAGTTGATCATCGTGAGGGACCGGGTCGGGCAGGCCTCGACGCACAGCCCGCAGCCGATGCAACGCAGGTAGTTGATCTGGTAGTCGGCGCCGTAGCGCTCCCCCGGGGAGAACCGCTCCTCCTCGGTGTTGTCGCCGCCCTCGACGAAGATCGCGTCGGCCGGGCAGGCCCATGCGCACAGCTCGCAGCCGACGCACTTCTCCAGGCCGTCGGGATGCCGGTTGAGCTGGTGGCGGCCGTGGTAGCGCGGCGCGGTCGGCCGGAAGTCCTCCGGGTACTGCTCGGTGACGACCTTCTTGAACATCGTGGCGAAGGTGACGCCGAAGCCCTTGAATGCATCAAACATCGTCTGTGCCTCCCTGAGCGGGGGTGGTCGGCCTGGTCGGCACAGTCGGCGCCGCCGGCACCGCCGAGCCGGCCAGTGCGGCCTCGCCGGACGCGGCACCGCCGAGCGGGCCGTTCTGGTTGGGCGTCGAGGTACGCAGCCGGTGTCTGGGCTGCGACGGCACCGTCAGGTCCAGTGGCGGCACCGGGTAGTCGGAGGCGAGCTCGACCTCCGGTGGCTCCGGTCTGCGCTGGTCCGGGATTAGGAACGCGAAGATCAGCGCGGCCACCACGACGACGCCGATGACCACCAGCACGGTCGCGCCGCTGCCGCTGCCACTGGTCCGCCAGGTGCGGATGGCGAAGATCATCAGGATCCACAGCAGGCTGGCCGGCACGAGGCCCTTCCAGCCCAGCCGCATGAACTGGTCGTAGCGCATCCGGGGCAGCGTGCCGCGCAGCCAGATGAAGACGAACAGGAAGACCAGCATCTTGCCGATGAACCAGACCATCGGCCACCAGCCCTCGTTGGCGCCGGCCCACAGGCTCAGCGGCCACGGGGCGCGCCAGCCGCCGAGGAACAGCGTCGTGCCCATCGCCGAGACGGTCACCATGTTCACGTACTCGGCGAGGAAGAACAGCGCGAACTTGAGCGACGAGTACTCGGTGTGGAAGCCGCCGACCAGCTCGGACTCCGCCTCGGGCAGGTCGAACGGGGCCCGGTTGGTCTCGCCGACCATCGCGATGCAGAACACCACGAAGCTGGGCGCGAGCAGCCAGATGTACCAGCCGCCCTCCTGCGCGTTCACGATCCCGGCGGTCGACAGCGTGCCGGAGTAGAGGATGACCGCCACGATGGAAAGCCCCATCGCGATCTCGTAGGAGATCACCTGGGCGGCCGAGCGCAGCGCGCCGAGCAGCGGGTACGGCGTACCGGAGGCCCAGCCGGCGAGCACGATGCCGTACACGCCGACCGCCGAACAGGCCAGCGTGACGAGCACGCCGACCGGCAGGTCCGCCAGCTGCAGCACCGTGTGGTGGCCGAAGATGGACACCTCGGGGCCGAACGGGATCACCGAGAAGGCCACGAACGCCGGGATGCAGGAGACCACCGGCGCCAGGAAGAACACCACCTTGTCGGCGGTGATCGGCATGATGTCTTCCTTGAAGGCCAGCTTCAGGCCGTCCGCCAGCGACTGCAGCCAGCCGCCGGGGCCGACCCGGTTCGGGCCGGGCCGGTGCTGCATCCGGCCGACGACCTTGCGCTCCCAGTTGATCATGAACAGGGTGAGCACCACGCCGATGGCGAACAGCGCGACGACCTTGAGAATGATCAGCCAGAGCGGGTCCTGGGCGAGCAGCGCCTGGGTCTCCTGCTCGTTGAGCGCGAGCACGGAGTCGGTCGCGCCCGCCGACAGCGGCCCGGACAACGGCACAGCGTGGTCCAGCAGGGCGGCGAAGCCGGTGTTCATCGGTTGTTACCTCCGGCAGTGACCGTGACCAGGTCGCCGTGGCCGGCGCCCAGGGTCGGGCCTACTCGGGATCCCGGGGCGTGCGCTGGCAACCAGAGCACCCCGTCCGGCAGGTCGGCCAGTCGGACCGGCAGCGCGATCGCGCCGCGCTCGGTGGCCACCACGGCCGGCTCACCCTCGGTCAGCCCCAGGCGGGCGGCGGTGGCCGCGTTGACCCTCGCCTCCGGGGCGCGGGCGGTGCCGGCCAGGTGCGGCTCGTCGATGGTCAGGCTCGCCGCGTCCAGCAGCTGGCGCCAGGTGGCCAGCACGGCCTGCCCGTCGCCCGGTACCGCCGCCGGCTGGGCAGCGCCGCTCACGGCGGCGCCGTCGGCGGCGCGGGCTCCGGCGCCAAGGCGGTGCAGCTCGGCGGCCGAGACCCCCGGGGTCTGCGTGAACAGGTCGACGTCCATCTCGACGGCCAGGGTGTCCAGCACCCGGCAGTCCGGCAGCATGCCCGGCTCCTTCAGGGTGACCCCGAACTCGCGGACCCGGCCCTCCCAGTTCAGGTAGCTGCCGTCGCGGTTCACGTCCGGCGCCACCGGCAGCACCACGTCGGCCAGCTCGGTGACCGCCGAGGTGTGCAGCTCGAGGCTCACCACGAACGGCGCGGCGCGCAGGCCGGCCAGCGCTGCCTCCGGGTCGGGCAGGTCGTACGGGTCGAGCCCGCCGACCAGCAGCCCGGCCAGCTGACCGGCGGCGGCCGCGGCGAGGATCCCCGCGGTGTCGCGGCCCGGCTCGGCTGGCAGCTCGTCGGCGTTCGCCAGCCCCCATGCCTCGGCGACCTCGGCGCGGGCCGCCGCGTCGGCGACCGGCCGGCCACCCGGCAGCATGGTCGGCACCGCGCCGGCGTCCAGTGCGCCGCGCTCACCGGCCCTGCGTGGGATCCAGCCGATCTTGGCGCCGGTCCGTCCCGCCAGCTCGGAGACCGCCGCGTAGAGGCCCGGCACGGCGGCCGCCCGGTCACCGACCAGGATCGCGGTGCCCTCCTGGCCGAGCAGGTCCAGCACGTCGGAGCCCAGCCCGGCGAGCACGCTCGGCTCGGTGCCCGGTACAGCGGGGATCAGGGTGGCGCCGGTCTTGGTCACGCTCGGCGTGGTCCACTGGCCGAGGTGGAAGACCCGCAGGCCGTGGTTCCGGTTGGCCTTGCGCAGCCGGAGGAAGACGATGCCCGCCTCCTCCTCGGGGTCCAGTGCCACGCACAGCACCGCGGGCGCCTGCTCCAGCGCGGTGAAGGTCAGGCCGCCGGACTCCGGGCCGGTGTTGACCACGTGCGCGGCGAGGAACTCCAGCTCCTCGGCGCTGTGGGCCCTGACTCGGAAGTCCACGTCGTTGGTGCCGCCCGCGAGCCGGGCGAACTTGGCGTACGCGTAGGCGTCCGCGCTGGTCAGCCGGCCACCGGTGAGCACGCCGATGCCCTTGGGAGCGTTCGGCTCGATGACCTCGACGGTCTCCGAAGGCCGCTCGACCCCCTCGGCCAGCTCGAGCGGCGTCTCCGCGGTGGTCGCCGCGACGGGCAGTGTGCCAGCCTTCGCGGCCAGCAGACCGTCGGCGGCCACCCGCAGCGCCTCCGTCCAGGAGGCCTCGGCGAGCTCACCGTCGGCGCCGCGCACCAGCGGGCGGGTGATCCGGCCCTTCGAGGCCAGGTACCGGAACGCGAAGCGGGCCTTGTCGTCGATCCACTCCTCGTTGACCTCGGGATCGTTGCTGGCCAGCCGGCGCATGACCGCGCCACGGCGGGTGTCCGTGCGGATCGCCGCACCGCTGGAGTCGTGCTCGGTCACACCGGGCGTGGACACCAGGTCGAACGGCCGGGACCGGAACCGGTATGCCGCGCTGGTCAGCGCGCCGACCGGGCAGATCTGGATGGTGTTACCGGAGAAGTAGGACTGGAACGGCTTGTCCTGCGCGACGCCGATCTGCTGGTTCGCGCCGCGCTCGAGCAGCTCGATGAACGGGTCGCCCGCGATCTCGTCGGAGAACCGGGTACACCGCTGGCAGAGCACACATCGCTCACGGTCCAGCAGCACCTGGCTGGAGATCGGCAGCGGCTTCGGGAAGGTGCGCTTGCGGTCGATGAACCGCGAGTCGTCCCGGCCGCCCGTCATGGCCTGGTTCTGCAGCGGGCACTCGCCGCCCTTGTCGCAGATCGGGCAGTCCAGCGGGTGGTTGATCAGCAGCAGCTCCATCACGCCCTGCTGCGCCTTGTCTGCCACCTTCGAGGTGTGCTGCGTCTTGACGACCATGCCGTCTGCCACCGTCATGGTGCAGCTGGCCTGCGGCTTCGGCATCGGCCGGCCGCCCATCTCCACCTCGACCAGGCACTGCCGGCAGGCGCCTGCCGGGGACAGCAGCGGATGGTCGCAGAACCGGGGCACGATGATGCCCAGCCGCTCACAGGTGCGGATCAGGATCTCGCCCTTGGGGGCGTCGACCTCGATGCCGTCGATGGTCAGCCGCACATGACCCTCGGGGACGGGCTTCTGCCCGGTCGAGGAGTCCTGGGTCAGCGTCATGACTGTGCTCCCACCAGATTGTCGAGCTGGTCGGGCCTCGGCACGTCCGGCTGCGCCTTGCACAGGTCGAGGAACTCCTGCCGGAAGTACTTGATCCCACTGGTGATCGGGCTGACCGCACCGTCACCGAGCGCGCAGAACGAGCGGCCGAGGATGTTGTCGCAGACGTCGAGCATGGTGTCGATGTCGGACTCGGTGCCTTCTCCGGCCACCATCCGCTGCAGGATCTGCAGCAGCCAGTAGCAGCCCTCGCGGCACGGGGTGCACTTGCCGCAGGACTCGTGCTTGTAGAACTCGGTCCACTTCATCACGGCCCACGGCACCGACACGGTCTCGTTGAAGATCTGCACCGCCGTGGTGCCCAGCATCGAGCCGGCCGCCGCCGCGCCCTCGAAGTCCAGCGGCACGTCCAGGTGCTCGGCGGTGAACAGCGGGGTCGAGGAGCCGCCCGGCGTCCAGAACTTCAGCGGGATGCCGTCCTTCATGCCGCCGGCCAGCTCCAGCAACTCGCGCAGCGTGATGCCGAGCGGAGCCTCGTACTGCCCGGGGCGCTCGATGTGCCCGGACAGCGAGTAGATCTTCGGCCCGGGGCTGCGTTCGGTGCCCATCGCCCGGAACCACTCGCTGCCGCCCTGCACGATGGCGGGAACGCTGGCGATGGTCTCGACGTTGTTCACCACTGTGGGCGCTGCGTACAGCCCGGCGGTGGCCGGGAACGGGGGCTTGAGCCGAGGCTGGCCCCGGCGACCCTCCAAGGAGTCCAGCAGCGCCGTCTCCTCGCCGCAGATGTACGCCCCGGCTCCGGCGTGAACCACGATGTCCAGGTCGAACCCGGTGCCCAGGATGTTCTTGCCCAGGTAGCCGGCGTCGTAGGCCTCGCGCACCGCGGCCGTCATCCGGCGGATGCAGTGCAGTGCCTCGCCCCGGACGTAGATCGCGCAGAAGTTTGCGCGGATCGCGTAGCTGGTGATGATGCAGCCCTCCACCAGGGAGTGCGGGTCGGCCATCATCAGCGGGATGTCCTTGCAGGTGCCCGGCTCGCCCTCGTCGGCGTTGATGACCAGGTAGTGCGGCTTGGCCGCCGCGCCGGTGGTGCCCTGCGGGATGAACGACCACTTCATGCCGGTCGGGAAGCCGGCACCGCCCCGGCCACGCAGCCCGGAGTCCTTGACCAGCTGGATGAGCTGGTCCGGGTGGGCACGCAGCGCGGTGTGCAGCGCCTGGTAGCCCTCGAGCTGCTCGTAGGTCTGGATCGTCCAGGACTTCGGGGAGAGCCAGCGGCGGGTGAGTACCGGGGTCAACGGGGGTGTCGTCATCACTTCTTCTCCGGTACGGGCGGCAGCTCCGGGTGTTCCGGCATGGCCGGCGCGGTCCAGCCGCTGGACTCGGCCAGCTGGGCCCCGATCAGCGTCTCGTGCGCGGCCGAGGGGCCGTCGCTGGCGGCTGTCAGGTCGTCGTAGAAGCCGGCCAGCTCGCGCTCCACCGTGCGCCAGTCGGTCAGCGGGGCGCCTCGGGTCGGCGCCGGCTTCTCGCCGCGGCGCAGCGCGTCGACCAGCTCGGTCGCCGACTCCACCGACTGGTTGTCGTAGTACTCGTAGTTGACCTGCAGCACCGGGGCCAGGTCGCACGCCGCCAGGCACTCGGCGTGCTCCAGCGTGATCGAACCGGTGCTGCCGGGCTCGCCGACCGTCTGCTCGTGGCCCAGCGGCTTGCCGTCGGAGCCCAGCCGGTCGCACAGCTTCCGGTAGATCGCGTCCCCGCCGAGCGCCGCGCACAGCGTGTTCGTGCACACGCTGACAAGGTGCTCACCGCCGGGCCGGCGCTTGTACATGGTGTAGAAGGTGGCCACCGCGCTGACCTCGGCCGTGCTCAGGTCGAGCTCCTCGGCGCAGAACCCGATGCCCCGCTGGCTGACGTGGCCCTCCACCGACTGCACCAGGTGCAGCAGCGGCAGCAGCGCCGAGCGCGACTCCGGGTACCGGTTGATGATCTCCTTGGAGCGCTGCCGGGTGAGCTCGTCGAACACCTCAGTGCTCGCGCCCGGGGCCGCCTCGGACTGGTCGGTGCTCATCGGTCGCATCCCCCCATCACCGGGTCGATCGAGGCCACCGCGGCGATCACGTCGGCGATCATGCCGCCCTCGCTCATCGCCGGCATGGTCTGCAGGTTGATGAAGCTGGGCTCGCGCAGGTGCACCCGCATCGGCCGCGTGCCGCCGTCGGAGACCAGGTGGGCACCGAGCTCGCCCCGGGGCGACTCGACGGCCGAGTAGGCCTGGCCGGCCGGCACCTTGAAGCCCTCGGTGACCAGCTTGAAGTGGTGGATCAAGGACTCCATCGACTGGCCCATGATCTTGCGGACGTGCTCGAGGGAGTTGCCGAGGCCGTCGGAGCCCAGGCTCAGCTGCGCCGGCCAGGCCACCTTCTTGTCGGCGACCATCACCGGGCCAGGCTCCATCTTCTCCAGGCACTGCCGGATGATCTTGAGTGACTCGTGCATCTCGGCGACCCGCAGGCGGTAGCGGGCGAAGCAGTCCGCCTCGGTCGCCGTGGGTACCTCGAAGTCGAACTCCTCGTACAACGAGTACGGCTCGGTCTTGCGCAGGTCCCACGGCAGGCCGGCCGCGCGCAGGATCGGCCCCGTCGCGCCGAGCGCCAGGCAGCCGTCCACGGGCAGGTAGCCGATGCCCTCCAGCCGCTGGCGCCAGATCGGCTGGCCGGTCAGCAGCTTGTCGTAGGACGGCAGGTACTTGTCCATCCAGTCCACGAAGTACTGCACGTGGTCGCGGTAGTCCTCGGGGAAGTCCTGCGCCATGCCGCCCGGGCGGATGTACGCGTGGTTCATCCGCAGCCCGGTGAGGTACTCCAGCAGGTGCAGCGCCACCTCCCGCTCGCGGAAGCCCGAGGTCATGCCGGTCAGCGCGCCGAGCTCCATGCCGCCGGTGGCCAGCGCGACCAGGTGCGAGGAGATGCGGTTGATCTCCATCAGCATGACCCGGCCGAGCTGGGCGCGGCGCGGCGCGGTGATGCCGAGCAGCTTCTCCACGCCGAGGCAGTACGCGGTCTCGGTGAACAGCGGGGCCAGGTAGTCGCACCGGGTCACGAACGTGACGCCCTGGGTCCAGGTGCGATACTCGCAGTTCTTCTCGATGCCGGTGTGCAGGTAGCCGATCACCGAGCGGGCCTGGGTGACGGTCTCACCCTCCAGCTCCAGCACCAGGCGCAGCACGCCGTGCGTGGACGGGTGCTGCGGGCCCATGTTGATGATGATGCGTTCGTCGTGGTCGTCGTTGACGACGGTGTCCCAGTCGCCACCGGTGACGGTGTAGACGGTGCCCTCGGTGGTCTGCCGCTCTTCGGCGGCGTAGGGGTCGTTCATGTCCGTGCTCACGACTCGCCTCCGCGCACGTTCCGCTCCTCGCCAGCCGGCGTCGGCCGGCCACCCGCCACGCCCGTCATGAGTACGACCGCCGCTCGTCCGGCGGCGGGATCTCGGCGCCGTGCTTGTACTCGACCGCGATACCGCCCAGCGGATAGTCCTTGCGCTGCGGGTGTCCCTCCCAGTCGTCCGGCATGAGGATCCTGGTCAGCGCGGGGTGCCCGTCGAAGATCACCCCGAACATGTCCCAGGTCTCGCGCTCCTGGAAGTCGGCCGTCGGGTACACCTCGACGACGCTCGGCAGGTGCGGGTCCTCCACCGTGACCGAGACCTCCAGCCGGATCCTGCGCCGGAAGGTCATCGAGAGCAGGTGGTACACGACGTGCAGCCGGTCGCGCACCGCCTCGCCGTAGTCGACGCCGGACACGCTCGACAGGAACTCGAAGCGCAGTCCCGGGGAGTCCCGCAGCGTGCGGCACAGCTCGAGGATCCGGTCCCGGTGCACGTAGAGGGTGATCTCGCCGCGGTCGATGGTGACCTGGCGGATCGCGTTGCCCGGGATGCCCTGCTCGGTCAGGCTCGCGCCCAGCTCGTCGGCGAAGTCGTCGAACCAGCCGCCGTAGGGGCGCTCGGCCGGGGCCGGCGCGTAGGCCGGCAGCCGCAGGCCGCCGAACCCGGAGGTGTCGCCGGAGTCGTGCACCCCGAACATGCCCGCGCGCTCGTGCCCGGCCACCAGTGGCAGGCCCGGCCGGTCGCCCTGCAGGTTGCCAGGGACCAGGTCGTCGGCGGGCCGATCGGCGGAGGACTGCTGGCCGCCGGTCTCCGGTACGGACTCGTTGTGCTCCGCTGAGCTCACGTCGTCGCTCACTTCTTGGCGTACTTGATCGAGGACGGGATGAGCTCGGTGCGGTGGCCGCTGGCGGCCAGCGCGGCGGCACGCTTCGGGCCGAGCGGCTCGTCCATGATCTTCGCGTGGATCTTGAGGATCGCGTCCATCAGCATCTCGGGGCGCGGCGGGCAGCCGGGCAGGTACATGTCCACCGGGACGATGTGGTCCACGCCCTGCACGACCGCGTAGTTGTTGAACATGCCGCCGGAGGACGCGCAGACGCCCATCGCCAGCACCCAGCGCGGCTCGGGCATCTGGTCGTAGATCTGGCGCAGCACCGGAGCCATCTTCTGGCTCACCCGGCCGGCCACGATCATCAGGTCGGCCTGCCTCGGCGAGGCACGGAAGACCTCCATGCCGAACCGGGCCAGGTCGTAGCGCGGCGCACCGGTGGTCATCATCTCGATCGCGCAGCATGCCAACCCGAAGGTGGCCGGCCACAGCGAAGACTTACGGGTCCAGTTGACCAGTTTTTCCACGCTGGCCAACAGGACACCGTTGGGCAGCTTCTCCTCAAGTCCCATTAGTCGGCCCCCTCATTTCCAGTCCAGGCCACCTCGGCGCCACACGTAGATGTAGGCGAAACCGACCGTCGCGATGAACAGCACGATCTCGACCAGCCCGAACAATCCGAGCGAATCCGCGGTGACGGCGAACGGGTAGAGGAACACGGTCTCGATGTCGAACAGGATGAACAGCATCGCGGTCAGGTAGTACGCGACCGGCATCCGGCCACCACCGACGATCGGGTGGGGGGACGGCTCGATGCCGCACTCGTAGGCGTCCAGCTTCGCCCGGTTGTAGCGGCGCGGCCCGGTGTGCGGCGCCGTCGTGACCGAGAAGAACGCGAACGCGCCGGCCAGCACCATCATCAACACCAGCGGGAGGTAGGGCTGGAGCATCTCTCTCCTCCGGTACGCGGTCGACTTTCCATGGTCGACAGTCATTGCCGACCCTAATCACCTACTCAGAGCAGTTCTGAGTGAGGCGAGCCTTACTACTTGACGGTCGGGGTGAGCCGGGTCATCGCGGCGATCAGCCGGTCCGACACATCCCCGTCCTTCTGGTCGTGCAGGTTGGCCAACAACTTGAGCAGGAACGCCATCAGTGTCTTGCGTGGCAGCCCGTGCCGGGTGGCCAATCGCATGACAGTCGGATTACCAATCGCCTTCGAGAACAGGTTGCCGATGCGGTAGTAGCTGCCCAACGCCTGCCGCATGGCGATCGGGTAATTGCGCAAAGCGTGCTCCGCGGCGCCGCCGGACCGGGCCAGGGACTGGATCGAGCAGGCGGCCGCGATCGAGGCGGACTCCATGGCGTACGCGATGCCCTCGCCATTGAAGGGGTTCACCATGCCGCCGGCATCCCCCACCAGGAGCAGGCCGGGGCGGTAGTGCGGGGTGCGGTTGAAGCCCATCGGGAGCGCGGCGCCACCGATCGTGCCCACCGCGTGCTCGTCCCGGTAGCCCCACTCCTCCGGTGTGCCGTCCAGCCACGACTTGAGCAGCGCCCGGTAGTCGGTGGACCCGTAGGCCCGGCTGGTCGACAGGATGCCGAGGCCGACGTTCGAGGTGCCGTCGCCCATGCCGAAGATCCAGCCGTAGCCGGGCAGCAGCTTCGGGCTCTTCGGGTCGCTGCGGTCCCACAGCTCCAGGTGCGACTCGAGGTAGTCGTCGTGCGTGCGCGGGCTCGTGTAGTAGCGGCGGACCGCGACACCCATCGGCCGCTTGTCGTTCTTGGCCATGCCCAGCGACAGCGCGACCCGGGCGGAGACGCCGTCGCAGGCCAGCGTGAGCGGCGCCCGGAAGGTCACCTCGCGCTTGTCCTTGCCGCGGCCGACGTGGCCCTTCACCCCGACCACGCGGCCGGTGCGCTCGTCGGTCATCGCCTCGGTGACCGAGGTCTCCTCGTGCAGCCGCGCGCCCGCCTTCTCGGCGTGCCTGGCCAGCATCTCGTCGAAGTCCTGCCGGGGGCGGACGGCGCCGAAGTCGGGGAAGGTCGCCAGGTCCGGCCAGTCCAGCTCGAGGCTGACCCCGCCGCCGAGCACCCGCAGGCCCCGGTTGTGCAGCCAGCCGTTGCGCTCCGAGCAGTCGATTCCCACGTCGATCAACTGCTTCATGCCGCGCGGGGTGAACCCGTCGCCGCACACCTTTGGCCGGGGGAACGTCGACTTCTCGAGCAACAGCACGTCCAGCCCGGCGCGCGCCAGGTAGGTGGCGGCCGTCGAACCCGCCGGCCCGGCCCCGACCACGATCACGTCCGCGTCGTTGCCGGACACCCTCGGCGCGGCGGACGGGACGGAGGTCTCGGCGGGCGGCTGGGCCATGCGGCTCTCCCGGTGCATCGATGCGCGTGTGGTGGTGGTCCTGCTACCTCGTGAGCACCCGGCCGGCCCGGCCCACCACCTCGGTCTCGGGGCAC
>DATAYB010000623.1:0-5243 GCA_036272795.1 Pseudonocardia sp.
ACGCCCGGCGCAGTGCGCTGCCGAGTACGCCCGGCAGCAGGTCGAGGAAGTCGAGCAGGTCGATCTGGAAGCCGCGCTCGCGCAGCCGCCGGGCGAGCTCGGTCGCCACCCCGTCGTGCCCCGCGCCGACGCTGGCGGAGATGATCACGATCCGGTTCGGAGCGTGGTGCCCGGTTATGACTCCCCCCAAGAACGATTTCAAACCAATTAATAGGACGGGTACCGTAGGTTTTCTACTTTTTATCGGCGGGAATGCCGACATTCGCTCGGCCGTGGCCATTCCGCTCAGCCCGAGGGACTGCGCGGGCGCCGGTTCAGCCGAGCGCGGCGAGCAGGCCGGTGAGCGCGGCCTTCTCGCTGGCCGGCTTCGGGCTGGTCGCCCGCAGCTCGCGCAGGACTGTGTCGATCTTGCCATCGATCGTGGTCCAGGCGGCCCGGTCCTTCGGCCGCAGCCGGGCCTCGGCGTTGTCCCACTCGGTTTCGAGGTCGTCGACGCGGGTCGTGGCGCCGGACTGGTCACCGGAGTTCAACAGCCGCAGGGTGTCCTGGGTGATCGTGCGGAACGCGGAGAGGTCGCCCAGTGGTGACGGCGCGGCAGCCGCAACCGCGCCGGGTACCGCCCGGGCCGCCGGGTCCGCGCCGGGCGTCCCGGGCATCGAGACCACGGCGGCGGCCGGCTCGGGGGTGTCGGACTCGAGCGCGGACTTGCGCACGGAGTACCCCGCTCCGCCGGCGACCAGCACGAGCGCCAGCACGGCGACGGTCTGCCACAGGCCACCGCGTTCGCTAGCGACGGCCGCCGCCAGCACGGGGTCGTCGGCCTCGGTGCGGATGACGTCGGCCTTGGTGACCGCCAGGTAGGTGACGATGCCGAGAATGCCGAGCACGAAGATCAGGCTCGTGACCGTGGCCCCCAACCCGAGCCCACCCTGGCTGGTGGACTGCGAGAGGTAGTCGCCGATCGAGGCACCGAGCGGGCGGGTCAGGATGTAGATGAACCAGAAGGCCAGCACCGAGTTGAGCCCGAACCGCCAGCCCACCGCCGCCATGGCGATCAAGGTGGCCACGATGGCCCCGGTAACCAGGTAGCCCAGCCCGAGCACCTCGGCCATGAGGTCACCGGTCGCCGTGCCGAGGGCGAAGGTGAACAGGATCGCGAGCCAGTAGAACGCCTCGCGCCGCGCGGTCACGATGGAATGGATGGACAGCGTCCGCTCGGTGCGGTACCAGACGGCGAAGGTGACGGCGAGCAGCACGCCGAAGATCAGGGTGCTCGCCTCGAGCGGCACGCCGATGCTGTCGGTGAGGTTGTCGGTCACGAGGGTGCCGAACACGCTCACCAGCGCGACGGCCAGCCAGTACCGGCCCGGCACGTACCGGTCGGCGCGGAACTGGACGACCATCGCGACGGCCAGCAGCACGCCGGTGACGATCGAGGTGCCGGTCAGGCCGAAGTTCAGGTTCACGTTGAGAAAGTCGGCGGCCGACTCACCGACGGTCGTGCACAGCACCTTGACGACCCAGAAGTACAGGGTGATCTCTGGGACCTTGTTCAGGAGCCGGCGGCTCGGGACGACGGCGTGATGTGAGGTCATCGAGCTGCTCTCTGGTTCGGTGGCGAGGCGGGGGGGGGAGCCCGGGGGACAGTCCGGACGCTATGGGGCGGTGGGTTAGCGCCCGGCCCGGCGCGGGCAAGCGCACGGTTAACTTCGCCCCCGAACCGGTTACGTTCCGGTCAGCGCCACGGTGCTAGGACCGTGTCGAGCCCGAACGCCGCGAACACCCGTGGATCCTGGAAGACGATGTTGGTGGTGATTCCGGCATGGGTCACGGTGAGTACCTGCAGGGTGTGCAGCCGGAGCGTGCCCGCGTCGTCGGGGCAGTAGGCGGCGAGCGCCGGTTGGCCGTTCGCCGAGGTCGGCAGCATCCGCCAGCCGGTGCCGCGCAGGGCGAACACGCGGGCGATGAACTCGCCGTAGTGCACGCGCCCGACATACCAGAGCGGTACCGGCGGCATCTCGAGCACGGCGTCGTCGGTGAGCAGGGTGACGAGGGTGTCGACGTCGGCGGCCTCGAACGCGCGGATGTAGCGCTCGACCGTCGCCCGGACGGTCCGGTCGTCGGGCAGCCGGACCTCGTCCTGCCGCGGGGTCGCCTCGGCGAGCGTGGCCCTGGCGCGCTGCAGGGCGCTGTTCACCGCCGCCACCGACGTGTCCAGCTGCGCGGCGACCTCGCCGGCGCTGAACCGCAGGACGTCGCGCAGTACGAGCGCGGCCCGCTGCCGGGCTGGCAGCAGCTGCATGGCCGTGACCACGGCGAGGCGCACGCTGTCCCGCTCGGTCGCCGTGGCCAGTGGATCGGACTGGGCACGGCTCAGGAAGCGGTCGGGCAGCGGTTGCAGCCAGGGCACCTCGAAGTCCGGCACGAGCGGGCTCTGCGGGTCCTCGCTCGCCGCGCCGAGCCCGGACGGCAGGGGGCGGCGGGCCTGGCCTTCGAGCGCGGTCAGGCAGGCGTTGGTCGCGATCCGGTAGAGCCAGGTGCGTAGCGAGGCGCGCGCCTCGTCGTAGCTGTCCCGGGCCCGCCACGCCCGCAGCAGCGTCTCCTGAGCGAGGTCCTCCGCCTCGTGCACCGATCCGAGCATCCGGTAGCAGTGCACCACCAGCTCGCGCCGGAACGGCTCGGTCGCCGAGGTGAAGTCGGTGCCGATGGTGTCGGTCACGCTCTTCCTCCGGTGTCCCGCGCGTTGTTCCGGCAGATCTTCCCCGATTCGCGATGAGTTCGTCCACGGCCGCCGGTACGTACTCCCGACCGCACCGCCACCAGCCCGAGGCCGCCAGCCGGCCGGGGAAGGAACGCCATGAACCGCATCATCGTCATCGAGTTCGTCACGCTGGACGGCGTCATCGAGGACCCCGACGGGTCGGGGGGTACGGCCGGCGGCGGCTGGGCGTTCCGGCCCGGCCCGGCGGCGGTGGCGGGGGACAAGTTCAAGCTGGGCACCCGCCTCGACACCGGCGCGCTGCTGCTCGGCCGGCGGACGTGGGAGCTGTTCTCGCGAATCTGGCCCGGGCGCTCCGACGAGTTCTCGACGCGCATGAACACGGCGCCGAAGTGGGTGGCGTCGCAGACGTTGACCGACGCGGATGCATGGCAGAACTCCCAGGTCATCAAGGGTGAGCTGATCGCCGAGGTGCAGCGTCTGCGCGAGGAGCGGGACGTCATCGTGATCGGCAGCATCGGTGTCGTGCGCACCCTGCGGGAGCAGGACCTCGTCGACGAGTACCGGCTGTTGATGTTCCCCACCGTGCTCGGTGCCGGGCAGCGGCTGTTCGACGGTGTGGGCGGCGGCGATCTCCAGCTGGCCTCGGCCGAGCAGACCGGTGTCACCGCGCTGCTGCGCTACGAGCGGGCCGCGTGATGCCGGAGTTCGAGGGCCGCGCGACGGCGGAGCTCGCAGGCCGGGGGGTGGCGGAGCCCGGGCCGGTCGTGCGCGTCGCGCTGCACCGCTCGGCGACCGTGCCCGCCGCTGCCGACGGGATGTGGAGCCTGATCACCGACTGGGCCGGCATGGCGCGCTGGCATCTCGCCCCCGAGGATGGCGGCCTGACCGGACCGACCCTGGCCTCGTGTGAACTGGTCGGCGCCCCGCACGAGGTACCCCGGACGCGACGGATGCTGCTCGACAACGGCGCCGTCATCGAGGAGCAGCTGTGGTACCAGGATGACGGGGCGCGGCGCCTCTACTACACCAAGTCGCCCGACCCCTCCAGCGTCGGTTACGCGGCGACCACGTACGTCGACGCGGTCGACGACCACACCTGCTCGGTGCACATCGCCGCGCAGTTCGACGTGCCCGGTGGCGCCGATGCCTCGGCCGCCGCCGCACGCTACGAGGCCGTCTACGCCGCCATGTTCCGGGGCTTCCAGCGCTACTTCGCGGCGCCGGAACACTCCGCCAGGCCCGCGACGAGGCGCGGCAGCGAGCTGCCGTGACGAGTGCCGTCCCGCCTCACCCGGCCGTCGTCCGTATGGCCGGCCGGGCGGGGCGCCTTGCGGCCCAGCAACCGGCTGGTCAGGCGTCGCAATGGCCGCTCGGCACGGATCTCGGCCCGCAGCTGCGCCCTCGTAGGCAGGTGCTGCTCGACGGGCCACGTCGTCGGCCACGGCGGTACGGAACGGGAGCGCTGGGTGGCGGTGCGCTGGTCAAGCATGGTCACTCCGGTCTGCTCCAGCCGTGCCCCCAACGGGCCCGGCAAGACCAGACGATGCCAGCCAGCACCGACAATTTCGGGCCCTCTCGAGACCACCGCCACCCGCCCCACCCGCATGGAGCAAGGCCGTCACCTGGTCGTGAAAACCGCCACGGACAAGGGGACGGAAAGGGTCGTCAGACGGCCAGATCGGGCCGCAGCGGGCTGCGTTCCCCTGCCTCCACGGCCACGGTCACGGTGTTGCCGGCGGG
Source organism: Pseudonocardia sp. (assembly GCA_036272795.1). Taxonomy (GTDB): domain Bacteria; phylum Actinomycetota; class Actinomycetes; order Mycobacteriales; family Pseudonocardiaceae; genus Pseudonocardia. The sequence goes on from DATAYB010000623.1 coordinate 4,463, forward strand.
CGGCAGCGGGCAGGTCGCGAACGCGGTGAACGCGCACGGCAGGTTGACGGTGCGGTTGAGGTCGACGACCACGGAGCCGTCCTCGGCGGGATCGCCGGTGACCACCGACCGGCCGCCGCCGTAGGTGGCCTGGCCCGAGGTGCCGTCGCGGAAGTGCAGCAGCAGCCCGCCGTCCTTGCCCGGCATGGCGACGAGCGTCTGGGCCTGGCCGTCGAGCTCGAAGTGCACCTCGCCGAGGGCGGTGAAGTAGTGGTTCAGGCCCTCCACGACGGCGTCCACGGTGATCGGGCTGGGCGCGGCGTAGGGCTCGTAGTGGCCGGTCACGACCCAGCGGGACTCGACCGGGTAGGTCGGCACGCCGGCGAACTCGGTCAGGGTGACCGCGCGCGGGTCGCGGACGCGCAGCGCGTAGCTGTCGGTGCGGCGGATCACCTCGACGCGCCGGTCGCCCACGGTCACCAGCACGCCGGGCTTGCCGTCGACCGGCTCCAGCCGCACAGTGCCGTCGACCGTGGCACCGTCCACCTGCACGGCGTCGGCAGCCACCGCGGTGAGCTCGACGCCGCCGTCGCCGGTGGCCAGCCACGTGCCGGGCAGGTCGGCGTACGCGGCGGCCTCCTCGGTCAGCCAGTGCAGGCCGGTGAGGCTGAGCCAGCCGTGGGGCTCGCGCAGCAGCTCCTCGCGCGCGCTGTGCCACGCCGTCCAGGACTCGGCGAGCTCGGTGTTCTCCGTCGTGGTCATGCGGCGCCTTTCGTCGGTGATGGCCGAGGGTGCACGTCTC
>DATAYB010000624.1:0-11105 GCA_036272795.1 Pseudonocardia sp.
GGCGTACCGCGCCGGCACCGTGTCAGGGGCCCCGAAGTTGACCATATCGAGCGCGCCGCAGGAGCCTACGTAGGGCACCCCGGTGCGTGCGATCGCGTCCAGCCGCTCCGGCCCGGCGCTGAACACCCCGCCGGCGACGAGGTCGCAGATCTCTGTCGTCGTGATGTCCAGTACCGCGCTGAGCTGGCCGTCGTCCACCAGCTTCTCCATCGCCCGCCCACCCGTGCCGACGGCGTGGAAGACCAGCGGGTCGTAGCGGTCGGCGAGCTGCCCGGCCACCGAGGTCACGCACTGCGTGGTGACCCCGAACATCGTCAGCGCGACGGCGGGCAGGTCGTGGGCCGTCGGCACCGGGTGCGTGAGCATGCCGGCCATGGCGTGCGCGGCGTTGCCGAGGACCTGGCGGGAGATCCGGTTCAGCCCGGCGACGTCGGTGACCGAGTGCAGCATGGCGATGTCGCTGGCGCCGACGTAGGCGGAGACGTCCCCGCCGGCCACCGTGCTCACGATCAGCTTGGGCAGGCCGACCGGCAGTGCGCGCAGCGCCGGCGCGATCAGGGCGGTGCCGCCCGAGCCACCCAGCCCGAGCACGCCGGCCACATCGTCCCGGCCGGCCAGGTACCGCTCGAAGGCGAGTGTCATGGCGGCGACGGCGGTGCCCCGGTCACCGGTGAAGACCGCGCCGGCGCCGTCGGGATGGTGCCCGGCTACCTCGCGCGCCGAGGTGTCCGCCGCGCTCGGGGCGCCCAGGGTAGACAGGTCGACGGTGTGGGTGGCTACCCCGGCGGCCTTCACGAGGTCGGCCACGTAACCGAGCTCGGTGCCCTTGGTGTCGAACGTGCCGACAACGTAGGCGACAGCGCTGGCCGAACCGAAGGCGGCACCGTCGGCGGAGCCGTTGTCGACCACGCCCACCTCCCTGTGGTTGTGTCGGTCCTCACGCGACAGTCTTACCGGATCACCGCCCGTTCGGCAGCGGGCAGATCGGGTGGCGTCGCGCGATTCCGCCGGCGGCCTGGCAGGCTGGACCACATGGCACCGTCGTCAGCCGCCCCGCGCACCTTCAGCCTCGGCGGCCAGGTGCTGCCGCTGGTCAGCCCCGCTCGCGTCTACCTGTGCGGCATCACGCCGTACGACGTCACGCACCTCGGCCACGCGGCCACGTTCGTCTGGGTCGACGCGGCCACCTCGATCATGCGGCTGGCCGGTGTCGACGTGACGGTGTGCCGCAACGTCACCGACATCGACGACGTGCTGACCAGGGCCGCAACCGAGCACGGCAGCGCGTACGACGAGTTCGCGGTCACCCAGGAGTACCTGTTCGAGCAGGACATGGAGGCGCTGCGGGTGCGCCGGCCCGCGCACACGCCGAGGGCCCACCGCTACGTGGACCACGTGATCCAGCTGGCCGCCGCGCTGCTGGAGTCCGGGCACGGCTACCACCGCGACGGCCAGGTCTACTTCCGCGGCTACCCGGCGATCCCGGGCGGCGTGCCGGCGCAGGCCGACGAGCACGGCGAGCTCACCGAGGGGCCGGCCAGCGCCGAGCCGTACGACGTGGCCGTGTGGCGCCGGTCCGGTCTCGGTGACCCGGCATGGCCGAGCCCGTGGGGACCGGGGCGCCCCGGCTGGCACGCCGAGTGCGCGGCGATCGCGATGAGCGTGCTCGGCCACTCGGTGGATGTGGTGGCCGGCGGCGCCGACCTGGCGTTCCCGCACCACGCCTACCAGGCCGCACTGGTCGAGGCGGCAACCGGGGTGCGCCCGTTCGCCCGCGGCCGGCTGGCGATCGGCACGGTCATGATCGACGGCGCCAAGATGGCCAAGTCGACCGGCAACCTCGTGCTCGTCGCCGACCTGCTCAAGGAGCACTCGGCCGCCGCGCTCCGGTTGCTGCTGCTGGACCGGCCATGGCGTGACGCCTGGGAGTTCCGGCCGAAGGACCTGGTCGCGTCGGCGGCGCGGTTGGAGCGGCTGTACTCGGCGGCAGGCGGTCCGACGGCGTCCAGGGCGGCGGCGGAGGCGGTCAGCGCCGCGCTGCTGCGCGACCTGCAGCTGCCGAAGGCGCTCGACGTCGCCGAGGAGGCCGGTGGGGCGGCCGCCCGGCTGGTGCTGCACACGCTGTCCCTGGTCTAGACCTGCCGCGCCAGCCGACGGCGCAGCCGGGATTGGGCGCTCAGACCAGGGACGGGATCCGGTCCACATTGGCCTCCACCCAGCGGCGCAGCGCGCCGAGCGGCACGCACGCGTCGCGGCCGAGCGGGGTCAGCGAGTACTCGACGTGCAGCGGCACCGCCGGGTAGACCACCCGGTCGACCAGGCCGAGCTCCTCCAGCCGGCGCAGCGTCTGGGTCAGCATCTTGGGGCTGATCCCGTCCAGCTTGGCGCGGAGTACGCCGAACCGGCGGGGTCCGTCCTCCAGCGCGCCGAGCGCCAGCGCGCTCCACTTGTTCGCCAACAGGTCGAGCAGCTCACGGCAGGGGCACGCGGCGAGGTAGGCGTCACGCGCACCGCCACAGGCGTCATCCGACATGCTGACCAGCATACTCTCTTTTGGGTACCAGCAAGCCTTGCGGGTAACTAGGACCCTGGAGTTACTGTCGGGGCATGACGGAGAACATGCGCGCGGTCGGGTACCGCAAGAGCCTGCCGATCAGCGACCCGGACAGCCTGGTGGACGCCGAGCTGCCCGTGCCCGAGGCCGGGCCGCACGACCTGCTGGTGCGGGTCGAGGCGGTCTCGGTGAACCCGGTGGACACCAAGGTGCGGGCGGGGGTCGACCCGGCCGGCGAGCTGAAGGTGCTCGGCTACGACGCCGCCGGTGTGGTGGTCGGGGTCGGTGCGGAGGTGACGCGGTTCGCGGTCGGCGACGAGGTGTACTACGCCGGCTCGATCGGGCGGCCGGGCACGAACTCCCAGTTCCACCTTGTCGACGAGCGGATCACCGGGCACAAGCCGGCCACCCTGGACTTCGCCGAGGCCGCCGCGCTGCCGCTGACCACGATCACCGCGTGGGAGGCCCTGTTCGACCGGTTCCGCCTCGGTAAGGACAGCACCGGCGTGCTGCTGGTGATGGGGGCGGCCGGTGGCGTCGGTTCGGTGCTCGTGCAGCTGGCCAGGGCACTGACCTGGGTGACCGTGATCGGCACCGCGTCCCGCCAGGAGTCGCGGAGCTGGGTGACGGAGCTCGGCGCGCACCACACGGTCGACCACCACGGTGACCTGGTCGCGGCGGTCCGCGAGATCGCCCCGGCCGGCGTGGACCACGTCTTCACGCCGTTCTCGGCGGGCAACATCGACCGGTTCGTCGAGCTGCTGCGCCCCGGCGGCGAGATCACCGCGATCGACGAGCCGGAGGGGCTGGACCTGCTGCCGCTCAAGGGCAAGAGCCTGACCTGGCACTGGGAGCTGATGTTCACCCGCCCGCTGTTCGCCCCTGAGGACCCCGCCCAGCACGAGCTGCTCGATGCCGCCGCCCGACTGGTCGACGACGGCGTGCTCCGCACCACCGTCGCGCAACGCCTCGCACCGATCAACGCCGCCACCCTGCGCCAGGCCCACGAGCTCGTCGAGTCCGGCACGATGACCGGCAAGGTGGTCCTCACCGGCGGCTTCCAACCCTGACCACCGCCCCGCCCCCCGCCCAAACTCCGGCGAGTCGCTAGATTTTGCAGCGCGAGACGGGGATTCGGTCAGTCCAGCTCGGCCCCCATCAGTCCAGCACGGTGCCCTTCGTCTCCGGAGCCCAGGCGATCGACACGAGTAGCCCGACGACCAGCACGAGGGTCAGCGCGAGCATGGTGGGCCCGAAGCCGACCGAGTCGAGGCTGATCGGCAGCAGGAACGTGCCGACCGCCGAGCCGATCCTGCTCATCCCGTTCAACAGGCCGACGCCCGAGCTGCGCAGCTCCGTAGGGAACAGCTCGGGCGGGTAGACCTGGTCCAGGTTCACCGCCGCTGACATGGTGAACGTGAACACCAGGAACAGCGGGAACAGCAGCAGGGTCGGCGCTTCGGGCCAGATCGCCATCGGGGCCATGGACACCGCGAGCACCGCGAAGGAACCGATGGTCAGGCCCCGCCGCGACAGCTTCGCCACGAGCCACAGCCCGCCGAGGCTGCCCGCCAGCAGGAACACGTTCAGCCACGCGTCGGTGCGGAAACCCTCCTCGCCCAGCCCCATCTTGAGCAGCACCAGCGGCAGGAAGGTGTAGATGGCGAAGTAGGGGATGACCTGGGCGTTGTAGAACACCACGCCGAACGCGGTATTGCGCCGGAACGCCTTGCCGAACAGCTGCCGGTAGCTCGCCGACGCGGCCACCGGGTGCTCGCGGGCGAAGGCGTCGAAGTCGACGTCGACGCCCGCGAACCGGCGCACCACGTCCCTCGCCTCGGCGAGCTTGCCCCTGCTGGCCAGCCAGCGCGGTGACTCCGGCGTGCCGATCCGCAGCAGCACGACCGCGATCGCCGGCACCGCGCTGCTGGCCAGCAGCCACCGCCAGGAGTCGCCGCCGAAGCCGACCAGGAAGTTGCCGAAGAAGAACGCCGCCGTGTAGCCGACCGTCCACATCACCGTCAGCGAGGCGAGCAGCCCACCGCGGTACCGCCGTGGCACGAACTCGGCGACCAGTGTCGGGCCGAGCGCGTAGTCGGCGCCGATGCCGAACCCGATCAACAGCCGCAGCACGAGCAGCTCGCCGGGGCTGCTGGCGAACAGCTCCAGCAGCGAGGCGGCCGCGATCAGCAGGAAGTCCCACAGGTACAGCCGCTGGCGCCCGATCAGGTCCGCCGCCCAGCCGACGACCAGACTGCCCACGAAGATCCCGACCAGCGCGGAGGCCCCGAGCAGCCCCTGCCAGATCGCGCCCGCGCCCAGCTGCGGGCTCAGCGCCGGCAGCGCGATCCCGATGATGCCGAGCTCGTAGCCGTCGGAGAAGTTGGCGCAGAAGGTCAGCGCGGTGATCTTGAGATGGAAGCGGTTGAGCGGTACGTCGTCGAACGCGGTCGCCGGGGCGTGGCCGGCCCCTGGCTGTTCGGCGGTACCCGGCACGTCGGTGGGCGGGGTCTCGGTCACAGCTCTCCTAGCCTCGGGAATCGGTGACGGCGCTAGAACGTGGCGAGGACGTCGACGAGGTGCTCGGCCTGGGCGACCTCGTCACTGAGTGGGTGGTCGGGCTCGACGAGCGGGAGGAGCTGGACGGCGCGCTGGAAGGCGTCCGCGACCGGGGTGGCCGGCAGCTGCGCCCCGGACAGCCGCAGGGCCCGGACCGCGCCGAGCACCTCGCAGGCCAGCACCGTCCGGTAGGCGTTGACGGCAGCCGACGTGCTGCGCGCCGCGTGCGTGGAGAAGCTCGCGTGATCCTCCAGCCCCCGGGAGATCACCGCCGTACCGAGGGTGACCGGCGAGGCGATGTGCCGCAGCTGGCCGAGCGCGTCGTGCGCCACGTACTCCAGGATCATGATCCCTGAGCTGCTGGCAGGACCGGCCGCGAGGAACGGGGTGAGGCCGGTCAGCTCGGGCTCGACCAGGTCGCTCAGCCGGGCGGCGGACAGCTCGGCCACGTGGTGCAGCGCGGCCCGCAGGTGGTCCAGGGTGAGTGCGAGGTACGCGGTGGAGAACTGGCCGTGGTGGTAGGCCTCCTGCGTGTCGATGTCGATCAGCGGGTTCTCCGCCGCGGCGTTGATGTCGATGCCCAGTACCCGCTCCAGCGAGTCGACCGCGTCCAGCGCCGGGCCGTGTACCTGGGGGAACGCGCGCAGGCCGAACGGGTCCTGCAGCCGCCGGCCGGGGAGCGGGTCGCCGTCGCCGATCAGCAGCCGCCGCATCTCCGCCGCGCAGCGCACCGAGCCCGGGTGCGGGCGGGCGGCGTGCACCCGCTCGGAGAACGCCTCCGGGGACCCGCCGAGCGCACAGTAGGACAGCGCGGCCACGACCTGGCTGGCCTGCAGTAGCCGGCGCAGGTCGTGCCAGGTCAGCACGGCCTGGGCCAGCGTGGCGGCGTTGCTGGAGATGAACGCCAGCGCGTCGCCGGGGCTGACCGCCACCGGGTCCAGCCAGCCGATCTGCCACGGCCGCTCGCCGGCCAGGGTCAGCGCGACCTCGGCCAGCGCGGTGAGGTCGCCGGTGCCGATCGCGCCACGGGAGTGCACCAGCGGGATCGCGCCCACCCGCAGCGCGGTCTCCAGCGCGTAGAGCAGCCTCGGGTGCACCCCGCTGCCGGCGGCGGCGAGCTGGTTGAGCCGGATCGCCAGTGTGGCGCGCACGACGTCCTCGGGCAGGGGAGCGCCGGTGCCGCCCGCGTGGCTGCGCAGCAGCTGCAGGCCGTGCTGGTCGGCGGAGTGCGGGTCGACGACGGTGTGCCGGTTGGCGCCGACGCCGGTGGTCCGCCCGTAGACGGCCCGCTTCGCACCGATGTCCACGGCGAGCTGGTAGGCCTTCTCGGCGCGCTGCACGGCCTGCTCGTCGAGCTCGACCGAGGCGCTGCGCCGGGCTATCCGCACCACGTCGGCGCAGCGCAGAGCGGTGCCTTCGATCCGGATGCGGCTGCTGTCGGGCATGACTCCCCTGAGGTGGGTACTAATGTGCGGGCGTCGGAGCGGGTTTGGGTGAGTGGGTGGGACGGGGACTGGCGTGGCCATTGACGAGGTCGACTTCGCGGCCTTGTACCGGGCGCGCAACCAGCACGCGGAGCCGGCGTACCAGCGCGTGAAGAACGTGGTCACCGAGCAGGTCGGCGCCGGCCACTGGACCGAAGGTGAGCTGCTGCCGTCGGAGAACCAGCTGGTCCAGGCGCTGGGGCTGTCCCGGATGACGATCAACCGGGCGTTCCGCGAGCTGGTCGCCGAGGGGCAGGTGGCCCGGCTGATGGGGGTCGGCACCTTCATCGCCAGGCGCAAGGGCAGCTCGCCGCTGGTCGAGGTGCGCAACATCGCCGACGAGGTCCGCGCCCGTGGCAGGCACTACTGGGCCGAGGTGGTGCTGCTGCGCGCCGAGACCGCCGACCGCTCGGTGGCCGACGAATTGGAGGTGACCGCCGGGGACAAGGTCTACCACTCGCTGGTCGTGCACTTCGAGGACGAGCTGCCGATCCAGCTGGAGGACCGGTTCGTCCGCCCCGATCGCGCCCCGGACTACCTCGAGCAGGACTTCACCAGCGACACCCCCAACACGTACCTGTCCCGCGTGGCGCCGCTGCAGCGCGGCGAGCACATCGTGGAGGCCGGGTTCGGCAGCGCCGAGGAGTGCCGGCTGCTCGGCATCGGCGGCGGCGAGCCGTGCCTGCTGATCCGCAGGCGGACCTGGTCGGCGAACCGGCCGACCAGCGTGGCGCGCCTCGTACTGCCCGGCTCCCGCTACCGGCTCGAAGGCGCCTTCGAGCAGCACTGACGAGGTGACCATTACCTGTATATACAGGACTGTGCCGCCCTCGGTCGAGACCTGCGCGGCATCTGGTGGCCGGGGCGCGGGGGTGACCTCCGACGTGCTTCCGCCCGCTCGCTCACGGGTCGTAGCGCAGCCGGGTGCCTGCCTCCTCCTCGAGCAGGGCGACCGCGAGCAGCTCGCCGTCCTTCGGTCCGAAATGCTCCAGCGCGCGCCGGTGGGTACGGCTCACCAGGTCGGACAGCTCGAACGGCACACCGCGCTCCCGGGCCATCGCGTCCAGCGCGGCGAGCTCCTCGCAGATCCGGTCGAGGCCGAACGACGCGAGGTAGTCGCCGGTGAGCAGCGCGGGAAGGTCGCGCCGCAGGAACGTGCTGGCCGCGCTGCTGGTGTTGAGCACGTCGTGCAGGACCCGCAGGTCGAGGCCGGCCGCCCTGGCGAGCAGCAGTGCCTCCCCGGCGGCAATCGCCTGCCCGAACCACAGCAGGTTGACCAGCAGTTTTGCCGTGTAGCCTGCGCCGTGCGGGCCGAGGTACCGCGTCCGCTCCGGCTCGCCGAGTACCTCCAGCAGCGGTCGCTGGTCGGCGAACACCGCCGCGTCGCCCGCCGCGAACAGCTGCAGGCTGCCGTCCCGCGCGGCCGGGATGCCGCCGCCGACGGGGGCCTCCAGGGTGCGCACGCCCCGCTCCCCGGCCCGCAGCTGGATCGGCTCGGCGGCAGCGGGGGAGTTGCTGCTCATGTCGATCCAGGTCGCCCCGGGGGCCAGCGCGGCCAGGCCGCCTCCGGAGCCGAGCAGCGCGTCGTGCACCTCGGCGGGCCCTGGCAGCATGGTGATGAAGACGTCCGCCCTGGTGGCGGCGTCGGCGGTGCTGGCCGACCACCGCGCCCCGAGCGAGTCGGCGAGCCGCTCGCACTCCGGCCGGAGATCGGTCGCGACCACCGGGTAGCCGGCGCGCACGAGATTGGCGCACATCGGCCCGCCCATCCTGCCGAGGCCGGCGAATCCGATGACGGTCATCAGTGGTTGTCCCTTCCGACGTCGTGCTGTGATATCGCGGTTGGTGTCGTGGAAAAGGCGCGCGGGGTGCTGATTCGTGCAGGTTGGCGGGGGTCCGGCCGGTCGGGGCCGGGGTGCCCGGCGACCGAGGTGGTCGGCGCGGGCATTACCACTCCGGCGCGAACCGGTTAAATTATTATTGCGGCAGTCGCCTCGGCCCGGCTGATTGTCCACCGAACGATTCGAACCTATTCCGAATTGGAAATGTGACGGGGTGCGGGGCGGCCGCCGGGTGCGGGGTGGCCCGCCGGAGATCGCAGCGCGCCGGGTGGTCCCGGCCCGCCCGCTCGTACCGCGCTGGGTCGGCGCGCCGGTTGGTCGCCGTAGCTGCGCCGGATGGGCGAACCAGGTACTGTCGGTTGGTGCGGGTGGGCTGGTTGAGGTCCGCGCGCCGATGTCAAGGGGTTACTTACCGCGAGCTCATCGGGTTATGTGTGGGACAACCCACTTCGGTGACAGCCAGATTCGCCCGGTCGGCCGCGTGGGGTGGCCCTGCGCGCCCGCGAACAGGCACTTTGCTCCCTATCAAGATCGTCGAATCCATAGGTATTTTTAAGGGTGCACCCTATTGCAGTGGCTCCGGTCACTCTCGGTACAAGAACTCACAGGCGATTCTTAACTACATTTCACAATCGCACATTCCCCAGTGATCTCTCAGTGGCGATCACCTATTGTTGCCCTTGTAAGGCGGTGCACGGCGCATTCGGATGCGGCCGGGACGGCGCTTCGAAGAGGAGTGAGATGATCGAGCTCGAGGGCATAACCAAGTCCTTCCAGATGGGCGAGCACGAGATGACGATCTTGAAGGGCATCGATCTGCACATCGAGGCTGGCGAGATGGTCGCCATCATGGGCCCCTCCGGCTCCGGCAAGAGCACGCTGATGAACATCCTGGGCTGCCTGGACGCGCCGAGCGGCGGCCGCTACCTGCTCGACGGCACCGACGTCACGAAGCTGTCCAAGAAGCAGCTCGCCAAGACGCGCGGCCAGCGGATCGGGTTCGTGTTCCAGTCGTTCAACCTCATCCCGCGCACCGACGCGATGCACAACGTGGAGCTGCCGCTCGTCTACAACGGCGTGCGGCGCAGGCGGGCGAAGGCGCAGGCGGCGCTGGAGCGGGTCGGTCTCGGGACGCGGCTGCGGCACGTGCCCAGCGAGCTGTCCGGTGGTCAGAAGCAGCGTGTGGCGATCGCCCGCGCACTGATCAACGACCCCTCGATCATCCTGGCCGACGAGCCGACCGGCGCGCTGGACACCACGTCCACCACCGAGATCATGGAGCTCTTCACCGAGCTCAACGACCAGGGCTGCACGATCATCGTGATCACCCACGAGGACGAGGTCGCGGAGTACTGCTCCAGGCGGGTGTGGCTGCGCGACGGACAGATCATCAGTGACGACCGGGTCGACAAGCGCCGTCGCCCCAGCCTCGCCGCGGTCAACGCCTGAGCCGGTCGCGCCGGCAGGTACGGAGGGAGATCAGCGATGATCCAACTCGATGGGGTCACCAAGATGTACCGAGGTGGCGACCAGGACATGGTGCCGGGGCTACACAGCACGGACCTGACGATCGGGGCCGGCGAGATGGTCGCGCTCACCGGTCCCTCCGGGGCCGGCACGAGCACGCTGTTGAACATCCTGAGCTGCCTCGACCGGCCCACCGAAGGCCGATACGTGCTCGACGACACCGACACCGGCAAGCTGTCCAAGCGTGCGCTCGGCAAGCTGCGCGGCCGCACCATCGGGTTCGTGTTCCGCTCGTTCAACTTCCTGCCGAACGTAAGTGTGCAGCAGAACGTCGAGCTGCCGCTGGTCTACACCCGGGCCAGCGTGCGCCGGCAGCGTGCCAAGGCCGCGCTCGACAATGTCGGGCTGCGCGGGCACTACGACGACCGGCCCATCGAGCTGTTCGCGGCCCAGCAGCAGAAGGCCCTGATCGCCCGCGCGCTGATCAACGACCCGCCGATCTTGCTGGACGACGAACCCACCGGCGACCTCGACACTGAGTCGGCCCTCGCGATCATGGAGCTGTTCACCGAGCTGAACGACGCCGGCCGTACCGTGATCTACTCGACCCACGACGAGGCCACCGCCGCGTACGCGCAGCGCATCATCCGGCTGCGCGGCGGGCGGATCGTCAGCGACCGGCCGAACACCAGCCGCACCCGGCCCCGGCGCAACCCCCCTAAGCTGACGGCGGTCTGACCCGATCGCCCGGCGTGGCCCGACCGCCGAGCGTGACCTGACCGCCGGGCGTGCGAGTCGGGCCGTTTGTGGGCGCGATGCCGGGAGATACTGGGCGCATGACTCGCGGTCCCAGGTGGTATGAGGAGGGCGAGGAGCCCGACTACCGGTTCACTCTGGCCAACGAGCGGACCTTCCTGGCGTGGTTGCGCACCGCGCTGGCGCTACTGGCCGGCGCGGTCGCGTTGATGCAGCTCGTGCCGGCGTTCGCGGTCCACGGCGCGCGCACCGGCCTGGCCGCCCTGCTGGCGATCACCGCGACCGTGCTCGCCGCGCTCGGTTACCGGCGCTGGGCGCGGGTGCAGCGGGCCATGCGGAACAACCGGCCGCTGCCGATGACCTGGCTGCCGTTCGTCGTCGGCTGGGTGACCGCGTTCATCGGGGCTGTCGTGCTGTTCCTGGTGTTCCGGCTGTGACCGCGGC
>DATAYB010000625.1:0-8892 GCA_036272795.1 Pseudonocardia sp.
TCCTGGATGCGGTTCGCCTCGGCCTCGAAGCCGTAGCGGCAAGCGAGGTTGAAGTAGAAGTTGCGCTCCCGCGCGCCCATGCCGCCGATGTAGAGCGCGAGGTTCGGCCGGGCCCGCTCGCGCAGCGCGGTGACGTCCTCCCCGATGGCCAGCGCACCCCCGGCGACCACGCGCAGCGGGCCCCGGTCAGCGGCGCGGGCCTTGGTGCCCTCGGCCAGCGCGCCGCCCCAGACGTCGGCGGCCTGCTCCGGGATGAACATGGTGGGGATCCAGCCGTCGGCCACCTCGGCGGTCAGCGCCACGTTCTTGTCGCCGAGCGCCGCCACGAAGATCGGGATGTCTGTCCGGTCCGGGTGGTTGATCAGCTTGAGCGGCTTGCCGAGCCCGGTGCCCTGCCCCGCCGGCAGCGGGATCTGGTAGATCCCGTCGTTGACCAGCGGCTCGCGCCGCCACACGCGCCGGCAGATGTCGATGATCTCCCGGGTACGGGCGAGCGGCTTGTCGTAGGGCACCGCGTGCCAGCCCTCGATCACCTGCGGGCCGGAGGCGCCGAGCCCGAGGATCGCCCGGCCGCCGGAGATGTGGTCCAGCCCGGCCGCGGTCTGGGCGAGCAGCGCGGGCGTCCGGGAGTACAGCGGCAGGATCGCCGAGCCGATCTGGACCCGCTCGGTGCGCGCCGCGAGGTAGCCCATCATGGTCGGCGCGTCGTAGCCGTAGGCCTCCGCGACCCACACGACGTCGAGCCCGATCGCCTCCCAGGTACGCACCCGCTCGGCCATCTCCAGCACGTTGCCCGCGTAGTGGACCGCAGAACCCAACTCCATGGAGCCCTCCCGAGAAGCAATCAGCTAAGCGTACGATCGTTAAGTTACCGTCGAATCCAATCTCACGGGAGGTCCCCCGGTGCCAGCAGAGGCTTACATCGTCGGCGCGGTCCGCACGCCGGTCGGTACCCGCAAAGGCGCGTTGGCCGCCGTACACCCCGCTGACCTGGGCGCACACGTACTGCGTGAGCTGATCGATCGCACCGGCGTCGATCCCTCGGCCGTCGAGGACGTCGTGATGGGCTGCGTCAACGCGATGGGCCCGCAGTCCGGCTGTATCGCCCGGACGGCGTGGCTGTCGGCCGGACTGCCCGAAGGTGTGCCCGGCGTCACCATCGATCGGCAGTGCGGGTCGGCCCAGCAGGCCCTGCACTTCGCCGCGCAGGGTGTGATGTCCGGCACGCAGGACCTGGTCGTCGCGGCCGGCGTCGAGAACATGGCGATGGTGCCGATCGACGCGAACCGGACCATGGTCAAGGAGCTCGGCGCCAACATGTACGGCGAGGGCTGGCGCGAGCGCTACAGCGACCAGGAGATCTCCCAGTTCCGAGGCGCCCAGCTGATCTGTGAGAAGTGGGGCCTGTCCCGCGAGGACCTGGAGCAGTTCTCCCTGCAGAGCCACCAGCGCGCCGTGACGGCCATCGACGAGGGCCGCTTCGACGACCAGATCGCCCCCATCGCTGGTGTCTCCCGCGACGAGGGTGCCCGCCGCGACACCTCGCTGGAGAAGCTCGCCGGCCTCAAGCCGCTGCGCGAGGGCTGGGCGATCACCGCCGGCGTGGCGAGCCAGATCTCGGTCGGGGCCGGCGCGCTGCTGGTCGCGTCCGAGGAGGCCGTGCGCACCCACAACCTCACGCCGCTGGCCCGGGTACACACCCTCAGCGTCGTCGGCGACGACCCGGTGTACATGCTCACCGGCCCGATCCCGGCCACCCAGGCCGCGCTCAAGCGGTCCGGGCTGAGCATCGGCGACATCGACTCGTTCGAGATCAACGAGGCGTTCGCGCCGGTCGTGCTGGCCTGGGCCAAGGAGACCGGGGCATCCCTGGAGCGGACCAACCCCAACGGAGGCGCCATCGCGCTGGGCCACCCGCTCGGGGCCACCGGCGCCATCCTCGCCACCAAGCTGATCCACGAGCTGCAGCGGACCGGCGGCCGCTACGGCCTGCAGTCCATGTGCGAGGGCGGCGGCCAGGCCAACGCCACCATCATCGAGCGCGTCTGACCGACCCGAGGCGGGCGGCACCGGCTGTGGCCGGCGCCGCCCGCTTTCGTCTGCCGGTCAGGCCAGGGTGCCGTTGCGGAGCGCGTCCCGGGCGGCCAGCACCAGGCGTTCGCTCTGCTCGGCCCGCTCGCGCGCCACGCCGGCGTACTCGTTGTCGCCCATGAACCCGGCCTGGTAGCGGGCGTTCACGCCGGCCAGGATGCACGCCGCGCGCCATCGGCAGAAGGCCACGAAGTACGGCAGGTCCGACACGTCCCGCCCGGAGCCGGCCGCGTACCGGGCCACCAGTTCCTCGCGGGTGCCGTAGCCGGGCACGGTGCTCGGGCCGGGCGTGGTCGCGCCGAGCTCCTCCCCAGGGTGCTGCCAGGTCGAGATGAGCCAGCCAAGGTAGGCGAGCGGGTCGCCGGAGGTGGCCAGCTCCCAGTCGAAGATCGCGCGGACCCGGCCGTCCTGGCCGAAGGACATGTTGCCCGGCCGGTAGTCACCGTGCACGATGCCGTTGGTCTGCGCCGGCACGTGGCCCGCGAGGAGGTCGTGCACCTCGTCGAGCAGCGCCAGGTCACGGGCGCCGGACTGGTGCACCTGCCGGTGCCAGCGGCGCAACTGCCGCTCGACGAACCCGGTGGAGCGCACGATCTCCCCCAGGCCCACGGCCACCGGGTCCAGCGCGTGCAGCCCGACCAGCACGTCGACCACGTCCTGGCCGGCCGTCGCGCGCGCCGCCGGGGCCAGCTCGCGCCCCGCCTCCGGGTCCGCGAGCACGAGCCCGTCCACGAACGCCATCACGTAGAACTCGGCGCCGGTGACCTCGGGGTCGGCGCAGAAGGCCAGCGGGGTCGGTACCGGGACGTCGGTCGGCGCCAGCGCGGACAGGAACAGCCACTCGCGGCCCATGTCGTGCGCGGTGGACAGCACTCCACCGGTCGGCGGGCGGCGCAGCGCGTACTCCACGCCGGCGGCGTCGGTGACCCGGTAGGTCAGGTTCGACCGGCCCCCGGCGACCAGGGTCAGCTCCACCGGCCCGGCCAGCCCCGGCACGTTCGTGGCCAGCCAGTCGCCGACCCGCGCCGCATCGATCCCGGCCAGCCCCACGTCAGCCCCGGACATCCGCACCAACCTCACTGATCACGGCGACCCGCAGGTCGCGCTTGAGTACCTTGCCGGTCGGCGTGCGCGGCAGCGGTTCCGCCCGGAACACCACGTACCTCGGTACCTTGAACGCCGCCAGCCGGCCCGCCACATGGTCGCGCAGCGCCGAGGCGGCCGCATCGCCGACCACCGTGCCTGGCCGGGGTACCACCACCGCGACCGCCTCCTCACCGAGCGACGGGTCCGGCACGCCGACCAGTGCCACGTCGGCCACCGACGGGTGCTCGAACAGCGCCGCCTCGACCTCCGCGCAGTAGATGTTCTCGCCGCCCCGGATCACCACGTCCTTCAGCCGGTCTACGACGTATACCCAGCCGTCCTCGACGCGGCCCAGGTCGCCGCTGTGGAACCAGCCGTCGGTGAACGCGGCAGCGGTGGCGCCGGGGTTGTTCCAGTAGCCGCGCACCACGTTGGGGCCCCGGAACCACAGCTCCCCGATCTCGCCTTCCGGCACCGGGTCGCCGCTGCCCGGGTCCACCACCAGCACCTCGGCCGTCGGCACCAGCCGCCCCACGCTGTCCGGGTGGGCCAGGTAGTCGGCGCCGATGTTGGTGGTCACCGCCGAGGTCGTCTCGGTCAGCCCGTAGCCGTTGGTGGGCGAGATGAGCCGGTCGAACGTGCCTCCGATGCGGCGGACCAGCTCCGGCGGGATCGGGGCGGCGCCCATCCCGATGGAGGCCAGCGTCGCCAGCGGGGCGGGATCCTCGGCGGCATCCTCCACCAGCTGGCGCATCGTCGTCGGCACCCCGGAGGCCAGGGTGAGCCGCTCACGCCGGATCAGCTCGCGCGCCAGCTCCCGGTCCCACCGGTACAGGGTGACGAGCTTCGTGCCGGCGTACGCGGCGCCGCACAGCGCGTTGATCCCGGCGATGTGGAACATCGGGAAGGTGCACAGCGTCCCGGGTTGCGGGGCGGCCGGGTCCGGCACCGGCACCTGGCCGCCGTTCGCCAGCGCCGCGCTCACCACCGCGCCGAGCCGCATGTTCAGCACGTTGGTGCAGTGGTTGCGGTGAGTGGCGACCGCGCCCTTCGGACGGCCGGTGGTGCCGGAGGTGTACAGGATGGTGGCGTCGTCGCCCGGCGACACCTCGACGTCGGGCACCGTGGCCGCCGGGTCCAGCGAGGCCACCAGCTCCGCCCATGACCGCACCCCCTTCGCCTGCGGCCCCGTCCCGCGCACCTCGACCAGTGGCAGCCCGCCGAGGTCCGCCAGCTCCGGGGCGATCAGCGCGGCGCGCTCGGCGTCGGCGAACACCAGCCGGGCGCCGCAGTCGGCCAGCGCGTAGTGCAGCTCGTCGGCCGTCCACCAGGCGTTCAGCGGCACCACGACCAGCCCCGCCACGAGCGCGGCGTACCAGATCGGCGCCCACTCCGGGTAGTTGCGCATGGCCACCGCGACCCGCTCACCCGGGCGCAGGCCGTACTCCTCCAGCAGGCAGCGGGCCAGCCCGGCGACCGTCCGCGCGTGCTCGGCGAAGCTCACCCGGGTGGACTCGTAGACCAGGAAGTCCCGGTCCCCGAACGCCGCGCTGGCCAGCGCCAGCTCCCGCAGGGTGGCCGGCCCGCCGGCGTAGACCCGCATCGGGACACCGCCGACCACCGTGTCGACCAGCTCGAACAGCCCGCCCGGCGCGGTCAGCCGGGCCACCAGCTCGGCCCGCGTGCCAGCCCCGGAACCCGCCGGGCTCGTGTCCACGGAGCCGGAGCCCTCCGGGCTCGTGCCTTCCGAGCCCACCGGGCTCATGCGCCGAAGGCCAGGTCCAGGCCCGGGTACGGCCACTCGGTGACGTAGAGCCGGCCCAGCCCGGAGGAGGTGACCCAGGCGGTGTTCGAGTCGGCGCCCGCGAAGCAGATGTTGGTGATGAACGGGTCGAGCTCCGGCACCGGCACCTGCCGCTCGAGCGTGCCGTCGGGGGTCAGCACGCTGACCGCGCCGGTGAGCACGGTCGCCACGCAGACGTTGCCTGCGCCGTCCACCGCGAGCGAGTCCAGCAGCTGGTAGCCGTCGAACCCGTGTAGCAGGGTGCCGCCGTGCGGCGCCACCGGCCGCCCGGCCGAGCGGTCCCCGGGGCGTAGCTGGCCGGGTCCGACCACATCCCAGTACCAGACCCGCCCCGGCCCGGTCTCCGCCACGTACAGCCGGGAGCCGTCCGGGGACAGGCCGATGCCGTTCGGCTGGACCATCGAGTGCGCCACCTCGGTGATCGACGACCCGTCGGCGGCCGCGTAGTACACCGAGCCGGTGTCCAACTCCCTCGGCCGGGTCTTGCCGAAGTCGGTGAACCAGAAGCCGCCCTCGGTGTCGAACACGATGTCGTTCGGTCCGCGCAGCGCCCGCCCGTCCGCCTCCGTGTAGAGGTCGCTGACCTCGCCGGCCAGCGTCACCCGCTGGATCTTGCCGCCCTGGTAGTCGGCCGGCTGGTGCCCCGGCACCGCGAAACCGTCCCGCTCGTGCCAGTCGAGGCCGCCGTTGTTGCACACGTACACAGCGCCGTCGGGGCCGATCGCAGCCCCGTTCGGCCCGCCGCCCAGCTCGGCGACCACGTCGGCCCTGCCGTCCGGCCACACCCGCGTCAGCGTGCCGCGCTGGATCTCCACCAGCACCACCGAGCCGTCCCGCAGCGCGATCGGACCCTCCGGAAAGCGCAGGCCCCCGGCCACCTCACGCACCGGCGTCTCCCGCGCCGGTCTTGTTCTGGCCGAGCTTGCGCGGGCCGGCGAACCCGAACAGGTAGGCGGCGACCTTGCGGATCTGGACCTCCTCGGCGCCCTCGGTGATCCGGTACCGGCGATGGTGGCGGTAGATGTGCTCGAACGGCGTGTGCCGGGTGTAGCCGAGACCGCCGTAGACCTGCATGGCCCGATCGGCGGCGTCGCAGACCAGCCGGTTGGCCCGGTAGTTGCACATCGAGACCTTGTCGCTGATCGTCATGTGCGGCACCCGGTCCAGCTCCCAGGCGGTCTTGCGGACCAGGCCCCTGACCAGCTCGGCCTCGGTGTGCAGCTCCACCAGCGGCCACTGGATCGCCTGCCGGGTGGCCAGCGGCTGGCCGAAGGTCTTGCGCTCGCGGGCGTACCCGACGGCCCGGTCGATGCAGAACTGGGCGGCCCCGATGCCCGACGCGGCCTGCCGGATCCGGTTCTCGTGCACGAACGTCTGCGCCACCGCGAGCCCGTTGCCCTCCTGCCCGAAGATCGCGCTCTCCGGCACGCGCACGTCCCGCAGCGTCACCTCGGCGTGGTCGGTGGGCATGTTCAGCGTCCACCAGTGGAAGTCGACCGAGAAGCCGGGCGCGTCGACCGGCACGAAGAACGCGGTGATCCCCCTGGCCGCGCCGTCCTCACCGGAGGTTCGCGCGAACACCACGTCGTGGGTCGCCGTGTGCATGCCGGAGTTGAACCGCTTCGCCCCGTTGATCACCCAGTCCGCGCTGTCGCCAGAGCCGTCCCGTACCGCGGTCGTCTCCATCCAGGTGGCATCGCTGCCGTGCTCCGGCTCGGTCAGCCCGAAGCCGATCCGCACCTGCCCGGCCAGCATCGGCTCCATGTACTCGGCCAGCTGCCCGGGGCTCGCGAAGCCCAGCAGCATGTGCGCCACCGGGAAGTTGCCCACCACCGACGACTCGTTCTGCAGGTCGTTGTGCAGGCCGAGGCCCTTGTGCGCCAGGTGCTCGCGGATCACGGCCATGTCGAAGTTCGACCCGTCGGAGCCGCCGACCTCCTTGGGCAGCCCGTAGCGCAGCCAGCCGGCCCGGTCGGCCCGCCGCTTCATCTCGCCGAGCAGCTCCTCCCACTCCGGCCGGGGTGTGCCCCCGCCCTCGAAGTCGGTGCGTGCCCACTCGCGGCGGTGGTCGAAGAACCGCTCGTTGTCGTCCTGGGCCTGCAGCGGCACGATCTCCCGCTCGATGAACTCGTCGAGGTGGGCGAGGCGCTGGACGAGCTCTACCGGCAGTTCGAAATCCACGAACCCTCCTAAACGATCGTTCACTCAGCTGTACACCACGGCCGACGCCGGGGAAAGGGCCCACACCACCCGATCGGGGGCACCACTCGGGGGGACAGATCCCCCGCGCAGGGGGTGTCCGGTCGCGCCGGGAAGGCCAGGCTGGACGTTCGGCGATCGAGCATCCGGCGTCCATCGGGGGGCGCACCTCGGAGCGCTCGGTGGGAAGGTGTCGCGATCATGGACGATCTGCAGCGCCACACGCGCCGGCTGTTCGCCCACCGGCGCGGCATCCTCGGGCTGGACACCGCGCCGGCCTGCCTCACGGCCCGGTTCCGGGTGGCCGCGATCCGGCCGTCCACCCGCGCCGCGGACAGCTACCTGGCCATGCTGCTCGGCACCCCGGACCTCGCGGAGGCCACCAGCGGCGTCGTCCTGCACCCCGCCACCTTCCAACGGCTCGCCGAGCGCGGCCAGCGCACCGCCGAGCTGCTCGGCGAGGCCGGCATCCTGCTCGGGGTCCGCGCGGACGACGGCTCCGAGCCTCTCACCGCGGACGGTCGGGAGCTGGTCACCTCGGGCCTGGACGGGCTCGCCGCGCGGCTGCGCCGGCTCGCCGACCTGGGCGCCACGTTCGCCGTCTGGAGCACGGTGACCAGCACCGACCCGGATGCGCTGCGCGTGGTCACGGCGAACAGCCAGGCGGCCGCCCGGTTCGGCTACCTGTGCCAGGACCTCGGCCTGGTACCGGTGATCAGGGTGGGTACCCGGGTCACCGGGAGCGGCGGGCCGATCGCCGGCGGGCTGCTCTGCTCCCGGCAGGCCTCCGTGGCCGCCGCGCTGCTGAGCGTGTGCGGGCACCTGGAGGACTTCGGCGCCGACCTGGGCACCGTGGTGATCAGCACCGATCCCGGCACCGCCGACCCCACCGACCCGTTCGGCGGCAGCCCCCTGACCGCGCTGCCCGGCCGGCTCGGCGGCGTCGCACTGACCGGCGGCTGGCCCTCCCCACATGCCGCCGCCGACGCCGTGTCCCGCGTCTGCCTCGCCGACCCGCCGTGGCCCGTGACGTTCTACCTCGGCCGCCAGCTCACCCAGCCCGCGCTCGCCGCCTGGGGTGGCCGCGCCGCGTCGGTGCCGGCCGCGCAGCGTGTCCTGCGGGCCGGCCTGTCCACGGCGTCGGACGCGCTCGGCGCCGGTGAGCCGACGCTGGCCAGCCGCCACCTGCCATAGGTCCCGATTCCTGACCTGCTTCCTCACTCACCGCCGCCCTATCCGCTTGCCACCCGGCGGGCGGCGTGCCAACCTCTACATGACCGACCAGTCAGTCATATTACGTCCGCACAGGTCAGGAGGCCGATATGCCGACGGTGCACACCCGGGCCGGCGAGCTCGCGTACGACGAGCTGGGTACGGGCGCGCCGCTGTTGCTCGTGCACAGCGCCGCGCACGACCGCCACGACTGGGACTCCATCCGGCCCGAGCTGGCCCGGCGCTACCGGACCGCGGCGGTGGACCTGCCGGCGCACGGCGAGAGCCCCGTTCCCCGGCCCGGCTGGCGGCCGAGCGCCGCCGGCGTGGCCGACGTCGTCGAGGACGTCGTGGACGGTCTGCAGCTCGGCCCGGCCACCGTGCTGGGCTCCTCGATCGGCGGCTTCTCGGCGGCGCGACTGGCGATCCGGCGGCCCGAGGTGGTGCGCGCCTTGGTGCTGGTCGACCACGGCGGCTTCGGCGAGTACTCGCTCGGGGTG
>DATAYB010000626.1:0-4562 GCA_036272795.1 Pseudonocardia sp.
CTCGCGCACGTCCCTGGCCACACCGTCGGCCCGCACGCGCAGCTGCGAGACGGGCAGCGCCGAGATCTGGCGCAGCTCCGAGCGCAGCTGCCGGTAGCCGCCGCTCCCGGACGCCGCATCCGCCGCCGCGACGAGCACCGCGTGCCGCAGCCGCAGCGCGTCGCGCCTCGCCAACGCGTCGGTCAGGGTGCCATCGGCACCGAGGTCGGTCGCCGAGTTCGTCCGGTTGATCCGCCGGACCAGCGACTCCAGCTCGTCGAGCACCTCGTCGGCCTCGACCAGCAGCGCCGCCGCGTCCTCGGCGGGCTCCGCGCCCTCCTGGTACGTGGCGCTCCCGGCGATCCGCGCGCGCAGCTGCTCCACCCGGCGCCGGCAGTCGGCCCGCAGCGCCAGCGCCTCCGCCAACCTCATCCCGCACCTCCCGTCACCGACCTGTTCGGAGCGGTGATCTTCCCGCATTCGCGCCGTCCCGGCGACCGAGTTACGCCGCCCGGCCAGACAACGACCGACTGAAGTGGCCGTCAGCGACGGGCCTTACCAATTACGCTACAGTCATGTCGCGTAACTAGAGAAGGGAACGTTCACATGCACGTCGTTGTCGGGGCCACCGGAGGTACCGGCACCGCCCTCGTCACCGAGCTGGTGCGCCGGGGGCTGCCCGTCCGGACGGTGAACCGGAGCGGCCTTGCCCACGTGCCCGCCGGCGTCGAGGTCGCGGCCGGCGACGCCTCGGATGCCGGCCGGATGCGTGAGGTGTGCGCCGACGCCGTGGCGGTCTACCACTGCGTGAACCCGCCCTTCTCGGACTGGCGCTCCGTCTTCCCGGAGGCACACCGGTCGTTGCTGGCCGCGGCGGGCGCGGCGGGCGCGGTGCTGATGTTCGCCGACGACACCTGGATGTACGGCCACGTCGACGGGCCGATGACCGAGGACCTCCCCTCCCGGCCGGTCAGCAACCTCGGCGTGCTGCGCGCGTGGCTGGCGGAGATGCTGCTCGCCGCACACAGCCGAGGGGACGCCCGCGTGGTGATCGGGCGGGGCGGCGAGCTGTACGGACCCAACGTCGAGTCGCTGCTCGGCCGCAACCTGTTCGGCCAGTCCGTGCATCATCACAGGATGTTCTGGCCAGGCAACCCCGACCTCGCGATCACCCCGACCTACATCGACGACTTCGCCAGTGGCCTCGCCACCCTGGCGCAGGAACCCGTCTCGTGGGGCGAGGTGTGGCACGTCCCCTCCGGGCCGCCGACCACCGGGAGGGCGTTCGCCGAGCGGGTCTGGGACCACCAGGGCAGGTCGATGCGGCTGAGCACGATCACCCCCGCCGTCGCGGCACCGTTGGGCCTCGTGTCCGACGTCGTGCGGCGTGGTGCGGAGCTGCTCTACCAGTTCGAGCAGGACTTCGTCGTCGACTCGACCAAGTTCACCAGCAAGTTCGGCGGCACCGCCACGTCCTACGAGGACGGCATCGCCGCGACCCTCGCCTGGTACCGCCGCAACGCCGACCGCGACCGGCACCGCATCCTCCCGGTCTGACCCGTGGCACGCCCCAGCGACAAGCAGCTCGACGCGGCCATCAACCGCGCAACGCTGGCGCTACTCGGCGAGCTCGGGTTCGACGCGCTGACGATCGGCCAGGTCGCCACGCGCGCCGCGACCACGCGCTCGGCGATCTACCGGCGCTGGCCGGACAAGACCGCGCTCGTGGAAGGCGCGGTCCGCCACCTGCTCAACACGCCGGCCGGCGACGTGGAGGAGGACACCGGCAGCCTGCGGTCGGACCTGCTCACGCACGCGCGCGGGCTGGCCGGCCGGCTGGCGGGCGAGGTGGCCGTCCTGGCCGGGCTGCTCGCCGCGCTGCGGGACGACAGTGACCTCGGCGCACTGGTGCGGTCGGTGATCGTCGAGCGCGACCGCCACATCGTGACCGTGCTCATCGAGCGCGCGGTGGCCAGGGGCGAGCTCCGGACCGCGGCCGTCCACGATGTCGTCGCGACCGTGCCGGTGTCGATGATGTTCGCCCAGACCCTGCTCTTCAACGGCGGGCTGACCGACGACTACCTGACCGCGCTGATGGACCACGTGGTGCTGCCGGTGTTCACGCCCTACCTCGCCGTGCCCGTCACGGGAGCGTGCGGAGGAACTCCAGCATGAGCTCGTTGACGCGCGCGGCGGCCTCCAGCTGCACGAAGTGCCCGACGTCCGGGATGACGTGCACCCCGGCGAGCCCGGGCACGGTCTCCCGCATGACGCCGAACGGGTTCGGCCCACTCAGCGCCAGCACGGGGTCGCGGGCGCCGGTGATGAACGTGGTGGGCACCCCGACGGGCCGGTCGGGCCGGTGCTGCTTCTCGTGCCAGACGCGGTCGGCGGCGCGGTACCAGTTGAGGCCACCGGTGAACCCGGTGCGCGTGAACTCCCGCGCATAGTGGTCCAGCTCTGCCTCGGACAGCCACGCCCACGGCGGCGCGGGCGGCTCGGGCAGCACGTCGAGATAGCCGCGCCCCTCGCTCGGGTGCGTGAAGACGTCCAGGTAGCGGTTCGCGCCGCTGAGCGCCCAGAAGATCGCTCGCAGGAAACGCGCCGGGTCGCGGCCGAGCTCCTCATCAGCTGGCCCGGGCCGCTGGAAGTAGTGCATGTGGAAGAAGTGCTTGGCCGCGACCTGCGCGAACGCGACGCTCGGCGGCACAGGTGGCGTCCGCGTCCTCGGCACGCTCAGCTGGATCAGCGCCCGGACCCGGCCGGCCGCCCATTGCGGCAGGTCCCAGGTCAGCACCGCGCCGAAGTCGTGGCCGACGAAGACCGCGTCGTCGAGGCCGAGTGCGTCCAGCAGGCCGACGAGGTCCGCGACGGTGCTGGCCCGGTCGTAGGCGTGGGGGTCGGCCGGGGCGCCGGAGCGGCCGTAGCCGCGCATGTCGGGCGCGATGGCGCGGTAGCCGGCGGCCGCGAGCGCCGGCAGCTGGTGCCGCCAGCTGTACCAGAGCCCCGGGAACCCGTGACACATGATCACGGCGGGCCCGCTGCCCTGCTCCGCGATGTGCAGCTCGATGCTCCCGACCTCGATCGAACGGTGCGTTGGCGGGCCGTCGAGCACCGGATCGCGGGGCATGCGGCCCATGCTGTCACGCGCCCGGGCCCGTGAGGCCGGTGATCCGGAAACGCAAGATTTACCTCGGCGCAGCCAGTGGGCGGAGGCCCGATTTCTAGTGTCGGAACCGTGTCTAACAGCAAGTTCCACCTGGCCTGGTTCCTGAACTTCGTAACCGACGACTGGTACGGCACGTGGGGTGACGGCGGGCGCGACTGGTCGGGCGAGTTCTACGTCGAGATGGCGCGTGACCTGGAGCGGGCCCGCTTCGACTACGTGATAATCGAGGACAAGCTGATGGTGTCCACCGCGTACGGCGGCACCATGGAGGCCGACCTGCGGCACGGCGTGAACCCGAAGCACGACCCGGTCCCGCTGGCCGTGCTGATGGCGCAGGCGACCGCTCGGCTGGGCATTGTGCCGACGATGTCCACGAGCTTCTACCCGCCGTTCCTGCTGGCCAGGCTGTGCGCCACGGTCGACCACATCGCGCGGGGCCGGTTCGGCTGGAACATCGTGACGTCGGCGGAGGACCGCGCCGCGCAGAACTTCGGCCTGGACCGGCTCTACGAGCATGACGAGCGGTATGCGATGGCGACCGAGTACGTGGACCTCGTCCGCAGGCTCTGGGACTCGTGGGAGCCCGACGCAGTGGTGCGCGACCTGGACACCGGCACCTACGTCGACCACACGAAGGTGCACGTCGTGGACTTCGTCGGCAAGTACTACAAGTCCCGGGGCCCGCTGAACACCGTGCGCTCGCCGCAGGGCCACCCGGTGCTGTGCCAGGCCGGTGCCTCCGCACCCGGCCGCGAGTTCGCCGCCCGGTACGCCGACACGATCATCGCCACCGCCACCGACCCGGCACAGATGCGCGGCTACCGGGAGGACATCCGGGCCAAGCTCGCCGCGCACGGCCGCGACCCGGACGACTGCAAGGTGCTGTTCCTGATCTCCCCGGTGGTCGCCGACACCGTCGAGGAGGCACACGCCAAGAAGCTGCGCTGGATGTCGGACCCGCGCTACATCGAGCTCGTGCTGGCCACGATGTCCTCGATCACCGAGCTGGACTTCAGCCGTTTCGACCTGGACCGGCCGTTGCCACCCGTGACAACCAACGGCGAGCGGGGCTTCCTGGAGGCCTTCGCCCGCCGGGCGGAGGGCAAGACCCTGCGCGAGGCGGTCATCGACGACGGCATGAGCGGTACGGCCGACCTGGTCGGCACGCCCGATACGGTGGCCGAGCGGATGGTGGCGCTGATGGCGGAGGTCGGCGGCGACGGCTTTCTCATCACCAGCCCGGAGAAGAAGCTGAACCGGCGCTACGTCACCGAGATCACCGACGGGCTCGTCCCCGCGCTGCAGCGACGCGGCGCGGTGCGCACCGAGTACACGCACGCACGGTTCCGGGACAACCTGCGTGAGTTCTGACCCTGTTGTGACGTACCCACACGGCGTCACCTGACAGTGGACG
>DATAYB010000627.1:0-13714 GCA_036272795.1 Pseudonocardia sp.
TAGACGACCAGGCGCAGGTCGTCGCTGCCGGCGGGGAGTACATCGCAGTCCAGGTGCAGCGTGCCCGCCTCGGGATGGGCGATCGTCTTGGGCTCGTGCCGGTAGGCGTCGATTCGGTGCGCCTCCCACATGCCCCGGAACCGCGGGCTGGCCGCGTTGAGGTCGGCAACGAAGTCGGTCAGGCGGTCGTCGTGGGGATGCTGCCCCACCCGGGCACGGAGATCACCGACCAGGGTCTGCTGGAACTGGCGATCCTCGGCAGCCGAGCGCTGCACCCGGCTGGGCAGGTCGGTCAGGAAGCGCCACATCATGTTGCGCTCCCGGACAGGGCGCGACAGCGGATCTCCGTGGACCGCGGTCCACAGCGGGTTCCACGTCACGAGGTCCCAGCGGACGTCGTAGACCGCGGCCGGCGTCGCGTCGAGCTGATCCACCAGGCGCACCACGTCGGCGGCCGGCTCGGCGACGGCGTGCTCGGACGGCGGCCGGTGCCCGGCCAGGCGCAGCAGGTGGTCGCGCTCCACGGGGGATACGCCGAGTGCCCTGGCCAGGGAGGTCAGCACCTGGACCGAGGGCACGCCGGAGCGGCCCTGCTCGAGCTGTACCAGGTAGTCCGTCGACACCCCGGCCAGCCTCGCGAGCTCCGGGCGGCGCAGGCCGGTCACCCGCCGGCGGGGGCCCGCGACCAGTCCCACCTCCTCGGGCGTGACGCGGGCGCGCCAGTGCCGCAGCAACGCGCCCAGCTCGGTCGACTCCCGCACCGCGCCCATGCTACTCACTAACGCAGCAACTGTCGTCTTTAGGGGAAGTTCCCCGCGACCGACCCAAGGAGCCGCCATGTCCGTGCAGACCTACCGGTCGGTCCAGGTCGCCGAGCCCGGCGCGCCGCTGACCGTCGTCGACCTGCCCCTGCGTGACCCGGGAGCCGGGCAGGTGCGGGTGAAGGTGCAGGGCTCCGCCTGCCGGCGCGGGGACTTCGTGCACTGTGCGCAGGGCTGGGTGACCGGTGCCGCCTACCCGGGCGGGTACGCCGAGATGATCATTGCGCCGCAGACGGCGCTGGCGCGGATCCCGGACGGGCTGTCGGCCGCCGACGCGGCGCCGATGGCCTGCGCGGGAGTGACGATGTTCAACTCGATACGCCGCACCGCCGCCGGACCGGGCGATGTGGTGGCCATCCTCGGGCTGTGCGGGCTGGGGCACCTGGGGGTGCAGTTCGCGGCCAACTTCGCGGCACTGCAGGGCATTCGCGCCATGGTCGAACCGCTGCCGCTGGAGAAGGCCGCCGAAGGCTACGACCGCATGATGGCCAACCAGGCCCGCTTCCGCGTCGTACTCACCACCGACTGACCCCGTGACCACGTTGATGGCGCGCGCGACGCGTGGAAACCGTGTGATCGCAGATCGCGGCCAACAGTGCTGACCGTCCGTGTGCATTACAGTCGGCTCATGAGGACGCGGCACACGGTCAGACGGCCGGGTGGTCGGACCGCCGCCGTCTCGCGGGCGATCAGGGCCGCCGTCGAGGAGCTCGTCGCGGA
This sequence comes from Pseudonocardia sp., assembly GCA_036272795.1. Classification (GTDB taxonomy): domain Bacteria; phylum Actinomycetota; class Actinomycetes; order Mycobacteriales; family Pseudonocardiaceae; genus Pseudonocardia. Next base: position 1,542 of record DATAYB010000627.1, read on the forward strand.
GAACGGTCGCGACAAGGTGTCCATCCCCATGGTCGCCGAGCGCGCCGGGGTCAACCGCACTACCGTCTACCGGCGCTGGCCCGACGCGGCCACCATGATCAACGAGATCGCCACCTACGACCTCGATCCGGCGCGCCCGTTGCCAGACACCGGTGACCTGCGGTCCGATGTCGCCGCCTGGGCAACCGAGATCCTCGCGCACTACCGCCAACCGGCACATGCCGCACTCCTGCGGCGCGGGGCGGCGGCGGCCGGGGATGCGGAGTCCGACTGCTTGCGTGGCCGTCTGGACGAGGCGCGGCTGCTGGTCGACCGCGCCGGGGACCGGGCGCCCGTGACCGCCAGGGACGTCGTCGACGTGGTGCTCGCCCCGATCATGTACCGGATCATCTTCCTGCCGGCCACGCTGACCGACGACTACGCCGAGTCACTGGCCGGCACGCTGTTCGCCGCCAGCCGGTAACCGTCCGCCCCGCCAGGGTCGGAGACGGCGCGGCGCCCGCGCGGACTGTGCCGCGCGGGCGCCGGGTCGGATCGGGGACGGCTACTCGGCGAGCAGTCGGTAGATCGTCTTGCGTGCTTCCGCCAGCGCGGTGGCGGCGGACTCCCGCTGCTCATCGGTGCCGGCCGTCATGATCTGGCCGACGGCGGCGGCCAGCTGGCCGTACTGGGTGCGCAGGTTGGCCACCGCAGCGCTGACCTCGTCACCCGCCGCTGTGTCCCAGACCTTGGCCAGCTCGTCGCGGTGTTCCTCGACATAGCTGGTGCCGGCCTCGGTCAGCGCGACCGTGCGCCGGCCGTCCGAATCCTCGATCCGGACCAGGCCCTCGTCGGCGAGCTGCTGCAGCGTCGGGTAGACCGAGCCGGGGCTGGGCCGCCACGAGCCCTGCGTGCGCTCGCCGATCTCCTGGATGATCTCGTAGCCGTGCCGGGGCTGCTCGGCGAGCAGCGCGAGGACGGCGAGCCGGATGTCGCCCCGCGACCGGCGCGCGCCCCGGTGCCCCCGGCCACGCGGGCCGGGACCGAACTCGGGACCGAAGCCGGGGTTGGGGAAACCTGGGCCGAAGCCCGGGCCGTCGAAGCCGCGGGGGCCTCGCCGGCGTCCTGGTCGGCCCGGACCGCGCGGGCGTTCCGCGCCTGGGCCGCCGAATGCATCATCGTTGCCGGTGCCCCGCGCGGCGAATGCCGCGAGCCGGCCACTGTGCCTCATGGCACCGCGGAGCGCGGAAAAGCGGGGGTCCCAGGCTGCGTTCATGCTGGTCATTGTGATACCTCCTGGATATCTCTTGTCATGTTGCGACTGTCATCGCTGCACTCACGATATATCGTTACATGTCGTTTGGCAAGAAGTTCTCGGTGAGCCGCCGCACATCCGGTTGAACCGATCGGGGGTGGGCGCCGTGTACCTGGCTACGCGCCGTATCCCTGGCCGGCGCGGAAGGACCAGGCGATGACCACCGGATGACCCGGACGAGCAAGGAGAACGTCATGTTCAGGCCCATGCCCCTGCTGGTGGCCGCCGCGCTGGCGCTGGTCGCGCTCGGCGGCTACGACATCCTGCGCGGCACCCCCGAGAGCGCCGCCCCGGCGGCCGCCGCGCCGGCGCCCCTCGAGCTCACCGCGGCCCAGACTCCCCTCGGCGAGGTCGTGACCAGCGCCGGTGCCTCGCTCTACCGGTTCGACAAGGACACCGCGAAGCCGGCCAAGTCGAACTGTGTCGGCCAGTGCGCGACCACCTGGCCCCCGGTGCTCGCCACCGACGGGGTGCCCCAGCTGGCCGGCGTTCAACCGGGCGCGGTCGGCACCGTGGTCCGCCCGGACGGCACCCGGCAGGTCACGCTGGCCGGCTGGCCGCTGTACCGCTACGCCGGCGACACCGCGCCCGGCGAGCTCAAGGGCGAGGGCGTTGGCGGCGTGTGGCACGCGGTCAGCCCGAACGGCAAGCCCGCGGTGGCCGTCAGCAAGGCCGCGAAGCAGGCCGCCGACCCGTCCGACGCGCCCGCCCCCGCCAGCGACTCGACCGGCACGGGTGGGTCCGCCGACCCGACGCCGGCCCCCGCGCCGGCTCCTGGCCCCGCACCCGCGCCCGGCGACCAGGGCAGCAGCGGGAGCTACGGCTACTGAGCCCGCGGTCGCTGCCCGACCCCGCTCTGGGAAGACCCCCGGGCGGGTGGGTTCGCGCAGTGCCGGAACCCCCTCGGCGGGCCGCACGTTGGAGCACTCGGCTCAGCCGCCGCCGTTGAACGAGTCACCCAGCTCCAGCGCGAGCGTCGCGATGAAGTCGAACGCCTGCTGGCCGTGCAGCGCCGCCTCGGAGTAGGTCTTGAACAGTCGCGCGTAGAGCGCGATGTCCTCCTTGTCCTGGATGGCCAGCTCGACGTTCAGTGTCTCGATCAGCACCAGCGTGTCGTCGAAGATCCAGAACCCGTGGCTGATCGCCTTCAGCAGCTGCGCCGTGGAGGGGATCACCGACAGCTGGACGTTGTCCATCCCGGACAGCACCAATAACCGGTCCAGCTGCGCACGCAGCACCGCCGGCGGGCACACCCTGGTGCGCAGCGCGGCCTCGGTGACCAGGAACCTGAACTGCCGTTCCGAGTGGTAGAGCGCCTCCTGGCGGCGCATCCGCGAGCGCACCGCCTCCTCGACGTCGTCCGGGCTGCTGTGCAGCTCCGCAAGGCCCTGGAACACGTGCCTGGCGTAGTCGGCGGTCTGCAGCAGGCCTGGCACGATCGCCGTCTCCACCGCGCGCAGCAGCGTGGTCGAGTGCTCCAGCACCACGCCGGCCTTCTGCCGGGGCGCGAGCCCGGAGCGGTACTGCCGCCGCCAGGTCGCGTACTCCACCCGCAGGCTGCGCAGGTCGGACACCAGCTCGTCGCGCAGCTCGGTGGGGGCGCTGAGCGCGGTCGCCCAGGCTCGCACGTCGTCGGCGGAGGCGGTCTGCCGGCCGTTCTCCAGTCGGGACACCTTGGACGCGGGCCAACCCAGCCGCTCGGCCAACTCCTTGCCGGACAGCTCGGCTTCCTCGCGCAACTGACGGAGCCGGATGCCGAATCCGGTCCGCCCGTCGTGGTGCTCGGTCACGGTCCTCCAGTGGACACATCCGGAACCGGTGGATCAACGGTCCGGTCCCGGGGCGGTTGTTCTGCAACGTAGTACTTTCGCGGCTGGGCAGGTGACAGGTTCAGCTCAAAGATCCGGAATTGTGGCGGTTGGGGTGGGCCTGATCGCTGGGGAGCCTGCTGGCGATGATTGTCTCCTGACCGGGCGGCCGAACGGGGCAGGCGGCGTGGCGGCGCGGTCCGTGTCGCGCCGATCCACTAGACAGCGGGTATGGACTTCATGCGGGCGGTCAGCCTGGACCGTTTCGGGGACCCCGAGGTGCTCACGGAGGTGCAACGGCCGGTTCCGGTCCCGCTGCCCACCGAGATCCGGGTTCGGGTCACCGCCGCCGGTGTGAACCCAGTGGACTGGAAGACGCGCGCCGGACAGGGCATGGCCTCGGTGCTCGGCGACCCGCCGCTGGTGCTCGGTTGGGACGTCGCCGGAGTGGTCGACGCGGTGGGACCCGGAGTGACCAGATTCACTGTCGGTGACCAGGTTTTCGGGATGCCGTGGTTCCCGCGCCAGGCCGGTGGTTACGCCGAGTACGTCACCGCGCCGTCCCGCCAGTTCGCCGCCGTACCGCCCGGGCTGGAGCCGGTCGCGGCCGCCGCGCTGCCACTGGCCGGGCTGACTGCCTGGCAGGGCCTCGTGGACATCGCGGGCCTCGCCGACGGGCAGCGGGTGCTCATCCACGCCGCCGCCGGGGGAGTGGGCCACCTGGCGGTGCAGATCGCGAAGAGCCGGGGTGCGTACGTGATCGGGACGGCCAGCTCGGCCAAGCACCGGATGCTCGGCGAGCTCGGCATGGACGAGGCGGTCAACTACCGGGGCACCGAGTTCGAGCACGTGCTGGACCCGGTGGACGTGGTGCTCGACCTGGTCGGCGGGGACGTGGCGGTGCGCTCGCTGGAGGTGCTGCGCCCCGGCGGCCTGCTGGTCACGGTGCCGTCCCGCACGGCGGGCGAGGCGCTGGCCGCCGCGGCCGGCCGGGGTATCCGCGCGACCGGCATGCTGGTGGAGCCCGACGGGCACGCCCTCGAGCAGCTCGCCGCCCTGGTCAGCTCCCGGCAGCTGCGCCCGGTGGTAGCCGAGACGTTCCCGCTGGCGCGCGCCGGCGACGCGCACCGGCTCGGTGAGACAGGGCGGACCACCGGCAAGATCATTCTGACGGTCTGACCTCGCAGGATACGTAATAAGGGCCACCTTACTTAGAGGGGGCCCAGCGCGTTTCCGATGGTGGACGCGACTAAATTCGAAGGAGGAGGACTTCACGGCAACGGTGCCGATTCAGCGGTCCCGTCGCCAGGAGGTCAGCTTGTCCACGCCCAGGGTCGACCCGCCGATCGATGCCGAAGAGGCAGATCTGGCGGTCGGCAAGCCGAAGACCCACGCCGCCGGCCTGACCGCGGTCCGGGTCAGCCTGACCATGGCGGTCAAGCAGATGGGCGTGACCCGCGCGGCGCGTAACCTGCTGCGGCTCAACCAGGTCGACGGCTTCGACTGCATGAGCTGCGCCTGGCCGGACCCGGACGGCAAGCACCGCCACAAGGCCGAGTTCTGCGAGAACGGCGCCAAGGCGGTGGCCTGGGAAGGCACCCGGGACCGCGTCGGGCCGGAGTTCTTCGCCGAGCACTCGATCGCCGAGCTCACGGACCAGACTGAGCACTGGCTGGAGAAGCAGGGCCGGCTGACCCACCCGATGGTCCGGCGCCCGGGCGGCACGCACTACGAGCCGATCGGCTGGGACGAGGCGTTCGCGCTGGTGGGGCACCATCTGAACGGGCTGATCGGCCCGGACGAGGCGCTGTTCTACACCTCGGGGCGGGCCTCCAACGAGGCCGCGTTCGTCTACCAGCTGTTCGCCCGCGCCTACGGCACCAACAACCTGCCGGACTGCTCGAACATGTGTCACGAGTCCACCGGCGTCGGGCTGTCCCAGACGATCGGCATCGGCAAGGGCTCGGTGTCGCTGAACGACCTGCACGAGGCCGAGCTGATCGTGGTCTCCGGCCAGAACCCGGGCACCAACCACCCTCGGATGCTGTCCGCGCTGGAGATGGCCAAGCAGCGCGGCGCGAAGATCCTCGCGGTGAACCCGCTGCGCGAGGCGGGCCTGCTCAAGTTCGACAACCCGCAGACGCCGCGCGGCATGGCCGTGGGCACCCCGCTGGCGGACCGCTTCCTGCAGATCCGCGCCGGCGGTGACCTGGCGCTGTGGCAGGCGGTCGGGTACCTGCTGCTGGAGGCTGAGGACGCCGCCCCGGGCACGGTGCTCGACACCGAGTTCATCGAGGCGAACACGGTCGGCTTCGAGGCCTACCGCAAGCACGTCGGCGAGCTGGACTGGGACGAGGTGCGCGACGCCACGGGCCTGACCCGCGAGCAGGTCGAGGACACCGCCGCGATGTTCCTGGCCTCGAGGAAGACGGTGCACTGCTGGGCGATGGGGATCACCCAGCACCGCAATGCGGTGGCCACCATCAAGGAGATCGTCAACGTCGCGCTGCTGCAGGGCATGATCGGCAAGCCTGGCGCCGGCCTGTGCCCCGTGCGTGGCCACTCCAACGTGCAGGGCGACCGGTCGATGGGCATCTGGGAGAAGTCCCCGGACTCCTTCCTGGACCGGCTGCGGGACGAGTTCGGCTTCGAGCCGCCGCGCAAGCACGGCTTCGACGCGGTCAACGCGGTGCGTGCGCTGCGTGACGGCCGGGCGCGGGTGTTCGTGGGGCTGGGCGGCAACTTCGCGGCGGCGATGTCGGACACCGAGGTCACCGAGGCGGCACTGCGCTCGGCCGAGCTGACCGTGCAGATCTCCACGAAGCTGAACCGCTCGCACCTCACCCACGGTGAGACCGCCCTGATCCTGCCGACGCTCGGGCGCACGGAGAAGGACCTGTCCGGCGGCCAGGTGCAGCGGGTCACCGTGGAGGACTCGATGTCCGCTGTGCACGCCTCCCGCGGCCGCTCGGAGCCGGCCGGGGAGCTGCTGCGCTCTGAGGTGAGCATCCTGTGCGGCATCGCGGCGGCCACGCTGGGCACCCGGTACAACATCCCCTGGGCGGAGTTCGCCGCCGACTACGACCAGATCCGCCAGCGGATCGGCCGCGTGGTGCCGGGCTGCGCCGGTTACGCCGAGGTGATCCGGGACCGGGGCGGCTTCACCATGCCGCACCCGCCGCGCGACTCGCGGACGTTCCCGACGCCGGAGGGCCGGGCGGTGTTCACGGTCAGCCCGCTGCCGGTGCTGACCGTGCCGGAGGGGCGGCTCGTGCTCCAGACGCTGCGCAGCCACGACCAGTTCAACACCACGATCTACGGGCTGAACGACCGATACCGGGGCATCCACTCCGGGCGGCGGGTGGTTTTCATCTCCGCCGCCGACCTGAGCGAGCTTGGCTTCGCCGACGGCGACCACGTGGACCTGGTGAGTGAGTGGACGGACGGGGTGGAGCGCCGCGCCGAGTCGTTCCGGCTGGTGGAGTACTCCACCCCGAAGGGCTGCATCGCCGCCTACTACCCCGAGACGAACCCCTTGATCCCGTTGGACTCCACCGCGCTGGACAGCAACACACCGACCTCGAAGTGGGTCATCGTCCGGATGGAGCGCCGGGAGCCGGCGACCGCCCCGACCTCTCCGACCGACTGACGGACGCGGCCCCACTCAGCTGCTCAGGAACTCGCGTTCCAGGGCCGGCCGCGCGGGCACGAAGTGGCCGATGCCGGGCAGCAGGTGCACGGTCGCGCGCGGCGCGAGGGCCTCGAGCCGCCGCTTGGTCTCCCGGGAGTCCACCAGGGCATCGAGCTCCCCGGCGAGCACGTGCACCGGCATGGTCAGCCGGCGCAGTACGGCGTCCTCGAACACCGGCAGAGTGTCGAGCCGGTACCGGTAGTGGCGCGTCACGAGCAGCACGTGGTCGAGGACCGCGGCCGCATCCGCCTGGTCGAGGGTCGCCAGTCCGGGGCCGAGCACCGTGTGCGCGCTCCGGCGCCGGCCCCACTCTCCCAGCAGGTTCAGCGGCAGCGCCGTGAGCAGCACGCCCTTGCGCTGCCGGCCGACGCCCGTGGGGCAGGTCAGCGCCAGCCGCTCGACCCGGCCGGGCCGTCTGGTGCCGTAGTCCAGCGCCACCCAGCCGCCCAGGGACACCGCCATGATCGGCACCCGGTCCAGCCCGAGGGAGTCCAGCACGGCGTCCAACCACCGTGCGTACCGGTCGGAGTCCAGCGGCGGCCGGGCGGGCGCGCTGAGCCCGGGCTCGCCGACGATGTCGATGGCGTAGACCCGGAACCGCTGGGTGAGCTCGGCGATCCGGCTCGTCCACTGCGCGGAGTTGCCGCCGGAGCCGTGCAGGAGCACCAGCGGGTCGGCGGTGGTGGGGCCGGAGCTCACCACGAAGGTGTCACCCTCCGGGGTCGGGACGCGGTGCTCCTCGTGCTCGACCGGCCAGCGCGCCAACGCCTGGAGGTAGTGCCCGCGCAGTAGCTGGGCCCCGGCCTCCGACCGGTATATCTCGTTCATCTGTCCGGCTCCTCGAGGATGGCGTTGATCAGGCTGAAGATGTGTGCGCTCGTGGCCAGGCTGCCGAGTACGACGATCTTCAGGTGGGCGCGCTGCTCGTCGTAGATCGTCTCGATGCGCAGCCGCTCGTCGCCGTCGCGGCGGTGGGCGGTGGCGCCGGTCAGCAGGGTGCTGACGCGGCTGGCCGTGGTCGGGTCAACCGCGTCCGCCTCGACGATGCTGGACGCCTCGACGTGGCGGTGCTGCTGGGCCACCGCTTGGTCCACGGCGGCTTCGACCGGGCTGCCGGTGAACGCCTCAAGGTCCGACCTGGCGATGCGGTACTGCTTGCCGATCCGCACCGCGTGCAGCCGCCCGGCGCGCACGTAGTTGCGCACCGTGCGCACGTGCAGACCCAGCCGATCGGCCACCTCTTCGGCCGTGAACAGCGCTTGCGCCATGCAAAGGACCGTATCACACCCTAAACATCCCTGAGTACGGAATCATTAGGGAGTGTTGTGGTACTTTTCAGCTGTCCAAGACGGTCAGATCGATCCGGTTCAGTCGCTCGGGGTCGGCCAGAATGTTGATCTCGACGATCCGGCCGTCCCGCACGGTCAGCCCCATCACCGCCCTCGGGCGCCCCTCGACGATGTTGACCAGCCCGGCGTCCCCGTTCACCAGCGCGTGGCGGGCGAACCGGGCGAACCGGGAGAAGGAGAGTGCCTGGGTGGCCACCTGCTCGGCACCGTGGATCACGGTGGACGCGCCGACGCCGGCTGCAGAGGCGCCGCTGTCCGCGCGCAGCACGACGTCCGGCGCGAGCACGGCGACCAGTCCTTCGAAGTCGCCGCCCCGCGCGGCCGCCAGGAACGCGTCGACGACCTGGCGCTGGCGGACGGGGTCGGCCTCCGGCTCGGGGGCCGCGCCCTGCACCCGGCGGCGGGCCCGGCTGGCGAGCTGGCGGGCGGCGGTGGGGGAGCGGTCCACGATGGGCGCGATCTCGTCGAACGGCATGCCGAACATGTCGTGCAGCACAAAGGCGAGCCGCTCGGCGGGGGCCAGTGTCTGCAGCACCACGAGCAGTGCGAGGCCGACCGAGTCGGCCAGCAGCACCTGCTGCTCGGGGTCCATGCCGGCCGCGCCGCTGACGACAGGGTCGGGCACGTGCACGTCGAGCGGTTCCTCGCGGCGTGAGGAGCGCGAGCGCAGCATGTTCAGGCAGACCCTGGCGACGATCGTGGTCAGGAAGCCGCCGAGGTTCCGCACGTCGTCGGTGCCCGCCCGGCTCAGCCGCAGCCAGGACTCCTGCACGGCGTCCTCGGCCTCGGCCAGGGAGCCGAGCATCCGGTACGCCACCGCCCGCAGGTGCGGCCGGTGGTCCTCGAAGCGCCGGGCCAACCACTCGTTCTCGTCCATCGGTCACATTCCTCCGTCGCGGTCTGTCGTAGCAGTGACCGACAAAACCGGGCGAGTGTGACAGCACCGAGGAGCTCCCGATGAGACTGACCATCTTCGCGGCCACCGGCGGCATCGGTCGGCAGCTGCTGGCGCAGGCGCTCGCCGCCGGCCACGACGTCACCGCGGTCGTCCGCAAACCCGCCGCGATGTCCGCGCCCGGGGTGCGGGTGGTGGCCGCCGACCTGAGCGCGGCCGCCCCGGCGGTGCTGCGGGAGGCGGTGGACGGTGCCGATGCGGTGCTGTCCGGCCTCGGCGCGCGGTCGAAGTCCGACGCGGGTGTCGCCGAGCGGGGCACCCGCGCGATCGTGGCGGCGATGCAGGCCGCGGGCGTGCGGCGGCTCGTGGTGGTCAGCGCCGCGCCGATCGGCACCGTCGCCTCACCCGCCCGGCCGAACCCGCCCCGGCACGACCCCGGTGACGGTGCGTTCAGGCGGTACGTGGCGATGCGCATCGTGAAGGCCGCGCTGCGGGCGCACTACGCCGACCTGGCCAGGATGGAGGACGTGCTGCGCGACAGCGGTCTGGACTGGACCGCTGTGCGCCCACCCCGGCTCACCGACAAGCCGCTGACCGGTAGGTACCGCACCGCGTACGGGCGCAACCCGCGCGGCGGCATGTTCGCATCCAGGGCCGACGTGGCGCACTACATGCTGCGTGCGCTCGACGAGCCCGCCTCGGTGAAGCAGACCATCGGCGTCGCGAACTAGTCGCGGGGCACCGGCGGTGCCGGGGCTGCCCGACCGGACGGACCCGGGTCAGTGCGCTGGTTCGGGGATCTCCTGGTCTCGGGTGTTGGCCTCTTCCAGTGACTGGCGGTAGGTCTCGGGTGCGAAGATCGCCGCGGCGCCGAGCAGGACGTACACGGTGAGCTTGCGCTCGGACCCGGCATACATGCCGGGGACCCACAGCCCGCCGAGCGCGATGTCCGCGGCACCGGAGTCGAGGTCGTCGAGGACCCCGGTCCACGGGTCACGGTCGCGGGAGGTGACCGCGAGGCCCGCGTCGCGGAACAGGCCGGTGGTCTCGGCGAGGTACTCGGGCAGGTAGTCGAGGCCGTTGGCGGTGGCGGAGATGGCGAGTTCGTCCATATGTGCGGTGCTCCTCGGGTCAGGTCACGGAGGCGGCGGTCGGGGCGTCAAACGTGTGAAGTGTGGTGCTGGAGGCGGAATGGTGCAGCGGGAGCTCTTGCGGGAGCTGCATCTGTTGCCGTCCGAGCCGGACCGCCCGCAGCGCGGGGCATAATCCTCCGAGGAGACCGATTAATGGGCCGGTAAGGAGTCCGAGGCCAACGGACATCACGGATAGCACGGGCTCTATCGAAGGTGTTATATGGAACATGGGCAGGAACCAATGAGAAGTTGCAATGACACCACATCCTAGGGTCGCTCCCATGACTCCACCAATACCTGAGATCAGTGAGTAACGCGCCAGGTGTTCGAGTAGTATCTTGGATGAGCGCTTCTCGTCGGGTTCTTGTGGGTAACTGCGCTCCGCCTCTGGTTCGGTTGCGCCGAGCATGGCTACCAGAAACCCTAGAATTCCGACAATGAGCAATGCGGCGCTAATGGCGGCCGCCAGCCAGTAGAGTGACTCGACGACGGGGGCCCACCGTGACCATATGAAATTTCCTTCGTCGACCTTGAAGTCGGCCTGCTGGAGGTCTCCGATTTCGCGCCGTGCGGACATGATCTGGTTGATGTCGGCGACGGCTGCCGGCGCGGTCGAGGCGCCAGCCAGGCGCACGCCGATAGAAGTGAGCGCCTCGATGCCGCCGAACAGGTCATCGCGAGCGGAGTTCAACGGCATGACCGCATTATTGTTGTCGTCTTCCACGCCAATTACCCGGTAGCTCACTCGGCCGATCATCACATTGGCGCCCACCGCATTGTCGACGGTGTCGAAGAGAGCTTGGGCTACGTCCGAGCTGAGGAGAACAACGCGGGAACCATCGTGATATCGTTCCCAGCTGAAGTTGTTGCCAGCGAGCATGTTGTCGCCGGCATATTCCAGGTAGCTTGGAGTGGAGCCAGTGACTCCGGTCGAATAAGTTCGGTCTCCATGGCGGACCCAAGCGGTGCCACCCGTCACGACCGGGACGAATTCGGATATGTCCGAGGGGTTGTGGTCCTGGTCCAAGGCGGTCAAATCTTGATTCCAGAACGGCTCAGAGTTGTAGAGCTTACCGCCGGGTCCTTTCGGTGAGGTGCGCAGTATTCGGATGAAGTGGTAGTCCTGACGCAATGTATTGCGCTGGTACTGTCCATCTATTCCGAGGGTCAGTCCGGTCAAGATTGTCATCGCCGACCCGCATATGGCAATGACTAGTGCGATCACGATGGCTCGGGACTTGTTGATGCGCAGCCATGGGCCGGTGATTTTCCATGCGGCGTGCATCTCTAGGCACTCCCAGTCAATTCATCCAGGTTATTCGGGAAGTGAAGCGCTGCAGGTCGAGTCGCGCCGAGGAACGGATGCCGATGAGGCGGGGCAGACGCTTGTCCACTCGGGTTGGTCAGGCCGCGACGGCGGCGGTCGGAGCGTCCTCGTTGATCTGTTCGAGCGTCCGGGCCCTGGTCTCCGGGGCGAACCGGGACGCCACGACGAGCAGCGCGTACATGACCGCGACCATGCCGAAGACACCGGCGAGCCCGAATCGGCTGAACAGCCCGACCGCGAGGAAGGGCATGACGGCGCCCGCGATGTTGCCGATGCCGTTGACGATCGAGGTGCCGCTGCCTCGGATCGCGGTCGGGTACAACTCGGGGGACCACACCGCGAGGGTGGTGTTGGTGATCATGGTGAAGAACTGGAAGAGCGCCCCGAGGAGAAGGATCAGCGTCGTGGTGTCGGCGAAGGCGGCGAAGGCGGCCGCGGTCAGGCACCCCAGCACGCCGGCCCCGCCCACGGCGGTGCGGCGACCGACGCGGCCGGCCAGCACCGCGGCGGCACAGGCACCGAGGAGCGAGCCGACGTTCATGATCATCGTGAACAGCAGGCTCTGGGAGATGGAGTAGCCGTGTTCGACGAGCAGGGTGGGCATCAGGAAGTTGAGCGTGACCTGGGCGCCGAACGCCATCCACGAGGCCGCGCCGAGCGAGAGCGTGCGAGACAG
>DATAYB010000628.1:0-3677 GCA_036272795.1 Pseudonocardia sp.
CGGAGGGGCCGTCGGGGATCGGGATGAGGCGCTGGATGGGCAGGACGAGCCACTCGGCGAAGCTGCCGTGGGGCGCCGCGAGGTCGCCGAAATAGACCCGCCGGCCGTCGAGCGTGCTGCCGACGCCGTCGACCCCGGGTACGAGCGGGAGCGTGTTGTTGCTGGTGTAGTGGGTGCCGGCGGCGCCGGAGCGGACCCTCGGGTGCAGGCCGGCCGCGTGCACCCTGACCAGGACCTCGCCGGACGCCAGCTTCGGATCGGCGAACTCCAGGTACCGGGGCGGCTTGCCGAACTCGGTGACTACCGCTGCATGCATGGTGATCCTCCAGAAATGGTGTGCGTCGCAAACAGTACGTATCACGTACAAGATAGTACGCGGCACGTACCAAATCAAGCCCCGGACCCCATGGCGCGAGTCGGGGCCTTGTCACGGTGAGTCGCGGATCCGTCAGCCACCGCCGCGCGCTCACGTGGTGATCAGCAGGACGCCAGGGTTGCGCTAAGCATGATCAAAAAGCCCTGGTGTCCTGCTGATCACCAAAGCTGGAGGCCGAACTTCGACAGGTCGCCCGCTCGATCCCAGTGATCATCAGGACGTCAGGGCTGTGCGCGGCTTGATCAAATGGCCCTGGTGTCCTGTTGATCAGAGGAGGGCGGCGGCACGCGAGGGCCGGGCCGCCCTCGTCGCCACCGGCTACCTCGGGTTGACGAGCCGGCGCAGGCGGGCGACGCCGGTGGGTTGCAGCAGTGCCTGGGCGGCGAGGTGGCCGGAGCCGCCGCCGAGGCCGGCGCCGGGGTGCGTGGCCGCGCCGATGTGCCACAGGCCGGCCACCGCGGTGCGGTGTGACCCGGCGCTCGGCATGGGGCGCCACCAGAAGTTCTGGTCCAGCTCGGCGGAGCCGCCGTACGGGTCGCCGTGTTCGGCGTTCGGGTTGTGCGCCTCGAGATCGGTTGGGGTGATCACGTCGGTCGCGCGCACCTTCGTCGACAGGTCGGGGGCGTGCCGGGCGATCCGGTCGAGCACCCGGGCGGCGTAGCCCTTGGCGAGCTGCTCCGTCCAGCCGCCGGCGGTGTCCAGCTCAGCCGCGGCGTCGCCGACCGGGGCGTACGGCACCTCCTGCAGCTGGAGCCACAGCGCCGCCGTGCCGGCCGGCACGCGGCTCGGGTCCAGCAGGTACTGCCGCCCGACCACCACCGTGGGCCTGCGCGGCAGCAGCCCGGCCTCCGCCTCGGCGCAGGCGATCGCAGTATCCGCCGCCCCGTCGGAGAGGTGGATCAGTGGGACGTCGGTCAGCCGGTTGTCGGTCCAGGTCAGCGGGGCGGACAGCGCGACGTGGATCATCATCGCGGCCCGCCCGGGCCGGTGTGTGGCAGCCTGCTCATGGACGGTGGACGGCACGTCGGCGGCGGGTAGCAGGGCGCGGTAGAGGGCGCCGGGGCTGACCGACGCGAGCACCGCCCGCCGCGCCCGGATGATCTGCCCCGCCACGGTGACGCCGACCGCCCGGCCGTCCTCGGTGAGGATCCGCTCGACCGGCGCTCCGGTGTGCACATGGGCGCCGTGCTCGGCCAGCAGCGCCGCGAACGCGGCCGCGAACGCGCCGGCGCCCCCGGCCACCACCGGCAGCCCGAAGCCGTGCAGCGTGGCGGCGAGCACGGGCACCATCATCCCGCCGGAGGCGTTGTCCGGGGACAGCCCGGCGTGCAGCAGCCACGGCGCCCACAGCTGGTCGACCTCGGTGCCCTCGAAGTGCCGGCGGGTCCAGGCACGGCCGCTGCTGGCCAGGTCGCGCAGCCACTCCTCGCTGCCCGCCCGCCCGTTGGCGCGCACCAGACTGCCGAGGTGGCGCAGCACTCCGGGGGAGTGCAGCTCGCTGCCCAGCAGCCCGCCGATCGGGCCGGCGTTGTCCAGGAAGCGCTGCAGCGCACCCAGGTAGGCGCCCCGGTCGGCCTCGTGGGCGAACTCGGCGGCGGTCAGTTGAGGGTCGCGGTGCGCGAGGGCCGCCCGCCCGTCATCGGCGACGCTGGCGATCGCCCAGCCTTCGGTGTTGCAGTATTCGAGGCCATGGCGGTGCAGCTCGCCGCCCAGCTCGGTGTACGCCGGGCCGGCCAGGAACAGCGGGTGCCACGAGGAGTACGTGTCGTGCAGGTAGCCGGGCAGTGTGCGCTCCTCGGTGGCGATGAACCCGCCGAGCCGGTCGTTGCGCTCGACCAGCGCCACCGACCACCCCGCCCGTGCCAGCTCCGCCGCGGCGACCAGGCCGTTCACGCCGCTCCCGATAACGACGGCGTCAACCGCGTCCACGGTGTCCGACATCAAGAGAACCTCCGCCAAGGTCGAGACCGCTTCCCGTTATGTAACTCTGCCGGGCGGAGCCCCGCCGGGCGGGTCCCCTCGGGTCCGCCGGCCCGTGAGGTAGATCTCGGCGCGGAGCGGCCGGCGTCCGATGGCACTAGGGTCGAGGAATGAGTGTGCCGGCCGCACGCCTGCTGGCGGTAAGTGATTTGCATGTCGGTTATCCGGAGAACCGCGAGATCGTGCGGAACATGCATCCGGAATCACCAGGGGACTGGCTGATCGTGTGCGGCGACGTCGCGGAAACGGTCGCCGATGTGGAATGGGCGCTCGGCCTGTTGAAGGAGCGGTTCCACACCGTCCTGTGGGTGCCCGGCAACCATGAGCTGTGGACGCACCCCCGGGATGAGGTGCAGCTACGTGGGGTGCCGAGGTACGAGCACCTGGTCGCGGTGTGCCGGCGGCTGGGTGTGCTGACGCCGGAGGACGAATTCCCGGTATTCGAGGGCGACGGCGGCCCGGTGCGGGTCGCGCCATTGTTCCTGCTGTACGACTACACATTCCGGGCGCCCGGTACGCAGACGAAGGAAGAATCCCTGGCGTACGCCGAGGAAACCGGAATAGTCTGCGCCGACGAGGTATTCCTGCACCCCGAGCCGTATTCGACCAGGGACGAGTGGTGCCGTGCCAGGGTGGTCGAGTCGCAGCGCCGGCTCGATGCCCATGGCTCCGACATCCCGTACGTCCTGGTGAACCACTGGCCGCTGGTGCGCGAGCCCACGCTGGTGCTGCACTACCCGGAGTTCGCCCAGTGGTGCGGCACCGTGCTCACCGCCGACTGGCACACCCGGTACCGCACGGCCGCCGTGGTCTACGGCCACCTGCACATCCCACGCTCGACGGAGTACGCCGGGGTGCCGTTCGAGGAGGTCTCGTTGGGCTACCCGCGCGAGTGGAAGCCCCGGGGGCGCGAGTACCAGGCCCGTCCGGTCCTCGGTGGCCGGTCGTGATCGAGAAGCTGATGCCGGCGGCGGTGGCCAGCGACGAGTCGTTCACCGACGTGCCCGAGTCGCTCATGTTGCCCGCCGAGGCGGCCGTGGTCGCCAAGGCGGTGGAGAAGCGGCGCCGCGAGTTCGGCACGGTCCGCCACCTGGCCCGCCGGGCGCTCGCCGAGCTCGGGCTGGACCCGGTGGCGGTACTGCCCGGGGCGCAGCGCGAACCGCTCTGGCCGGCCGGGGTGGTCGGCAGCCTGACGCACTGCGCCGGCTACCGGGCCGCCGTCGTGGCGCGCGCCGCCGAGGTGCACAGCGTCGGGATCGACGCCGAGCCGCACGGCCCGCTGCCCGATGGCGTGCTCGAGGCGATCACCGTGCCTGACGAG
>DATAYB010000629.1:0-2819 GCA_036272795.1 Pseudonocardia sp.
GCGAACGCGGTGACCGCCTCGCCGTGCGTGTGCACCACGGCGTGCACGTCCGGGCGGGCGCGCAGCACCTCCGTGTGGATGGGGTACTCGACGTGCCGCTGCCCGGTGCCCGCCAGCACCTCGCCGCCGTCGGACACCAGCACCACGCGGGCGGCGTCGACCTCCTCGAACCCCCAGCCGGCCGCCTTCATCCACACACCACGGCCGTCCGGGTCGCGCACGCCGGCGTGGCCCCAGACCAGGTCGGACAGCCCGGCGGCCGCCAGCGCGCGGTGCGCCAGCACGACCTCGGCAACCGGATCCGTGGTCATCGGCCCACCTCGGCGGCGACCGGGGTCCGGGCCTGCTCCGGCACGGCGTCACGCCGGCCGAGCAGCACCAGCACGGAGATCACGACGGCGGCGGCGAGCGCGGTACCGCTGAACGTGAGCAGCACGGAGCGGGGCCCGAGCCGCGCCGTCAGGATCGCGCCACCCAGCGCCGGCGCCACGACCGCGCCGAGCCGCCCCATGCCGTTCGACCAGCCCAGCGCGGTGGCCCGGATCCGCGCCGGGTAGGAGTCGGCCACCGAGGCCAGCACCAGGTTCAACGCGGACTGCGCGCCCGCCCCGATCACCGCGACGAACACGAGCAGCACGAGCAGCCGGCCGGACCCGATCGCGCAGGCCAGCGTGCCGGCCGAGGCGAGCAGCGCGCAGAGCACCGCGACCCGCCGGTTGCCCCACCGCGCGGCCAGCGCGACCAGCAGGAACGAGCCCACCACCGCCCCGGTGTTCAGCGTCAACGAGAACTGCAGCGCCGAGCGCAGGGGATAGCCGAGCTCGCGCATCAACGTGGTCAGCCAGGTGTTGAGGCCGTACCAGGTCAGCAGGTTCGCGAACGACGCCAGCGCGAACAGGGCGCTGAGCAGCCGCCGCCCGCCCCGGAACAGCTCGGCGAACCGCCCGCCCCGCGCGGGCCCGTCCCGCGGCTCCGCCGAGGCACGGAACGCGTCCGACTCCGGCAGCCAGGTCAGCGACGCGGCCAGGATCAGTACCGAGATCAGGCCGCCGATCAGGAACATGGCGCGCCAGCCGTGCGCGGGCAGCACGACCAGCCCGAGCAGGGAGGCCGCCATGCCGCCGACCGGGATGCCGGCCATCAGGATCGTGACGGTCAGGCCGCCTCGGTGCGCAGGGGTGTACTCCCTGGCCAGCGCCACGGAAGCCGGGATGACCGCGCCCATGCCGAGCCCCGCCAGCAGCCTGCCGACGCCCAGCTGCCATGGCGCCTGGGCCAGCGCGCAGGCGACCGTCCACACGGTGAACCAGGCGACCGCGACGTTCACGAACCGGCGCCGGCCGAACCGGTCGCACACCGGGCCGCCGGCCAGCGCGCCGACCAGCATGCCCAGGTAGACGAAGCTGCCGATGGTGCCGGCGGACGCGCTCGTGAGCCCCCAACCGGGCTCGACGAGCAGCGTCGGCAACAGCGCGCCGAACACGATCAGGTCGTAGCCCTCGGCGATCACGACCAGCGCGCACAGCGTGACGACCGGCCAGGACGCGGCACCGCGCGGCGCCGGCCCTGCAGGCGGCGGTACGGACATCGCGTACCCCTCTCCGATGAGTTCCGTCGACAGTATTGTCCTATTTAACAGGATGCAAGTCCTTGTTTTCAGGACATCGAGTCTCTACTGTCAGACAGGACCGATCAACGGAGGGAGCGCCGAGGTGCAGACGCGAACGGTTGATGTCGCGGTCGTCGGGGCCGGCCCGGTGGGGATGACCGCCGCCGCGCTGCTCGCGGCACGCGGGGTGCGGGTCTGCGTGCTCGAACGGCACGGCACGACCAGCGACGAACCCAAGGCGATCAGCATCGATGACGAGGCGCTGCGCGTCTTCCAATGGGCCGGGCTGGCCGAGCGGGTGCTGCGGGTGATCGTTCCGGGTACCGGGACGCGGTACTACGACGCCGCCGGCCGCCCCTCGTTCCAGGCGCGCTCACCGCACCCGTTCCGGCTCGGCCACCCGTTCAAGAACCCGTTCGCCCAGCCCGACCTGGAGCGCGAGCTGGCCGCCCACCTGCGCGAGCACCCGAACGTCGAGCTGCTGATGGCGATGGAGGTGCAGCGGGTCGGGCAACGCGCCGACGGTGTCGAGCTGCACTGCCGGTCGGCTGCCGGCGAGCGGTGCGAGGTACGCGCGCGGTACCTGCTGGGCTGCGACGGCGGCCGCTCAGGGGTGCGCGAGCAGCTCGGCATCGGCATGACCGGGCGCAGCTTCGACGAGGTGTGGCTGGTCGCCGACGTCACCGGGGATCCGCACGACCAGCGCTACGGCATGCACCACGGAGACCCCGAGCGGCCGCACGTGATCGTGCCCGGCCGGGGTGGGCGGTGCCGCTACGAGTTCCTGCTGCGGGCCGGCGAGGGCGCGGCGGGCGAGCCACCCCGGTTCGAGCTGATCCGCGCGCTGCTGGCCCGATACCGGGAGATCACGCCGGACCAGGTGGAGCGTGCGGTCAACTACCGGTTCCACGCGCTGGTCGCCGACCGGTTCCGGGCCGGCAGGGCGTTCCTGCTCGGCGACGCGGCACACATGATGCCGCCGTTCGCCGGTCAGGGCCTGAACTCCGGCATCCGGGACGCCGCCAACCTGGCCTGGAAGCTCGCCGACGTGCTGGCCGGCCGGCTGCGCGAGTCCGCGCTGGACAGCTACGAGGCCGAGCGCAGGCCGCACGCGCAGGCCACCGTGGCGCTGTCCGCCCGGCTCGGCCGCACGGTGATGACCACGAACCCCCGGCTCGCCGCGCGGCGGGACGCGGTGATCGCCGCGACG
>DATAYB010000630.1:0-2310 GCA_036272795.1 Pseudonocardia sp.
GTCTTCGAGGACGTGTTCCTGCGCGTCGGCATGCCGTACAAGGTGGTCGGCGGCGTCCGGTTCTACGAGCGGCGCGAGGTGCGCGACGCGCTGGCCTACCTGCGGGTGCTGTCCAACCCGGAGGACACGGTCAGCCTGCGCCGGATCCTGAACGTGCCGCGTCGGGGCATCGGTGACCGCGCCGAGGAGGCCGTGTCGCTGGCCGCCGAGAAGCACCGGATCTCCTTCGCCAGCGCGCTGCGCCGGGCCGCCGCCGGTGAGGTGCCGACGCTGGCCACCCGCTCGCAGCGCGCCATTGCCGGCTTCGTGGACATGCTGGACGAGCTGCGCGCCAGGGTCGTGGCCGGCGAGCCCGTGGCCGAGCTGCTGGAGTCCGTACTGGCCCGTACCGGGTACACGGTCGAGCTGGAGGAGAGCGAGGACCCGCAGGACGAGGCGCGCGTGGAGAACCTCGCCGAGCTGGTCACGGTGGCCAGGGAGTTCGCGGGCGATGCCGCCGCCGACCCCGACGCCGCGGCCGCCGCGCTCGAGCAGGGCCTGCCGGCGCCGGGTTCGCTGGCCGCGTTCCTGGAGCGGGTCGCACTGGTCGCCGACGCCGACTCGATCCCGGGCGGCGATGGTGTTGATTCAGGGGTGGTCACCCTGATGACCCTGCACACCGCGAAGGGCCTGGAGTTTCCCGTCGTGTTCAGCACCGGCTGGGAGGACGGCGTGTTCCCGCACCTGCGCGCGCTGGGCGACCCGAAGGAGCTGGCCGAGGAGCGCAGGCTCGCCTACGTGGGCATCACCCGGGCACGGGAGCGGCTCTACCTGTCGCGGGCGATCGTGCGCTCGGTGTTCGGCGCGCCGTCCACCAACCCGCCGTCCCGGTTCCTCGACGAGATCCCGGCCGAGCTGCTCGACTGGCGGCGGTCGGCGCCGGAGCGCTCCGCGCCGGTCGGCATGGTCGGCTTCGGTCGGCGCGACGGGTTCGGCGGCGGGTTCGGCGGCGACTCTGGTGGTGGCGGGATGCGCGGCGGTTCGGACCGGGCCGCCTGGCGGCCGGGTGCGGCCCGGTCGCCGGCGCCGACGCTGTCCCTCGCCGTCGGCGACCGGGTCAGCCACGACAAGTACGGCCTCGGCACCGTGGTCGCCACCGAGGGCGTCGGCCCCCGCGCCAACGCCACCATCGACTTCGGCAGCTCCGGCACCGTCCGCCTCATGCTGATCGGCGGCGTCCCCCTCACCAAGCTCTGACCACAACACGGCCCGCGAGTCGCTAGATTCCGCGGTCCGAGTCGCTGGATTCCGCGGCTGCACAGACCTTCCGCGAGTCGCGGATCCTGCCGTGGTGAGTCGCGGACTCTGTCAGAGCCCTGGGCCTGACCCGCCCGGGCGAGATTGGCGCCATCGGCGGGTCAGCTGGCGCGTTCGGCTAGTGACCGCCCGGTGCACCGGCCCTAGCGTCTCGAACCGGGGTGGTCACCCGGACCGCCAGGCAGGGGAGGCGGCACGTGCGGACCGTTCTGGTCACCGGCGCATCGTCCGGTATGGGTAAGGAGACGGCGAAGCGGCTGCTCGCCGACGGCTACACCGTGTACGTCGCGGCGCGGCGGGTCGAGCAGATGCGGGACCTCGAGCAGCTCGGCGCGACGGCGCTCGCCATGGACATCACCGTCGACGAGGACGTCGTGGCCGCCGTCAAGCGGATCACCGCCGACCGGGGCGGCATCGACGTGCTGATCAACAACGCCGGTTTCGGCATGTACGGGGCGATGGAGGACACGACGTTGGACGACGCCCGGTACCAGTTCGAGGTGAACCTGTTCGGGCTGGCGCGGCTGACCCAGCTGGCGCTGCCGTACATGCGGGGCCAGCGCGCCGGCAAGATCGTCAACATCTCGTCGATGGGAGGCAAGGTCTACACGCCGCTCGGCGCCTGGTACCACGCCACCAAGCACGCGCTCGAGGGCTGGTCGGACTGCCTGCGCCTGGAGCTGGCGCCGTTCGGCATCGACGTGATCGTGGTCGAGCCCGGCTTCATCCGGACCGAGTTCGGCGCCGTGCTGGTCGGCCCGATGCTGGAGCGCTCCGGCGCAGGCGACTACGCCGACCTCGCGCATCGGGTGGCCGACGCGGCCCGGACCACCGAGTCCTCGGGCGGCGGCTCCCCGGCGACCCTGATCGCCGACGTGATCGCCGGCGCGCTGCGGGCCCGGCGGCCGAAAACGCGGTACGCGGCCGGCCAGTACGCCAAGATGTCGATCGGCCTGCGCAGGTGGCTCGGCGACCGGCTGTACGACCGCGCGGTGCTGAGCCGGTTCTAGGTGC
>DATAYB010000631.1:0-6334 GCA_036272795.1 Pseudonocardia sp.
AGTACTGCCGCCAAGCCCTCGAGGCGGTCGAGGCGCAGCTCACGGCCGACGGCCCGGCCTACGACCGGCTCGTCGCGCACATCCGGGGCGCCGCCGAGTCGACCATCGAGGACGTGGACCGGCGGGGCTGCTTCCTGGCCAAGGGCACCGCGGAGCTGGCCGACACCGACCAGGCCGTTTCGCAGCGGGTGCGGGCCACGTTCGCGCGGCTGGCCGAGCTGCTCACCGACTGCATCGCCGCCGCGCAGCGCGACGGTGCGCTCGCCGGCGACGTCGATCCGGGCCAGCTGGCGGCGACCGTGCTCGCGACACTGCGCGGTATCGAGGCGCTCGGCAAGGGCGGCGCGGACGCGGCCACCCTGCGGGCGATCGCCGAGACCACGATCAAGATGCTGCCCCGCACGGACCGCGCCGCCGCCTGACCGCGGCCGCGCCACGCCCTCAGACGGGCTCGTACACCTGGTCGCTCGGCGCGCCGAGCAGCCGCGCCGCCATCTCGTTCTTGAGCACCGTGAGGTGGCGCTCCTGCTCGGCCGTGCGGGGGTCGGTGCGGGCCAGCGCGATGAACTCGTCGGTGACGTAACCGACGTCGCGCAGCACCAGGGTCACCGTGCGGTCGCGGTAGTCGAAGCGGAACACGTAGCGGGCCAGGGTGGCGCCCCGGTCGGCCTGCTCCAGCGCGGCGTCCACGACGTAGCGGCCCTCGGTGACCGCCCTGGTGACCAGCTCGAACGCGTCCCGCGCACCCGGCCCGGGGAACGCCGTGCGCAGCCGGATCTCACGGCGCTCGGGTGGCCCGTCCGGCGAGAGCAGCGGGAACGCCATGGCCATCGCGGTGTAGCCGTGCGCGACGCCGCCGGGTGCGAGCGGCCCGTGGTAGCGCATCAGGTCGTCGACGCCGAAGCGCAGCAGCCGCCCCTGATCGACCACGTCCAGGGACATCGGGCGACTCCCGTCCACGCCGGGCAACTGCCTGCCCGACCCTACTCGGCGCGCGGCCGGCGCAGGTGCGTTGCGTGTACGGCCCCGAAATGTCCCCCCTGAACTCTAGGCTGACGCAAGTGGTGGACGAGGCGCCCCGGTCCGGGCGGCACATGGTGCTCTGCGGGGACAATCCACTGGCCTACCGGTTGGCCTGCGAGCTGGTCGACCAGTCCGGCGGCGCACTGACGGTGATCGTCAAGTCCGCCGCCCGCAACCACGCGCCCCGGATCGGGGAGCTGCCCGGGGTGCGCCTGGTCGAGGCGGCGGAGCTGGGCATCGACGCGTTCCGCGCGGCCGGGGTGGACGACGCACACTCCCTGGCACTGGTCGAGCAGGACGACGTCGGCAACATCCACGCCGCGCTGCGCGCGCAGGAGGTCAACCCGGACATCCGGCTCGTGATCAGGTTCTTCAACATGAGCCTCGGCTACCGGATCCGAGAGCTGTTCCCGGGGTCGGCGGTGCTGTCCGACTCGGCCACCGCCGCCCCGCTGTTCGTCGCCGCCGCGCTCGGCGAGGTGGCGCCCACCCACGCGCGGCTGCCCGGCCGGCCCGGCCGGACCGCGTACGTCGCCCGGCGCACCGACGTGCCGGCGGAGCGGGTGATCTGCGGGCTGGCCGACCCGGACGGCCACCGGCTGCCCGGCGACGACAAGGCCGACCTGGTACTCGCACTGGCCGAGGGCGCCGCGCCGCGCCAACCGTCGGTGCGCCGCCCGGCCCGCTGGCGGCCGCGCGCACTGCTGCGCAGGCTGCGGGCCGTGGCCAGCCGGAAGCTGGCGATGGCGGCGCTCGGCCTGCTCGTCCTGCTCGGGTTCGGCACCGTGCTGTTCGCGGACGTCGCGGGCTACACCTGGTCGGACGCGGTGTACCTCACGGTGCTCGACGCGGCCGGTGCCGCGCAGCCGAACAACACGATGAGCGCCGCCGAGAAGATCATCCAAGCCATGATCACGATCATCGGGATCGCGTTCATCCCCGTGCTGACCGCGGCGGTGGTGGACGCGATCGTCGGCGCTCGGCTGTCCGTGGCGCTGGGTCGGCCCCGGGAGGTCAGCGACCACGTCGTGGTGGTCGGGCTCGGCAACGTCGGCTCGCGGGTGATCGAGCAGCTGCACGACCTGGGCCTGAAGGTGATCGGCGTCGAGCGGGACGAGAGCACCCGGGGCGTGGCGAGGGCGCGCCGCCTCGGGCTGCCGGTGGTGATCGGTGATGCCAGCCGCGAGGAGACCCTGCGCGAGGCCTACGTGGTGTCCAGCCGGGCGATGGTCGCGGCGACGAACAACGACGTGACCAACCTGGAGGCCGCGCTGCACGGCCGGGCGATGCGCGGCGACCTGCGCATCGTGCTGCGGCTGTTCGACGACGACCTCGCGGCCCGGGTGCAGCGCAGCTTCAGCATCCAGATCTCCCGCAGCGTGTCGTTCCTGGCCGCGCCGGCGTTCGCGGCGGCCATGCTGCACCACCAGGTGCTGGCGACGATCCCGGTCGGCCGCCGCGTGCTGCTGATCGCCGAGGTGCCGGTGACCACCGGGTGCGCGCTCGCCGGCCAGCACCTCGCCCGGGCCGAGCTGGAAGGGCTGGCCAGGGTGTTCGGCCTGCAGCGGCACGGCAGCGACCGGCTCGAGCTGCCGCCGCCGCCCGCGCACGTGCTCAGGGGCGGGGACCGGCTCGTTGTGGTCGCCACCCGGACCGGGCTGAGCACGCTGCTGTCCCGCGCCGAGCCACCCCAGGCCCAGCGCGCTGTCGCCGGCCGCTGACCGGCCGCGATAGGGTCCGCCACGCCCGAGGGAGGCAACGGTGAAGTACCTGATCCTGATCTACCACAACCCGACGGCCACGCAGCTGTGGGCGAGCATGCCCACCGCGGCACGGGTGGAGGGCATGGCCGCCTACGAGGGCCTGAACTCCGACCTCGCGGCGTCCGGCGAGCTGGTCATGACGTCGGCGCTGGCCGAGGTCGCCGAGGCCAAGCGCGTGCTCGTGCGGGACGGCCAGACGATCACGACCGACGGGCCGTTCGCCGAGGTCAAGGAACACCTGGCCGGCTTCTACCTGGTCGACTGCGCGAGCCTGGACCGCGCCGTCGAGGTCGCCGCGCGGATCCCGGAGGCGGTCCTGGGCACGATCGAGGTGCGTGGCCTGCGGGGGTTGTCCGACTTCGAGCTGTAGCCACAGTCACGACCGCGGCCCGCCGCGTCGACGCGGGTCAGGGGATCGGCGGGTTGACCGACAGGATGAACTCGACGGGCTCGGTCGAGTCGTTCAGGTACCGGTGCGGCTGGCGGGAGTCGAACGTGACCGCCTCGCCCGAGGCGACCACGTGCCGCACGCCGGCCACCTCGGCGGTGAGCGAGCCGGCGACCACGAAGACGCACTCCAGCGAGGCATGGCTCCAGGGCTCGTCGCTGGTCGCCTCGCCGGGTTGCAAGACACCCCGCAGCACCTCGAGCTGGCCGTTGCCCGGTGTCAGCCGCTCGTAGCCGACCTGTCCCTTCGGGCCGAGCAGCCGGGAGCGCTCACCCGGGCGGCTGATCCACAGCTCCGGGGCGGCCGGATCCTCGAACAGCGTGGCCAGCGAGGAACCGAACACCCCGGCCAGCCGGCGCAGCGTGGCCAGGCTCGGCTCGGTGACCCCACGCTCGATCTGGCTGAGCAGCGTCGCCGAAACGCCGGCCTCGGCCGCGAGGGCGCGCAGGCTCAGGCCGCGCGCGGTGCGCAGCTGCCGGAGCTGGTCGCCGATCATGGGTCTCCTCATGCAGTTTCACTGCACATCGCTCGGCGAGCACTGTACGGCTGGCGCGGTGCCTCGGGCAATCGCCGGCCGGCCCGCAATCGGCAGCTGACCACTGTAAATCACCCACGCGGCCGCCTTGACCAGGCGTCCGAGCCAGCCGTACCGTGCGACGAGTTGTGCAGCTGCACTGCACGCGCTGGCCAGAGCGCACACCGCTCGCGAGCACCTGGAGCCGCCGTGGCCGCCCCACCACCCGCCGCGCCGCCCGAACCCCAGCCCTCCGGTACCCGGTCCCTGTCGCACCGCTGGCTGCTGGTGGTGCCGTTCGTCTGGCAGGTCGGCCTGGTGCCGGTGGTCAACGACGTCGACCTCGCGCCGCTGCACATCCCGTTCCCGATGTGCTGGCAGCTACTCGGAATCGTGGTCACCTCGGTCGTAGTCGCCGTGGTGTTCCGGCTCGACCGCCGGGCGGGCGTCGAGCGCGAGGAGGCCGAGTTCCTGGTCAGCACCGACGCCAGGGGACCTGGTGGGTCCGGCACCCCGAGCGCCACGGGACCGGGTCGATGATCATCACGTTGGTGCTGGTCATCGTACTGGGCACGATGGCGGGCGCGATGGCGTTCGGCCGGCGCGCCGGCAGCGGGGCCGGCGCGCCGAGCGGGCCACGGTCCGGGGCGAAGCTGGTCGACTGGGCCGTGGGCGGGCGCCGGTTCGGCACCGTGCTGTTCTGGTTCCTCAACGCCGGCGAGGTGTACACGACGTTCGCGGTGCTGGGCATCGCCGGCTACGCCTACGCGCTGGGCGCGCCGGCCTACCTGGCGTTCACGTCGGTGTCGCTGAGCTACGCGATCGGCTACTGGTTGATGCCGAAGATCTGGCGCGCCGGCCGGGCGCACGGCCTGATCACCCAGCCGGACTTCTTCGCCGCCCGGTTCGGGGCCGGCTGGCTGGGGGTCGTGACCGGACTGGTGGGCATCGCGGCGCTGGTGGTGTACGTGCAGATCCAGCTGGTCAGTCTGAGCCTGATCGTCCAGCTGACCATGGGAAACACCGTGTCCGCCGGCGTCGCGGTAGTCGTCGGCGCGGTGCTCATGGTGGCGTTCGTGCTGTTCGCGGGGCTGCGCTCGGCGGCGTTCTCAGCGGCCGTCAAGGACGTCCTGATGATCGTGATCGTGGTCCTGCTCTCGGCCACGGTGGCGAGCCGGGTCGGGGCCGCGTCGCCGCTGGACGTGTTCCGGCTGGTCGAGGCCGCGCACCCGGGCATCGGCAGGTTCCCCGGGCTGGACCCCAGCTCGCCGACCACGTCGATCTGGCTGATGACCTCCGCACTGAACGTGGCGCTGGGCAACTGGGTGTTCCCGCACCTGTTCCAGGTGTCCTACGCGGCGCGCTCTGGCACCGCGATCCGCCGCAACGCGATCTGGCAGCCGCTGTACTCGCTGGCCTACTTCTTCATCATCCTGCTCGGCTTCGCGGCACTGCTCGCGGGCACGAAGCCGGCGGAGGGCAACTCGAACGGCGCGCTCCTGCAGTTCGTCTCCGACAAGTACCCGGCCTGGGTGGTCGGCCTTGTCGCGGGCACGGGCTTCCTGCTGGCACTCGCACCGGGCGCCACCCTGCTGCTGACCTCGGGCTCGATCTTCACCCGCAACGTGCTCGGACCGTTCGCCCGCGACCTCACCGACCGCGGCTCCATGCTGGCCACGCGACTGTCCATGGTCGGGTTCGCCGCCGTGGCGGTATGGCTGACCATCGGCAACACCGAGTCGCTCGTGGACATCCTGCTCTACGCATACTCGGCGATCGGCATGCTCGCACCCAGCGTGTTCCTGGCCTTCCTGTGGCGGCGCACGTCGGCGCTCGGCGTGCTGGCCGGGATCGTGGTCGGCTTCGTGGCCCTGCTCGCGCCGCTCG
The DNA here is from genome assembly GCA_036272795.1 of Pseudonocardia sp. Taxonomy (GTDB): domain Bacteria; phylum Actinomycetota; class Actinomycetes; order Mycobacteriales; family Pseudonocardiaceae; genus Pseudonocardia. The sequence continues at coordinate 5,636 of DATAYB010000631.1, forward strand.
CGAAGCACTTCTGGTCCGGCCACCTGCCGGAGTGGGAACCGGGGCTGATCGCGATGGCCCTGAACCTGGTGGTCGTGGTCGTGGTGAGCGCTCTGACGCCCCGGCCATCGGACGCGGCGGTCGCGGTCGCTCTGGCGCCGGCCGTCTCGTCGGCCCGAGCGCTCGGCGCCACCGCCGGGGGAGGTGGTGGGCGTGGGTGAGGCCGTCACCGAGCTGTACAACCTGCGGGTCACGGTGGACCGGATCGAAGGGCGTTCAGTCTGTGGCATGCGGGTCGGCGACTACTTCGAACTGGTCAACAGTGCCCAGCTGACCCTGCCGGCCGGCCGGCACTTCTGCGTCTACGCCCTCGCGGCCGTGCTGCCCCTGCTGCCGGCCAAGCAGCGGCAGCTGCCCGAGGGGGACTGGCTGGAACGCGACTCGCTGGTCTGCTGCCCGGACCCGGAGGAGCGGCTGGTCATGCGGGTGGAGCGGACCGGGCGGTGCCGGATCGCCACGGACGAGCTGACATGACCCGAACGCCGCGGAACGAGGTCGAGATCGGGCTCGGGCTGCAGGGGGACAAGCGCCCCGGCGACTACGCCCGGCTGGCCGCGCTGGCGGAGAGCTACCCCTTCGACGTGCTGAGCGTGTTCGGCGACTTCATGTTCCAGCCGCCGATCGTGCCGCTGCTGGAGATGGCGGCGGCGACCTCGCGCG
>DATAYB010000632.1:0-3478 GCA_036272795.1 Pseudonocardia sp.
GGCGGGGTGATGGAAATGATGAACTCCGCCGTTGTGTCGCCCGGGTTCAGATAGCGGTGGGGCAGCCGCGAGTCGAAATAGCAGCTGTCCCCAGAGTCGAGGTGGTACTCGTCGCCCGCCACCTCGACCACCAATTTCCCCTCCGTCACCAGCACACATTCCTCACTCGGGTGCGACCACGGCTCGGGAGCCGATGCCGCGCCGGCCGGCAGCGTGCCCTGCAGGACCTCCAGACGCCCCCGACCGGCGGAGACGCGCGAGTAGGCGATGCCGTTCGGGGACTGCACGGTCATCCGACCGGCCCGTCGGACGACGGCGACATCGTCCGACTCGGGTTCTTCGAAAAGGCTGAACAATGGTGTTTCGAGTGCTCGGGCGATCTTGCGGATGGTGGCGAGGCTGGGGTCCGACAGTTCCCGTTCGACCTGGCTGATCAGTGCGGTGGACACCTCCGCCAGTCGCGCGAGCTCGGTCACGGTGATGCCGCGCGCGGTGCGCAGCGCGCGAATTCTGGTTCCTACCACGTGATCACCTTTGCACCCGGCGCCCATTTCGGTCTCAGTGGCAGCCGGTGGCGTCGCGGACCAGCCTGCAACAGCGGATCCCGCAATGTCAATACGGTTGAACGCCGTTGACCGTCATTAAAAGCGTTCCTATGCTCGAAGGGATGGACAGCGCAGCGAGTGACCTCGGCCCGGGGGAGTCCGCCCGCGCCCGGTTCCCGATCTTCTCCCACCGCGTCTACCTGAACAGCTGCTCACAGGGCGCGCTCGCCGACTCGGTGCGCGCGGCCTATGAGACCTACCTCGACGGCCTGGAGTCCGAGGGTTCGCAGTGGGACTACTGGGTGGCGCAGGCCGAGCGGGCCCGCCGGGCGTTCGCCTCGGTGCTGCACGCCGACCCGGACGCCGTCGCGGTGACCGCCTCCGCGTCCGCCGGCGCCAGCGCGGTGGCGTCGGCGTTCGACTTCGGCGAGCGGGACACCGTCGTCACCACCGGCCTCGAGTTCCCCACCATCGGCCAGATCTGGCATGCGCAGGAGCGCAGGGGAGCGAAGGTGGTGCACGTCCCGGCGGCCGCCGACCACACGCTCTCGCTGGAGAAACTCGCCGCCGCGATCGACGGGCGCACCGCGATCGTCTCGATCACTCATGTCTGCTACCGCAACGGCAGCCGGCTCGACGTCGAGGCGATCGCCCGGCTGGCCCACGAGCGCGGCGCACTGGTGCTGCTGGACTCGTACCAGGCGGCCGGGGCGGTGCCGATCGACGTGGACGCCTTCGGGGTGGACTTCGTCGTGGGTGGCGCCCTGAAGTACCTGCTGGGCTCGCCCGGGGTCGGCTACCTCTACGCCAACCCCCGCACGACCTCGCACCTGGTGCCGACTCAGACCGGTTGGTTCGCCGACGAGGACGTCCACGCGATGGCCATCGACAGGTACCGGCCGTCGAAGGAGGCGCGCCGGTTCGAGGCCGGCACGCCACCGATCCCGCCGATCTTCGCCGCCGTCGCGGGCATCGAGCTGCTGCTGGAGATCGGCATCGAGCGCACAGCGGCACACGTGGAGCAGCTCAACAGCTGGCTGATCGACGAGGTCACCGCGCTCGGCGGGGTCGTCGCCACGCCGAAGGACCCGTCGCGGCGTGGCCCGTTGATCGTGGTCCGCGCCACCGACGCCGAGCGGCTCGTCGCGCTCTTGGCCGAGGACGGCATCGTCACGTCGTCGCGCGCCGGGCACGTCCGGATCTCCCCGCACTGCTACAACACCGCCGCCGACCTCGAACAGCTGCTCGTCGCGCTGCGCACCCACCGCGCGCTGCTCGGATGATCCCGCCGGCTGATTACCAGGCTGATCCCCGAGCTGAGGCTCCGTCGATTTCGGGGATGCGCCGGGTACGGCCGCCGGGAGCACAATGCTGGCTCGGCACACCCCGGGAGCGTGAGAGTGGCCACCCCAGCATCGATACTGAACATCGGCACGGCCGCTGGCAGGAACCACTTCGGCGTGCAGATCGGCCGCTCCGGCGACGCCACCATGCTGAACGTGCTGCCGGGCGCCGTGCAGGCGGGGTTCGCGGAGAGCCCGTACTTCACACCGGTCGCCGGTGGCACGGCGGTGCAGTTCTGGGCGCCCTCCGACGGGCCGCTGTCGTCGTCGAGGGCCGGCGGCCCGCGCGCCGAACTGCGCGAGTACGACCGCAACGGCAACCAGATGGGGTTCGACCCGTTCGTCGGCACGCACTACCTGCGCGGCCGGACGAAGATCACGGGGTTGGGCACCAGCCAGGCGGGCAAGGGCCTGATCGTCGCCCAGCTGCACAACGGCTCGGTCGACCGGGTCAGCATCCGGACCCAGTTCCAGACCAGCAACGTCCGGCTGCGCTGCCGGGTGAACGGCACCTTCACCGCGCCCGAGTGGATCTCGGTGCCGGGGGACACGGACGGGCGCCTCGGCATTCTCGGCACCGAGTTCGAGTGGATGATCAAGGTGGTGAACGGTCAGCTCACCGTGTTCTTCAACGACCTGGCCAACCCGGTCATCACCAGTTCCGCGCTGACTCCCACGCGCGGCTCCACCTGGTACTTCAAGACGGGCGCCTACGACCAGTTCGACGGGGCCACCGACCCCGACCAGCACGGCTCGGTCGAGCTGCGCGACCTCAAGCACTGGCACACCGGCTGGCCGTGAGCCCCCCTCAGGGGATGAGCACCAAGCGGGTGCCGGACGGGAGCTCGCGGCTCCAAGCCTGCTCGACGTCGGCGAGTGGCATCGTGACGGTGTCGATCTTCAGTGTGCTCCGGGACATCGCGCCGAGCAGGGCGCTGTACGCGGTGTGCAGCTGAGCGGGGGACACCGAGCCCTGGCCGCTGCCGCTGATCTCGATGTTGGTCTTGCGGATCGTGGCGGCCGGCAGGGTGATGCTCGGGCCGGCCATGGCGCCGACGTGCACCCAGCGCAGCCGGTGGGCCGGGTCGGCCCGGGCGCCCGAGATCGCCGCGAGCGCGAGCTCGGTGACCGGGCCCCACAGGTAGTCGACCACCACGTCGACGTCCGCCGCTGCCTTCGCTAGCGCCGAGGCGACGTCGGAGTTCGCGTCGCCCAGTGGGACCACCTCATCGGCGCCCAACGAGGGCAGCGTGTCGAGCACGGCCCGCGCGCGCCCGGCGCCGACGACCCGGGAGGCGCCGAGGTGCCTGGCCAGCTGCACGGCCATCCGCCCGGCGTTGCCGGTGGCACCCAGTACCAGCACGCTCTCGCCCTCGCGCAGGCCTGCGCGCTGGGTCAGTGCGACCCAGGCGGACATGGTGGGGTTCATCGCGGCCGCGACGAAGGTGTCGGAGGGGCCGTCGGGGATCGGGATGAGGCGCTGGATGGGCAGGACGAGCCACTCGGCGAAGCTGCCGTGGGGCGCCGCGAGGTCGCCGAAATAGACCCGCCGGCCGTCGAGCGTGCTGCCGACGCCGTCGACCCCGGGTA
>DATAYB010000633.1:0-2329 GCA_036272795.1 Pseudonocardia sp.
GATCCGCCGGGCCGTCTCGGCAACACCCTCGGTGACGTCCGGTGTGTCCCGCATCGGCTCCAACACCTCACCGAGCAGTACCTCCACCCGGCCGAGCACGACTTCGGCCATCTGAGCCTTGCCGTCGGGGAAGCGGTGGTAGAGGCTCGCCCTGCGCAGCTGTGCCGCCTCCGCAAGGGCGCCCAGCGACGCACCCTCGAAGCCGGTGCGACGGAACACCTCGGCGAGCCGAACGAGCAGCTCATCGTCCTGGACCGATTGTGGGCGGGGCATTCCTCCCCGCCTGAACTCGGCTCTGCGAAGCACACATCTCGAGAGGACATCGCCATGCCGTACATCACCGTCGGACGCGAGAACACCGCCGACATCGACCTGCACTACACCGACCGGGGCACCGGTCAGCCCGTCGTGCTGATCCACGGCTACCCGCTCTCCGGCGCCTCCTGGGAGAAGCAGGAACAGGCCCTGCTGGACACCGGCTACCGCGTGATCACCTACGACCGCCGGGGCTTCGGCCAGTCGAGCCAGCCCAGCGTCGGCTACGACTACGACACCTTCGCCGACGACCTGGACAAGGTGCTGACCACGCTGGACCTGACCGACGTCGTGCTGGTCGGCTTCTCGATGGGCACCGGCGAGGTGGGTCACTACATCGGCCGGCACGGTGCTTCGCGGGTGGCCAAGGCGGCCTTCCTCGGCTCCCTCGAGCCCTTCCTGCTCAAGACCGACGACAACCCGACCGGTGTGGACGCCAGCGTGTTCGAAGGCATCCAGGCCGCCGCCAAGGCCGACCGCTACGCCTGGTTCGGCGCGTTCTACCACGACTTCTACAACCTCGACGAGAACCTCGGTTCGCGGATCAGTGACGAGGTCGTGCGCGCCAGCTTCACGGTGGCCGCCGGGGCCAGCGCGGTGGCTTCCTGGGCTGTGGTGCCCACCTGGCTGACCGACTTCCGCCCGGACCTGCCCAAGATCGCCGAGAGCGGCATCCCGGTACTGATCGCACACGGCACCCACGACCGGATCCTGCCGATCGACTCGACCGGGCGGGAGTTCAGCAAGCGCCTGCCGAACGCGAAGTACGTCGAGATCGACGGCGCCCCGCACGGCATGCTCTGGACGCACGCCGACGAGATCTCCGACCTGCTGGTGAAGTTCCTCGCCGAGTAGTTCTCCGAAGAAGACCCTTGGGTGGCGAGTGGTCCGTCGGGCCGCTCGCCACCCTTCGGTGTTCATGAGCCCATGCCGGCGAACGCCGCCCGCTCGCGCGGCGCATACTGGGCGAAGAGCCGGACTCCGACGAGTTCCGCGCCGCATGCGCGGACCAGGTCACGCGTTTGGTGCGTCATCTCGCCTCGAGGAGCGCCTCGGCCCACCCGTCCCGATAAGGGTAGGCTTACCTAATATTTAGGGATCGGAGTTCACATGGCAGATCGCCCCGAGCGGAGGGCGCCGCGCACCACCAAGCTCGTGGTGCGGCGGACCGAATGGACCACTCCGCACCTGATTCGTGTTGTGGCGGCCCCGGCCGACCCCGCTGACCTCGCTCGTTTCGCGGACAGCCCGCACACGGACGGCTACATCAAGGTCGTCTTCCTGCAGCCCGACGTCGCGTACCCCGAGCCGTTCGACATGGCCACCGCCCGTACCGAGCTGCCGCGCCACCAGTGGCCGACGCTGCGCACCTACACCCTGCGCGAGGTCGACCGGGACACCGGCGAGATCGTGATCGACTTCGTGTACCACGGAGACGTCGGGCTCGCCGGCCCCTGGGCGGCCAGCGCCGAACCGGGTACCGAGCTGCTCGTCGTCGGCCCCGGCGGCGCCTACGCGCCGGATCCGGACGCCGGCTGGCACCTGCTGGTCGGGGACGAGTCGGCGCTGCCGGCCATCGCGGCGGCACTCGCGGAGATCCCGGCCGGCGCCCCGGTGCACGCCTTCGTCGAGGTGGCCGACGCCGCCGAGGAGCAGAAGCTGAGCACCGCCGCCGAGCTGCACCTGAGCTGGGTGCACCGCGAGTCGTCCGGGGATGGCGCCCTGGTCGAGGCGGTCCGCGCGCTGGAGTTCCCGGAGGGCCGGGTGCACGCGTTCGTGCACGGCGAGGCGAGCGCGGTCAAGGAGCTACGCCGCCACCTCGTGGACGAGCGTGCCCTGTCCACCGACCAGCTGTCGATCTCGGGCTACTGGCGGCGCGGTTTCGACGACGAGAGCCACCGAGCCCTCAAGGCCGCCGAACGCGCCCAGGAGCAGTAGGCAGGCCTACCGGATCGCGCGCGCGACCTCACCCCACTTCGCCAGCGTCTTCGGGTCCTGCGCGAACCCCTCGGCG
>DATAYB010000634.1:0-5308 GCA_036272795.1 Pseudonocardia sp.
GTGAGGCTGAGCCAGCCGTGGGGCTCGCGCAGCAGCTCCTCGCGCGCGCTGTGCCACGCCGTCCAGGACTCGGCGAGCTCGGTGTTCTCCGTCGTGGTCATGCGGCGCCTTTCGTCGGTGATGGCCGAGGGTGCACGTCTCCGTGACGTACAACTCCGGTCACATCGCCGGCCATTCCAACTTTTGACCACTTCTCGCCGGGCGACCCAGCGTCGAGATCGACGTGGACCGCCACCTCGTCCGCACAGACCGTGTACCTACAGCACAGACCGTGCACGGTCTGTGCTGTAGGTACACGGTCTGTGCGGGGGCGGGCGGAGGGGGTCGTGGTGTCCGTCAGGCGGTGGTCGTCGGGATGTCGGCGTAGTGGCCCACGCTGGGCGGGCCGGCGAGGAGTGGCATGAGCAGCGCCGCGAACTCGGTGAAGCGCTCGGTCTCGGCGAAGTTCTTCAGGTGCGCCTCGACCGACTCCCACTCGATGATCGAGACGAACCGCGAGCTCGACTCGACGCCCCGTGTCATCCGGCCCGAGAGGAATCCCGGCGAGGCGACGAGCAGCTTGTGTGCCGTCGGATAGATGGCCATGAAGTCGTCTTCCCGACCAGGCGCGACGTCGATGACGGCGATTTCGGTGATCACGGTTCGAGCTTAGGTGCGTCAGGTGTACGTCCCGTTGATGCTGTGCGGCACCCGGCCGAGGGCGCGGCCGCCGATGAGTTCCGGCCGGCTCGCGAGTCTGTTGAGGTGACCGTCGAGGGACGTCGTACGACGCCGGCACGAGACACCACGGAGGACACCATGACGACCACCCCGAGTGACCAGACCACGGCGCTGCACGGCCGCCCGCCCATCGTCGACCTGGCCACCTGGCAGGCCGCCCGTGACGAGCTCCTGGTCCGTGAGAAGGCCCACACCCGTGAGGGCGACGCCATCGCGGCGGCACGCCGCCGGCTGCCGATGGTGGAGTTCGACGGGACGGTCGCGGTGGTCGGACCAGACGGCCCGGTCCCGTTCCTCGACCTGTTCCAGGGCCGCGACGAGCTCGTGGTCTACAAGCACATGTGGTGGGACGGCGCGCCGCACCAGGGGCAGTGCGAAGGGTGCACCAACGCGGCCTGGCACCTGAGGGACGCGGTGTACCTCAACTCCCGCGGCGTGTCGTTCGCCATCCTGACCACGGGCCGGTGGGACGAGGTGGCCTCCTTCGTCGAGTTCATGGGCTACACCCAGCCCTGGTACTCGGTGCGTGACGTGGAGGGGCCGGCGGGCGGCGACATGGGTTTCATCACCGCCTTCCTGCGCGTCGCCGATCAACAGGGCGACCGCGTGTTCCTCACCTACTCGACGACGGGCCGGGGCAACGAGCGGTTCAGCGGGTCCTTCGCCCTGCTCGACATGACGCCATACGGTCGCGGCGAGGCGTGGGAGGACAACCCCGAGGGCTGGCCGGAGGGGCACCACGCATGCTGGTACTGGCGGTCGGACGTGGATGGGAACTCGACCTGGGGCCCGACCGGCCGCCCGGCGCCGCAGTGGACGCGCCCGGGCGCGACCCCCGAGGAGACCCTCGGCCGGCAGGGCCACCACCGCTGACGCGACCTCGCCGCCGGCGTCGGGGTCGGTCGTCAGCCGGCCGCGCGCAGGTGGCGCAGGGCGCGTGCGGTGGCGCTGCCCGGGTCGGCGGTGATGAAGACAACCTGCTGGTCGTCGTCGGGCACGGTGAGCACGTCGCAGTTCAGGCGGAGCCGCCCCACAGCCGGGTGCTCGAGCGTCTTGGTCCGGTGGCCCGGGGCGCGCACCGGGTTCTCGGCCCAGATCTCGGCGAACTCCTCGCTGCCGGCGCGCAGCTGCGCGAGCAGGCCCCGGAGCCGCGTGTCGCGGGGGTAGCGCACCTGGGCGCCGCGCAGCCGGGCGACGACGACTCTGCCGAACTCCTCGCGACCGGACATGGCCCTGGTGTCGGGCTGCAGGAACCGCCTGCGGGCGAGGTTCGGCTCCAGCTCGAGGTCACCGAGCAGCGCCTCGGCGAGCGGGTTCCACGCCAGCACGGTGTAGGTGGCGTCGGTGACGATGGCGCCGGCCCCGGGCATCCGGCGCAGCAGCTCGGTCACGTGCGGGCGCACGCGCGCCTCGGGGCCGGCCGGCGGCGTCGGGGTCGCCCCGGCCAGCTGGAACAGGTGCGTCCGCTCGGCCGCGTCGAGCCGCAGCGCCGTGGTGATCGCGTCGAGCACCCGGGGCGACGGGCGTGGCCCCCGGGCCTGCTCGAGCCGCGCGTAGTAGTCGACCGACATGTTGGCCAGGCCGGAGACCTCCTCGCGGCGCAGTCCCGGGGTGCGCCGGCGCGGGCCGACCGGGAGCCCGACGTCAACGGGGCGCAGGTTCTCCCGCCGCTCCCGCAGGAAGCGGGCCAGCTCCTGCCTCGGCATTCGCGACCTCCCCGGTTGCCAGGTATCGGTTGTCCCTGGATCGGCCTGCCCAGGTGGACGCATCGTCGACACCATGAACCACGATTCCACGGCGCTGGTCACCGGCGCCAACAAGGGCATCGGCAAGGAGATCGCCCGGCAGCTCACGGCGGCCGGGCTCACCGTCCTCGTCGGCTCGCGCGACGCCGAGCGGGGGCGGTGCGCGGCCGAGGAGATCGGTGGCGACGCCCGGCCGCTGACACTTGACGTGACCGACGCGGCGAGCGTCGCCGAGGCCGCCCGGCAGGTCGACAGGTTGGACGTGCTGGTCAACAACGCCGGCATCATGGTGGACGGCAGCCCGGCGACCGAGGCGGACGTCGACAGCTTCCGCCGCACGTACGAGACGAACCTGTTCGGGGTCATCGCGGTGACCAATGCCTTCCTGCCCGCACTGCGCCGCTCGCCGAGCCCTCGGATCGTGAACGTCTCCAGCGGGACCGGCTCTCTCACCTGGAGCAGCGACCCGACCAGGGAGTTCGCGCTCTCCGCCGGCTCGGGTGCCGCCTACCGGTCGTCCAAGGCGGCCCTGAACGCGGTGACGCTGTTCTACGCCCAGACGCTCGCCGGTGCCGGGTTCAAGGTCAACGCGCTCGCGCCCGGTCTGCGGGCGACGGACCTCAACGCTGTCGCCGCCGCCAGTTCCGGCGACCCGGCCGAGGGCGCCGAAGGGGCCGTCCGGCTGGCGCTACTGGGCGACGACGGTCCGACGGGTGGGTTCCACTCCTGGGACGGCACCCCGGTGCCCTGGTAACGGGACCGGGCAGGTCGTCTACCGGGTCGGTCGTCGGACCGAGGCGAGGAAGTCACCGCCGTCGCCGAGGTACTGGACGTGCTCGACGTAGTGTCCGAGCCCCGGAGGCCTGGTGTAGCTGACGCCCATCCGGCCGGGGATCCAGGCCTGCCATGCCGGGGCCGTCGGGAGCTCGCGGAGCGTGGCCTCGAGGTCGTCGACCAGCACCCCGGTGTGGTGGAAGGCGATGCCGACGCCGTCGAGCGCTGTCAGGGGCTCGCGGAAGATGTCCACCAGCCCGTCGAGCGGCTGCAACAGCTCCACGACCAGCTCGCGCCCGGTACTGAACGCGCAGCTCAGGGTCGCCGGGCCGGTGCGGCCGTCCGCCGTGCGCACCGCCAGGGCGGGGTCGAACCTGGCGAAGGGGCCGAAGCCGAGCTGGCCGGTGAACACCTCGATGGCCCGGTCCAGGTCCGTGGTGACGTAGCCGAGCTTGTAGAACCCGGGCCCGACGAGCGCGTCGGCGACGGCGGGGTTCACCGGCCCACCCGGGTGGGAGCGACCGGGTCCCAGGCGAACCGGACCCTGGCCGGCCGGGGCAGGGTCATGTGCGGCAGCCACTCGACGTCCCGGTCGACCAGTCGCAGGCCGGGCAGCCGGTCGAGCACTGTCCGCACGGCGACGACCGACTGGAGCCGGGCCAGCGGGGCGCCGATGCAGTAGTGGATGCCCTTGCCGAAGCTGAGGTGGCGGTCCGGGCGCGCGCGGTGGATGTCGAAGCGCGCGGGCTCGGCGAACACGGCCTCGTCGTGGTTGGCCGAGGCGTAGGTCAGGAACACGTCCTTGCCGGCGGCGATGGGTACACCGGCGATCTCGGTGTCCCTGGTGGCGGTGCGGCGCACCCCGCGGGCGGTGGTCTGGTGGCGCAGGCCCTCCTCCACGGCGGCGGGCAGCAGCGCGGCGTCGGCGCGCACGGCGGCCCACTGGTCGGGGTGGCGCAGCAGTGCGCGCAGCAGCATCGGCACGAACACCGCGGTCGTCTCGACGCCGGCGACGAGCAGGCTGTTGAGCACGGCGATCACCTCGGCGGTGGTGAGCGCCGCGTCGCCCTCCGGGGTGCGGGCCGCCAGCAGAGCCGAGACCAGGTCGTCGCGGGGTGCGGCACGGCGGCGCTCGACGAAGTCGGTGAGGAACGCCGTCATCCGCACCGCCCGCTCGGCGACGGCACGCTCCGCCGCGTCGGTCAGGGCTGGCGCGCCGAGGGTCAGTGCGAAGTAGTCCTGTGCCCATTGGTGCAGGTCCAGGTCGAGCGACTCGGGCAGCCCGGCCAGGTCGGTGATCATCAGCACGGTCATCGGTGCCGAGTAGCGGGCCATCAGGTCGGCCTCCCCGTCGGCGGCGAACCCGTCGACCAGTGACGCGCAGCGCCGCCGCATCGCCGGTTCCATGCGGGCGACCGCGGCGGGCGTGAGCGCCACGTTGGCCAGTCGGCGGATCCGGGAGTGCGCGGGCGGGTCTGTCAGCGTCATCGCCCGCAACCCGGGATGGCCGTGCGGGAAGGCGGCGCGCAGCACGGGGGAGTCCATGGGCTTGAACCGGTTGGCGTGGCGCGACGAGAACGTGGCGGGGTCGCGCAGCACGGCCAGGATGTCGGCGTGCCGGGTCACCACGTAGAGGTCCAGGGGCTCGTGGTGGAAGACCGGCGCTGAGGCGCGGGCGGCGGACAGCCACGGCTGCGGGTCCTCGGCGGCCGCCACGGTGAGCGGGTCGTAGGGCCGGCCGTCGGCGAACGGGCAGCGGGGCAGGTCGGCGTGCGCGGCCGGTGTGGTGGTGGGCATCGGGGCTCCGCGAGGGGTGTCGGCCGGATACGTCAGAACGGGACGGGCAGTACGCCGGTCATGCCACCGTCGACGGTGATCGTCTGGCCGGTCAGGTAGCTGGCGAGCTCGGATACGAGGAACAGCACGGGACCGGCGATCTCGGCGGGCGCGCCGGCGTGGCCGCGTGGGATACCGGCGCCGACGGTCGCCCACTGCTCCTCGCCGAGCAGGGCGTTCAGCCGAGGGGTGCGGGTGAACCCGGGGGCGACGGCGTTCACCCGCACGCCGAG
>DATAYB010000635.1:0-3232 GCA_036272795.1 Pseudonocardia sp.
GACCGCGCGGGGATCCGGCCCGTGATCGGGTGTGGGGACGGGGGCGTCGTCGGTGGTGGGCGCGGTGGGCTTGATGAGGTGGAAGACCTCGCGGGCGATGTAGCGTTTGAGGCAGCGCATGGCCTCGCGTTTGGTCTTGCCCTCTGAGATGCGTCGGCGCAGGTAGTCGCGGGTGCGGTCGTCCAGGCGGATCCGGGTGACCACGATCCTCCATAGTGCGGCGTTGGCCTGCCGGTCACCGCCCTGGTTGAGGCGATGGCGCTGGGTCTTGCCGGAGGAGGCCTCGATCGGGCTGGTGCCGCAGAGCGCGGCGAACGAGGCCTCATTGTGGAGCCGTTCGGGGTTGTCACCGACGGTGATCAGCAGCGCGGCGGCATTGTCGGCGCCGATCCCGACCCGGTCCAGCAGGTCCGGGGCGATCGCCTCGACCGCGGCCGTCAGCCGGCGGCTCAGCTCGTTGACCTCCGTGGTGAGGTGCAGGACGCGCCCGGCCAGGCAGCGCAAGGTGTGGACCGCGGCCGCGGCCGCCGGCTTGGCCCCAGCGATGTCGGGCAGGTCGGCGCAGCGGCGGATCAACGTCCGCGGACCCAGCCCGGCCAGCGACTCGCGCAGCGCGGGGTCGGTGTTGACCAGCACGGCCTTGAGCTGGTTGATCGCCTGGGAGCGGGACTTGACCGCGGAGTCACGGGCCAGCTTGAACATCCGCATCGCCTCGACGTGGCCGTTACCGGTCTTCGGGACAACGTAGGCCTGCCCCGACACCGCCGCTCGGGCAGCGGCGAGCGCGTCGATGGCGTCGGTCTTGCCGCGCCGGCGGCGGGTGGATCGGTCGGGCTGGTTGACCTCGACGACCTGCACCTGCTCGTCGTTCAGGTGCCGGGTCAACGCGGCCCCGTAGGAGCCGGTGCACTCGACACCGGCCCGAACGACCTGCCCGAACGACCGCGCCCAACTCAGCAGCTGGCGGTAGCCGGCCCGTGTCGCGGGGAAAGAGGCGTCGGCGAGCAGCCCACCCAGCATGGTCACCACGGCCGCGACGTGGACGTCTTTGTGAGTGTCGACACCCAGAACGACCTCGCGTTCGGGCGCGCGGTTGTCCTTGTCCTTGTCTGCGTCGCCGACGTGGCGGACGTGGTCGTGCGTGCTGGGCATGGTGCTGTCGTGCATGGTGCTCTCGAGCATGTGGTGGTCGTGCTCCTGATCGCGTGCCGGCGGGATGGCCCGCGCCGGGCCGGTGAGCGGTCAAGACTGTGATGGTGCGGCGAGGCGAAAGCCCCTATCGGGACACGACACCAGCCCGGCGCAGGAACGCCGCCCGGGGCGAGGACCGACAGATCAACGGGAAGGCACGGAGCCGATCGACATACGGGTCAGATCCTCACCCAGGCGGCGCGTAGATCATTCTCACAGTCGACGTAGACGTGCTGCGGGACCCCGCGGGCGGCGAGCGCGGGGCGCAGCGCGGCGGCCAGGCGGACGGTGTCCTCGGCGAAGCCCCACCGATGCCCGACGATCGCGCGGGAGTGATCGTCGAGGAACGCGAACAGGTAGGTCTTGCGCCCGCCGATCCGCGGCCCGTGCAGGGCGTCCCCGGTCCAGATCTCGTTCGGGTGGTCGGTCTCGAACCGGCCGAACACGGCCGGCTCGACCGGCCCGGCAGCCAGGGCGGTGAGACCCTCGCGGCGGAACAGCCGCTGGATCGTGGTCTCGTCCGGGGCCCAGCCCAGCTGCGCGTGCAGGATCCGGCGGATCTGCGCCGCCGACCGCGACGGGTTCTCCTTCTTCAACGCCCGCGCCAGGTCGAACACCTCGGCCGGGGTGCGCGGTGTCGACTGGCGGGGCGAGGGGACCAGGGCGTCGAAGCCGCCCTCGCGGTAGTGCTGGATCCAGCGGTCGAGCGTCCAGCGGGTGATGTGGACCGTCCGCCCCGTCGGGTCGGTATGTGGTTTCGCGGCCAGCGCGCGGACCAGCGCCCCGCGCTGGCGCCCGGTCAGCGTGGAGTCGGCGGCCTCCCGGATGAGCATGTAGCGGAACAGGCCGATCTGCCGCGCCCGTTCCAGCCGCGCGGCCTTCTCTGTGTCCCCAGAGGGGTATCTGTCAGTCATTCAGCTCTCTCAGCGGACGAACCGTTGCCTGTCAATGCAGGTCAGAACGCGCCGAAACTGCCAGAACCTCCTTGTTGAAGATCAGAGTCAGTTCGTGTTGAAGATCAGATTCGTGATGACGAAATGCCCGGCGGCCATCCCGGGGCCAGCAACCGGCCGTGGCTGACCGCTGCAGCAAACGACCAGACCGGCACCTCGCCCACGTTTGCGCCGACGCTCGGGCCGACGAGATCGGGCCAGCGTGACCGTGCCGCCAGCGCGGCGCCGGTGATCGCCGAGACCGCGTCCGCGACCGGATGCCCGGCCGCGGCGGGCATCACCGGGTCCGGTGCGACCTCGGCCAACAACACGGTGAACACCACCCGCAGCCGCTCCGATCGCTCACGGAACCGGCGCACCCAGCCCCGCACCGTCTCCACCGGCCGCCCGACCTGCTCGGCCGCAGTCCGCGCGCCCGCCCCACGAGCCACCACGGCCAGCGCCTGCCCGATCACATCCACCACATCCGCCCGCCGCACCAGCGCGAACGACGGGAGCAGCACATGCGACGACCTGCACGACCGACACCGCGACCGCCGCGGCCGCAGCACCAACCCCGCCCCGCGCCCGCCGCGCAGCAGCCGTGTCCGGGCCCAGCCCCACGGCCCCAGCGCGCCCTCACACGCAGGGCACCGCAACTCGCCCGACACCAGCCGCGATTCGACCTCGACCGCGCCCAGCCCTACCGTGACCACAGCGCCTCCACAGCGCTCACGGCCCTCCCGGCAGGTCTCCGTCACGAGCACCGGGAGGGCCTTCGCATGCCCGCCCGTCGGCACGGTGCCGCTCCACACGAACACCGACCCACCCGCAACACGCACCAAGATCCGTCGGCAGACACAACGCCTGAAAACCGCCGCCGACGTGGGGATCTTGAGCGCCGTCCAACATCGAGGTCACCACCGGCCCCACCACGTTGCCCTACGTACCCACCGAGGCCGAGATCCGCCGCTACTACCAGACCGTGTGGACCGCCCGGCGGACCGGCGACATCGTGCTGATCAAAACGCTGCTCTACACCGGTGTCCGGGTGGCTGAGCTCGTCGCGATCCGCATCGACGAGGTCGACCTTGACGCCTGCCGCATCC
>DATAYB010000636.1:0-6974 GCA_036272795.1 Pseudonocardia sp.
GACACCACCCGCCTGATCCCGATCCTGGACCGGCTGGAGGCGCGCGGGCTGCTGCGCCGGACCCCCGACCCGGCCGACCGGCGCAACCGGATCGTGCGGCTCACCGACGCCGGCACCCAGCTGGTCACCGACTCTCAGGCGGCGATCCGGCAGATGGAGGCCAGGCTGCTCGCCGATCTGCCGGACGACGAGCGGGCCGCGTTCATCACGCAGCTCGAGCGCGTTGCGGACCTGATCACCGGCCCGCGCGACGGCCTCTAGTCCCGCCCGGGCCCCGGGCGGGGCGCCCCGAGCAGTGGGCGCGCACCGGGCTCCGCGTAACGCCGACCCTAATCGGTGATCATCAGGACGGGAGGGCTGTTTCGGAGGCGCCGGGGCAGCCCTGTGGTCCTGATGATCACCCGAGGCGGGCGGGAATCAGAGGCGCGAGCCAGGCAGGGGACGGCGGGGGCGAGTGTCAGGGGGCGAGTGTGATACCGAGTGCGGGGACGTTGGTGCCCGCACCGGAGCTGAACCGCTTCCAGCTCGCCGGGTCCGACTCGTTCGTTGCGCGCAGCTGCACCGTGCCGCTGGTCGCCCCGGACGCTACCCACGACTTGACGAGGTCGGTCAGGTTCACGCTGGTCCAGCCCGGTTGGCAGTGCGCGTCGTGGCCCAAGGTGGCGGTGCTGCTCGCCCAGGAGCGCTCGGCGGCCGGCTGGTTCGCCCACCGCGTCGCCGGCCCGACCGCGGGGCTGGACCACACCTCCCACCCGCTGGGCTGGCACGACGACGACCAGTCCGCGTACAGCCGCAGGGTGGCCGCCATGACCCGCTGGCCATGCAGCCGTGACAGGTCCCAGGACAGGTACGCCCTGGCCACCGAGTGGCCGTCGCAGCTGCCGAGCTTGAGGTCGGGGTCGCCGGACAGGTCCGAGCTGAGCACCGTGCTCTGCACCGTCGTGCCGAACGGCAGGGTCGCCTTGCCGGCGCCGGCGGTGTTGGCGACCACCCGGCTCAGCACCGACCGCACCGCGATCGCCCCCGGTGGTCCCGCCATCAGCTCGGGCGCGGAGGCGGGCTGCCCGTCGGCGGCGGCCGCGGTGGCCGTGCCGGGTGCTGTGGCGCCCGCGCTGCCGGGGTCGGCGGTGGCGGGGCTGCCCGGGGTGGTGCCGCCGGGGTGGGTGACCCGGAGGGTCAGTGGCGTGACCTTCGGCGCGGTCGTCCCGGACGGATCGGGCGCGCCGGCCGGGGACGCCGTGGCGGTTGGTGCCCCCGGGGTCGGCGCGGCCGGGGTTGGCGCGGCGGCGGAGGTGGTCGGCGCCTCGGCCATCGGTACCGGTGGGAGCACCGAGGGCGGCCCCGGCTCCGCGGCGGCCGGTGCGGGGACCGCGGATGCGGGGCCAGCGGGCGTAGAGGCCGGGGCCGACGCCGCGGCGGGGTCCAACACCGGGGCCGGGGACGCGGCGGCCGCGTCGGGGTGAACGGCCGCGTCGGGCTGAACGGCCGCGGGCAGACTCGACGGCTGGCCGGCGGCCGGGTCGGGTGGGGTCGCGGCCGGTGCGGGTTGTGCCGGCTGCGCGGCCGCGGTCGGCGTGGTCTCGGCCGCGGCGGGGTCGGGCTTGGTGCGGGCGGGGGCGGGCCGCGCGGCCGCTCCGGGTGGGGCCGCGGTTGCGGGCTTCGAGTGGCTGCCGGGCGCGGGTCTGGTCGCCGGCGGCAGGTGCGTCGACCCGCCTCCCGCCGACTCCAGGCTGGCCACGTAACCGGTGCGGGTCGCCTCGATGACCAGGTCGGCGCCGGGGCGGGCGTTCGGGTAGACGGCGCGGTTGCCGGTCAGCGTGGGCGCCGGCAGTGGCGCGTCCCATGGCAGGGCGATGTTGGTCCCGTCGGAGCCACGGACCGCCGCTGCGTCGGCCGGTCGGCCGCCGCCGGAGAGCCACAGCGTGTCGGGGTGCGCGACCGGGCGGATGCCGCCGTCCGGGTCGCGGCGCAGGGTGAGGTCGATCGGCTGCCAGTCGGTGCCCTTGCGCAGGCGGATCGGCCCCGACGACAGCACGACGGTGCGCGCGCCGTCCGGGTGCCGGAAAGCCGTGACGGTCTCCGCGCGCTGGTCGGGGATCTCCACCGGGCCGGGACCGGCCACCGGCCCCGCGATCGTCATCGTGTCCGGCCCAGGTGCCGGAGCGCCGGGCCCTGGCGCCCCGGCCGCAGGGGCGCCGGCCGCCGGAGTGTCGACCCCGGCTCCCGGAGCGGTGGCCGCCGGAGCGCTTGCGGTCGCTGGAGCGCTCGCGGCCGGTGGAGCGGGCGGTGCCGGGACGGGCGGCCCGGGCGAGGTCGAGGCTACGAGGGACAGCAGGAGGCCGACCGCGGCGCTGGCACGTTCGAGCACACCCTCAGGGTGCGACCGCGGCCGGCGCGTTCCAAGATCATCGGATCGGCGTGGCGGCTTCGGTTCGCCCGCTCCGCCCGTTCGAGTGGATCTGGTGTCCTGAACAATGCAGGCTCGGAGGCGGGCGCCCGGATGATCGATTCCAAGGTGTCCGTGCGGCGAGGTAGGGCCGGTCGATGGTCGCGGCCGGCGGCCGGACGTTCGCTGCCACTTCGCACAGTCTGCCTTCACTTCGCACAGTCTGCGGAGTATGCGAAGTGACGGGACGCTGTGCGGAGTGAGGGTGGGCGCAGCGGGTGGGACGGTGTGCGCCGCTTTGGGGCGGTGTGCGTCGGGTGGGACGGCGTGCGCCGCCTCGCGAGCCACCAACTGGATCACCGCTCGCGACGAGCGGCCTCGTTCAGGACCCGCTCGGGCCCCTGCCGGGTCGCGCGGTCGTGATGTGGCCGGGGGCGGTAGCCTGACCGCGCTGTGTGACAGGCCTCGCTGGCCTGAGTGAACTGTTGACCCGAGACCGGGGGAGGCGCGCCATGTCGGCTGGGCAGATTGCCGCGTTGATCGCCGCTGGCGCCTTTGTGTTGCTGGTACTGCTGCTGGCGATTCCGCTGATCAAGCTGGGCCGCACGCTCGACGAGGCCACCATCGCGATCCGCAAGACGCACGAGAACAGCGCTCCGCTGCTGCAGCACGCGGACCGCACCATCACGCACGTGAACACCCAGCTGCAGCGCGTCGACGGGATCACCACCAACGCCCGCTCGGTCACCGGCAACGTGTCGGCGCTGACGTCGCTGTTCACCGCCACGATGGGCGGCCCGCTCGTGAAGACCGCCGCCTTCTCCTACGGGGTGTCCAAGGCGATCAAGGCGCGCCGGGCGAGCAAGGACGGCGCACCGCGGTCCCGGCGGCGGCGAGGCTCGAAGTAATGGTGAAGCGGCTGTTCTGGCTCGGCCTTGGGGTGGCCACCGGGGTGATCGTCACCCGTAAGGCCGCCGAGGCCGCGCAGCGGCTCACCCCGGCCGGCGTCGGCGAGCAGGTGGGCGAGGGGCTGCGCGAGCTGGCCGCCGCGCTCGGGTCGTTCGGTGCCGAGGTGCGCGCCGGCATGAACGAGCGCGAGCACGAGCTCACCGACCTGGTCGAGCAGCGCACCGGCCAGCCGCTGCCGGGCTTCTCGAGGCAGTCGACCAGCACGCGAGCGCCCAGGGCGGGAGATCGGGGTTAGCCTCGACTCTGCCGCCTACGCCGTGCCCTCGGTGCGGTCCAGGCTGGAGCGCCTCCGCGTGTCCGCCAGGACCACGCCGTACGGCAGCCCTGTCAACCGTGCCGCCAGCTAGACCAACCTCGAGAGAGTGCCACCGTGGAGACCCACGAGATCAGCCGCCGTTTCACCGATCATTTTGTCCGTGCCGGGCACACCAGGGTGTCCAGCGCCTCGCTCATCCTGGACGACCCGACGCTGCTGTTCGTCAACGCGGGCATGGTCCAGTTCAAGCCGTACTTCCTGGGTGACGCGCCGCCGCCGTACCCGCGTGCCACGTCGATCCAGAAGTGCGTGCGGACCGGCGACATCGACGAGGTCGGCAAGACCACGCGGCACAACACGTTCTTCCAGATGGCCGGCAACTTCTCCTTCGGGGACTACTTCAAGGCCGGCGCGATCGAGCACGCCTGGAACCTGGTGACCGGCAGCCAGGACGCGGGCGGCTACGGCTTCGACCCGGAGCGCATCTGGGTCACCGTGTACGAGACCGACGACGAGGCCATCGCGCTCTGGAAGAAGATCGCCGGCCTCCCCGAGGAGCGGATCCAGCGCCGCGACGGCCTGGACAACTACTGGGACATGGGCGTGCCCGGCCCGGGTGGCCCGTGCTCGGAGATCTACTACGACCGGGGTCCCGAGCACGGCAAGGAGGGCGGCCCGGTCGCGGACGAGGACCGCTACCTGGAGATCTGGAACCTGGTCTTCATGCAGGACGTCCGCGGCGAGCAGAGCCCGAAGTACGGCCACCCGCCGATCGGCGAGCTGCCGAACAAGAACATCGACACCGGCATGGGCATCGAGCGGGTGGCCTACCTGCTGCAGGGTGTGGCCAACGTGTACGAGACCGACCTGGTCCGCCCGGTGATCGCGCGCGCCGAGCAGCTGTCCGGCTTGAAGTACGGCGCCGACCCGGTGAACGACGTGCGGTTCCGGGTGATCGCCGACCACGCCCGCTCCGGTGTGATGATCATCGGCGACGGGGTCACGCCGTCCAACGAGGCGCGTGGTTACGTGCTGCGCCGGCTGCTGCGCCGCATCGTCCGCTCGGCCCGGCTGCTCGGGGTGCACGAGCCGGTGCTGGGTGCGTTCGCCGAGGTCGTGCGCGACGAGATGTCGCCGTCCTACCCGGAGCTGGCCACCGACTACGAGCGGATCTCCGCGGTCATGCGCGCCGAGGAGGAGGCCTTCCTCCAGACGCTGACCTCGGGCTCCCGGATCTTCGACACCGCGGTCGCCAACACCAAGAAGGCAGGCGGCACGCAGCTGGCGGGGTCCGAGGCGTTCGCGCTGCACGACACCTACGGCTTCCCGATCGACCTGACGCTGGAGATGGCCTCCGAGGCCGGCCTGACCGTCGACCAGGACGGCTTCCGGACGCTGATGAACGAGCAGCGCACCCGGGCCAAGACCGACGCCGCCGCCCGCAAGACCGGGCACGCCGACGCCACAGTCTACCGGGCGGTGTTGGACAACCACGGCAACACCGTGTTCCTCGGCTACGACGAGCTGGCCACCGAGAGCCGCGTGGTCGGGCTGGTACTCGACGGGCAGTCGGTGCCGGCGGCCTCGGAGGGCGACTCGATCGAGGTCGTGCTGGACCGCACGCCGTTCTACGCCGAGGCCGGTGGCCAGCAGGCCGACTCCGGCACGCTGCGCGGCGAGGGCTTCGTGGTGCGGGTCGACGACGTGCAGTCGCCGGTCACGGGGCTGCGGGTGCACCGGGGCACGGTCACAGCCGGCACCATCACCGTGGACGCCACGGCGGTCGCCGAGGTCGACAAGGTCCGCCGCTCGGCCATCTCCCGCGCGCACACCGCCACGCACCTGGTGCACGCCGGCGTGCGCAACGCGCTCGGCACCTCCGCCGCGCAGGCCGGCTCGCTGAACGCCCCCGGCCGGCTGCGGTTCGACTTCACGTCGCCGACCGGCGCGGTGTCGCCGGCCGCGCTGACGGAGATCGAGGACGAGGTCAACTCGGTCCTGCAGGAGAACCGCGAGGTCGAGTGGTACGAGACCACGATGGACGAGGCCCGCAAGCTCGGCGCGATGATGCTGTTCGGCGAGAAGTACGGCGACCGGGTCCGCGTTGTGGACATGGGTGAGTACTCCCGCGAGCTGTGCGGTGGCACGCACGTCGCCCGCACCGGTGAGCTGGGCCTGGTCAAGGTGCTCTCCGAGGCGTCGATCGGGTCCGGGGTGCGCCGGGTGGAGGCGCTGGTCGGGCTGGACGCGTTCCAGTACATGTCCAGGGAGCACCTGCTGGTGTCCCAGCTGTCCGACCAGCTGAAGTCCCGCCCCGAGGACCTGCCGGAGCGGGTCGCCGGGCTGGTCGAGCGGCTGCGCGCGGCCGAGCGTGACCTGGAGAAGCACCGCGCCGAGGCGGTCCTGGCCTCGGCCGGCGCGCTGGCGAACGGTGCCGAGGACCTGGACGGCGTCGCGCTGGTCGCCGTCGAGGCCCCGGTCGGTACCGGTGCCAACGACCTGCGCGCGCTGGCCTCGGACGTGCGGGGGCGGCTGAACACCCGCCCGGGCGTCGTGGCGCTGTTCGGCACCGAGGGCGACCGCGTCTCGTTCGTGGTGGCCACGACGGCGACCGCACGCGAGCGGGGCCTGGACGCAGGAAAGCTGGTCCGGAGCTTCGCCCCGGCGGTGGCCGGGCGCGGCGGCGGCAAGCCGGACCTCGCCCAGGGCGGCGGCACCAATCCGGCCGGCGTGGCGGAGGCTGTTCGGGCGCTGCGCGACGCGGTGCGGGACTCCGCGAGCGGCACGGGGTGACGGCCGGCTCGGACGCCGGGTCGGGACAGCGGATCGCCCGAGGTCGCCGGCTCGGCGTCGACGTCGGATCGGTGCGGGTCGGGGTCGCTCTCAGTGACCCCGATGGGGTCCTGGCGACCCCGCTGGCTACTCTCCGACGTGACGAGCGGGACAGTTCGGACCTTCGCCAGCTGGCCGAGCTCGTCACCGAGCACGAGGTGGTTGAGGTGGTGGTCGGACTGCCCCGCACGCTCGCGGGCCGGGAAGGTCCGGCCGCGCAGGCCGCTCGGGACTACGTCAGCGCGCTCGGTACGGTGCTCACGGTGCCGGTCCAGCTGTCCGACGAGCGCCTGACCACCGTCATGGCGATCCGCACGCTGAGTGATCGCGGTGTGCGCGGCCGCAAACAGCGGGCCGTCGTCGACCAGGCCGCGGCCGTGGAGATCCTGCAGGGTTGGCTGGACGCCCACCGCGCGGTGGGCGGCGGGTGACCGGGGTGGAGTCACGACCGGGCGGGCCAGCGTGGGACCGCCCCGGCCAGCGTGGGCCGGGGAGGCCGGACCATGGCGCGGGTGCCGGCTCCGACCACGA
>DATAYB010000637.1:0-7581 GCA_036272795.1 Pseudonocardia sp.
CGCCCGCCGGAGCCCGGACCGACGTCGTCAGGCTCGATGACCAGCACCTGTTCGGCGCAGTCGGCCAACACCCGCGCGGCGAGCAACCCGGCGACACTGCCACCGAGCACGACAGCCGTGCCGACCAAGGGCGCTCCACCCACCACAGGCGTAGCCACGCTCACCCGAGCGAACACCCGCCGAGCCGACTCACCCACGCTCGCGCCCCCAGCCGGCCCAACCCTCGTACGACCGCCCCCCAGCAGACCAGACCAATCCCAAGACCGCCCCGCCGGGGTCACCCCCACCAGCAACAAGGTCAACTGAGCCCCACGGGCGGCACCGGCTGGTGGATGCTGAACGGCGTACTCGACACCTGGGAAGGCCGACGTCGACCATGGCCGAAGTCCTGCTGTTCCATCACATCCAGGGACTTACCGCTGGAGTGGTGGCGCTCGCCGATCATCTTCGGGCCGCCGGCCACACGGTGCGCACCCCCGATCTGTACGGCGGGCGCAATCTTGCTCGAGGGCTGCCTCCCGCTCACGGGGCAATGGGCGATCGGCGACTGGCCGGCGACAGACATCTCTTCTTCGACAGCTCGCTCGGCTCCTATGACCACGCCGCGGCCACGCTGCTGATCGACCGGGTCACGGACTTCCTCGGGCGCATCGAACGCCCCTGACTGCCCGTCCTCACCAGCGGGTAGGGACAGCCTCTGTCTCGACGGGGGCGCACCCTCTCGCGCCGAGGGTGGTCAGGCTGAACGATCGTGCACCGTGGAGTCACAGCGGCCGGCGGGAAGATCAGCAATGCGCGGCGGAGTCGTTCGGATCAGGGTCATCGCGGCCATCTGGCTGTTCGCGCTCGCCCCGGGCTTCGTGTCGGCGGTGCACATCGCGCTCACCCGTCACTCATGGTTGGCGTGGATCTCGATATGCCTGTACCTGGCGGGGGCGGCCGTGTTCGCGGTTGCCTGCCTGGACCGCCGCACGTAGCGAGTCCGTGGTCGTTGCGGTCGTGAGGCGCGCGCCGGTCACCAAGGCGCAACTTTCGTGATCAACAGGACCACAGGGCTGTTCGATCACGCTTCAGGACGACCTGACGCCCTGTTGATCACAGGCGAGGCCCGGGCAGGGAAGCGACCCAACAAACGCGCCCACAGCGCGGGGGGTTCGGGGGCGAAGCCCCGCCGAGCGGGGCCTGGGGGCCTGCGGCCCCCAGAGATGATGACGCAACAAAAACGGCCCGCGCCCTCAGCGGGCACGGGCCATGCATTTGTGGAGTGGAGCTGAGGGGAATCGAACCCCTGACCTACTCGATGCGAACGAGTCGCGCTACCAACTGCGCCACAGCCCCAGGTGCGTCGTGCCGGCCGGACCGGGACGCGTGAAGCAGCTTATCAGCGGTCATTGGCCGGCCGCGCGACGGTATCCCCTCTCCGGTCGCGAGTCGAGATCGTGCAGCTCGGGGTCCTCGTCGTCGAGCTCGAGCACCACGGTGCCGCGCGGGCGTTCCGGGAGCGCGCTGGGCCGCAGCCGGGGTAGCGCGGACTGCTGCGCGCGCTCGTCGTCACCCGGCTCGTCCGGCTCGTCCGGCCCGTCCGCGCCGTCCCCGCCGTCCCCGCCGTCTACGCCGTCCGCGCCGTCCGCCTCGTCGTAGCCGTACTCGTCGTAGTCGTCCTCGTACTCGGCGTCCGGGTCCGCGCCGGCGGGCTGTCCGTGCGCGGCGGCCCCGGCCTCGGCGCGGCGGCGGGCCGCTTCGCGTGCGGCGACCGCTTCGCCGACCGTCGGCCGCCGCCCGGCCCGGGACCGCGGGCCTCGGCGCACCATGGGCCCGGCGGTGTGGCGCACCCCGGGTCGATGGGGGTCGTCGGTGCGGGGGTCGTCGAGCAGTGGGCTGCCGAGGTCGGCGTCGGCGCGGTACCGGCTGCCGGCCATGCGGGCCGCGCGCCGCGCCCGGATGGCCTGCTCGACCCGCACCTGGCGGCGCAGGTAGGCGAGGTATCCGACCAGGCAGAGGTCCACGCCGGCATGCAGGTACCAGCCGTCTGCCAGGTGCAGCCCGCCGGCGAGCAGCCCGGTGGCCACCGCGAGCAGCACGAGCGCGAGTACGAGGCGCTGCCGGACGACGTAGCGGGCCTGGGCGGCCGCCGCAGCCGCCTCGGCGTCGTACCCGCCGCGCCCCCGCTGGAACCGCCGCTCCGGCCCGGCGGCGTACCCGTGATCGGCGTACTCGGTGTCGGCGTACCCGTGGTCGGCGTTGCTGCGCTCCGCGTGGCGCTGGTCCGCGTAGTCCTCGGTGTCCTCCGACGACTCGCTCCAGGCATCCTCGTCGGGCGCTGCGTCGTTCGGGCCGGCGTCGTTCGGGCCGGCGCTGTTCGATCCCGAGATGTTCGGTCCAGAGATGTTCGGGGTGACACTGTTCGGAGCGGCACTGTTCGAGGCGTCCATCGCGGTCACCTCCGAATCGCGGCGCCGAGGCCGTTCCAGCACCCGGCACGACAACGCCGCATCACTCGGGCGCGACATCGGTTGGCGACGACGCGCGGCCATCGGCACCAGCACGGCGAGCCAGGTGGCGACCAGCCCAGCGAAGAGCAGAGAGCTGGGCACGCGCTCCTCCCCCGGTCGTACAGGCGTAGCTCACGGTAACCAGCGAAGGGGTCGCGATCATGGCGGCGCGCCGAGGCGACAGCGTTATGACACCGTTCACCGTCGCGCAACGCGGCCGCCGCCCGGAATGCCGACCGGCGGGCCCGGCCCGGCTCAGACCCGCTCCGCCCGACCTTCCCTGACCAGCAGCTCCACGAGGCCTACCTGGAGGTCCTCGACGGTCAGCGCGTAACAGAGGTGGTCCCGCCACGCGCCGTCGACGTTGAGGTAGCGGCGGAACAGCCCCTCCTCGCGGAAACCGAGCTTCTCCAGCACGCGCCGGCTGGCGAGGTTCTCCGGGCGGACGGTCGCCTCGATCCGGTGCAGGCCAACGGGCCCGAAGCAGTGGTCGAGCACCACGGCGCAGGCCGCGGTGGTCACCCCGCCGAGCACGGCGTGGCTGCCGACCCAGTATCCGATGTAGGCCGACCACAGAGGGTCACGAACCAGGTTGCCCACCATGACCTGGCCGACGAACTCGCCCCCCACCGTGATCGCGAACGGCAGGCCCAGCCCGCGCCGGCCGATCGACCGCAGTGCACTCCAGCGGGCCGGCCACTCGGTCGCGGTGTTGCGCTGCGCCCACAGCCCCGGGGTGTCGGGCTCCCACGGCGCCAGGTGCCGCTCGTCGCGGGACCGGATGGCGGCCCAGGCACTGCCGTCACGCAGCCGCACGGGGCGCACGCCGACCACCCCGCCGGGTACCCGGAGCTGGGCCAAGGTTGCCGGCCATCCCGGGTGGCGGCCGAGCCGCCCGGGTTCCGCGGAGTGCGCCACCGAGCTCAACTGCGCGGCGCCAGGAACGCCACCGTGACGAGTTCGCCCACGGTGACCTCGGTGACGTGCTCGGCGAGCTCGATCAGGCAGTTCGCCTCGGCCAGCGCGGTCAGCAGCTGTGTGCCCGACCCGCCGAGGGGCTGCACCAGGTACTCGCCGGTGGCCTCCTCGCGCAGCAGCCGGGCGCGCAGGTAGCCACGCCGCCCCGGGATGGAGCTCACCGGGGAGAGCAGCCGTGCCGAGATCCGCCGGCGCCTCGGGTCGTTGCGGCCCAGCGTGGTGCGGATCAGGGGGCGGACGAGTACCTCGAACAGCACCAGCGCGCTGACCGGGTTGGCCGGCAGCAGGAAGACGGGCACCTTGTGCCGCCCGAGCCTGCCGAAGCCCTGCACCGAGCCGGGGTGCATGGCGACGCGGCCGGCGTCCAGGTCACCGAGCTCACGCAGCGTGTCCACGATCTGCTGGCCGGCGCTGCCCCCGATGCCACCGGAGATCACCAGGATCTCGCTGTTCGACAGGTGGTCCTCGACCGCCGAGCGCAGCCGCTCCGGATGCCGGGGCACCAGGCCCACCCGCAGCGCGTCGGCGCCGGCGTCCCGGGCCGCCGCTGCCAGGGCGTAGGAGTTCACGTCGTACACCTCACCGGCGCCCGGGTCGCGGGCCACGTCCACCAGCTCGTCGCCGACCGAGAGCACCGCGACCCTCGGCCGGGGGTGCACCAGCACGCGGTCCCTGCCGACGGCCGCGAGCAGCCCGACCTGGGCGGCGGCGATCACCGAACCGCGCCGGACGGCCACGTCACCCGGCTGCACGTCCTCGCCGATCCGGCGCACGTAGGCGGCCGAGGGCACCGCCCGGTAGATGGTGACCTGCGCGGCGTGGCCGTCGGTGTCGGCGGTCGGCACCACCGCGTCGGCCAGCGTGGGCAGCGGGGCGCCGGTGACCAGCCGGACGGCCTGGCCGGGCTGCAGCCGGTGCGGCTGGCGGGAGCCGGCGGCGATCTCGCCGACCACGGGGAGCTGCACCGGGTGCTCCGGCCCCGCGCCGCTGAGATCTACGCTGCGCACCGCGTAGCCGTCCACCGCGGCCTGGTCGAACCCGGGCAGCGCGCGCTGGGCGACCACCTCCTCGGCGCACAACATGCCCTGCGCGTCGGCGATCGCGACTCGGACGGGTGCCGGCCGGACCGCGGTGGCCAGTACCCGAGCGAGCTGCTCGTCGACAGATCTCACGCCCTGGACACCCTCCTCCGCGCGTCTCCCGGTACTCCGGACCGCCCCGTGCCGGGCGTCTCACCCTGCCCAACTCCCTGGCGTGCGCGAAGGTCACGCCCCGAGTACCGGTTTCGGCCAGGGCTCACCCACTCGCCCGAGTCCGGGTACACCTAACACCGGCACGACCGGTCGCCGCGGACCGGTGCGTCCGCCTGTGCCGAGCCGAGTGGTTCAGGCGCCTCGGAGGCCGGAGCCGGTCCAGCTCAGGCGCGCCGCGAGCCACTCCCGGAATGCCGGGCCGTACTCCGGGTCGGCCAGCATGTAGTCGACGTAGGCGCGGCCGTAGCCGCCGGGGTTGCCCAGGTCGTGCCGGCCGCCCCGGTGCACCACGACGTGTACCGGGTGTCCCTCGGTGATCAGCAGCGCGACCGCGTCGGTGAGCTGCAGCTCGCCGCCCGCGCCCGGCGTGATCCGCTTGAGCGCGTCGAAGATCTGGCGGTCCAGCAGGTAGCGCCCGGCGGTGGCGTAGGTGGAGGGCGCCTCGTCGGCCGGCGGCTTCTCCACCATGTCCCGCACGATCTTCACGTCGGGGTCGGCCGTGTCCTCGACGTCGAAGACGCCGTAGGCGCTGATCTGCTCCCTCGGCACGTCGATGGCGCACAGCACGCTGCCGCCGTAGCGGGCCCGTACCTCGGCCATCCGGCCCAGCACGCCCGACGGCAGCACCAGGTCGTCGGGCAGCAGCACGGCGACGGCGTCCTCGTCGGCGCCGAGCGAGTCGCCCGCGCAGCCGACCGCGTGGCCGAGGCCCCTCGGTTCGTCCTGCGTGACGGTGGCGACCTCGAGCAGCTCGCTGGCCCTGCGGACCTTCGCGGCCAGCTGCTCCTTGCCACGCGCGGTGAGTGTGGCGACAAGATCGGGCTGCGGGGCGAAGTGCGCCGCGACGGCGTCCTTGCCGGGTGAGGTGACGATGAGCAGCCTCGCGGCGCCCGCCTCGGCGGCCTCGGCGGCGACCAGCTCGATGCCTGGCGTGTCGATCACCGGGAGCAGTTCCTTGGGGACCGTCTTGGTGGTCGGCAGGAACCTGGTACCCAAGCCTGCGGCCGGGACGATCGCGGTTCGGAACGGTTGGGATGCCTGCATGGTCAGCGAGCCTATCCGCGCCGGTAGCCTGGGGTCTTGGTGGCCGAGCTGACTGACCCGTGCAGTGTGACCGAAACCAACTCCTGCCGTGCCCTGCCGGGCCTCCCTCAGGCCGCCGGGCCACCTGGTTGTCCGAACAACTTCCGACCTTCCCGCCAGCCGCGACGTTCGAGCCGGAGACCATGACGACGCCCGGCAGTACCCCGTTCCCCACGCCGACGGGCAAGCAGGCGTGGCGCAGCCGGCTGATGGCAGGCCGGCGCGCACTGTCCGCCGAGCTGCGCGCGGACGAGGCCGAACTGCTCTGTTCAGCCTTGGTGGGCACCGCCCAGGGCATCACCGACCCGATCTGTTGCTTCGTGCCGACGGGCGAGGAGCCGGGCTCGACCGCCATGCTCGACGCGCTGCGGTCCGCCGGGCACGAGGTGCTGCTGCCGGTGGTGCCGACCGATCGGGGCGGCGGGCCAGGGCCCCGCGGTCCGATGAACTGGGCGCCGTACCGGGGCGTCGAGTCGATGGACAAGGGCCCATACGGGCTGCGGCAGCCGGCCGGCCCCGGATGGGGGCCGGCCGCCGTGGCCACCGCCGGTCTGGTGGTCGTGCCGGCGCTGGCCGTGGACCACCGCGGCGTGCGGCTGGGCCGGGGCGCCGGCTGGTACGACCGGACGTTACCGCTGGCCAGACCCAGTACGCCGCTGGTCGCACTGGTCCGGGACGACGAGCTCGTCCCGACCCTGCCGATGGAACGCCACGACGTCCTGATGACCGGTGTGCTCACACCACACCACGGGCTGCGAGCACTCCCGCTCGGTCTGGACTAGACTGGCACTCGTTGGGTTCGAGTGCCAGTGATGGCACGGTACGGAGGAATCTAAGGTGCCGACCTACCAGTACGCGTGCACGGCCTGCGGTCACCGTTTCGAGGCTGTGCAGGCTTTCACGGACGCCACGCTGACGGAGTGCCCGGTGTGTGCCGGCCGCCTGCGCAAGGTGTTCTCCTCCGTCGGGATCGTGTTCAAGGGCAGCGGCTTCTACCGCACCGACAGCCGCGCCGGTGCCGTCGGCCCCAACGGCTCGTCCTCTGAGGTCAAGGCCGAGTCCAAGTCGGACTCGAAGTCGGACACGAAGTCCGACTCCAAGTCGTCGGACTCGTCGAGCTCCAGCGGCTCCTCCTCGAGCGGTTCGAGCTCCTCCTCGTCCTCGGGGTCCAGCTCCTCGGGGTCCTCCGGGTCGAGCAGCACCACGACCGCGAAGGCTTCCTGACCTACCCACTCCTCCCTCACAGGCGCCGCGACCGGGAGTCGCGGCGCCAGTTAAGTGTTAATGCGCTCAGGGCACGGCGTCCGTTGCCTGGCGGGTAGTTATCCACATACGGAGAAGTTGTCCACAGGCTGGCTCTCGGCGGCCCCAGCGCCGGCCGCCGGCGCTTAGCGTCGGTTGTGTGAACGACACCGATGACCACACCGGCCGGCGCGGCACCCTGGCCACGTTCCTGCCCGATCGGCTGGCCGGGCTGTCGGGCGGGCTCGGCTGGCGGCGGACAGTGCTGGCCAGGCGGGTGATGGCCGGCCTGTTGGTGCTCGCCGCGATCGTGCTCGCGGTGCGTGCCCCGCCCGAGGCGGTCGGTGGCACGCCGGTCGTGGTGGCGGTGCACGAGCTCGCCTCGGGGGTCACGGTGACGTTGCGGTGCGGCGCTGGCCGGCCGAGCTGGTGCCGACGGGTGCTCTCGGCGCCGTCGAGCAGGTCGAGGGGCGCGTGATGGCCGGCGCGGCGAGCTTCGGGGAGCCGCTCACGTCGGTGCGGTTCGCGGGCGC
>DATAYB010000638.1:0-4721 GCA_036272795.1 Pseudonocardia sp.
CGAGGTCGGCGAGCGAGGCGCGCAGGGCGTCGAGGGCACCGGCCAGCTCGTCGGGCTCGATGACCAGCGGCGGGCCGAGGCGCAGGGTCTGGCCGTGGGTGTCCTTGGCCAGTACGCCGTGCGCGAGCAGCCGCTCGCAGACGGCCCGCCCGGTGCCCAGCGCCGGGTCGATGTCCAGCCCGGCCCACAGCCCGAGGCAGCGCACCTCGGTCACCCCGTGCCCGACCAGCGACTCCAGCCCGGTGCGCAGCTGCTCGCCGAGCACCCTGGCCCGCTCCTGGTACTCGCCGGTGGCCAGCATGCCGACCACTGACCGGCCGACCGCGCAGGCCAGCGGGTTGCCGCCGAACGTCGAGCCGTGCTGGCCTGGGCGCAGCACACCGAGCACGTCGGCGTCGGCGACCACGGCGGACACCGGGACCACGCCGCCGCCGAGCGCCTTGCCGAGCAGGTACATGTCCGGCACCACGCCGAAGTGCTCGCAGGCCAGGGTGCGCCCGGTGCGGGCCAGCCCGGACTGGACCTCGTCGGCGATGAACAGCACGTTCCGCTCGGTGCACAGGGCGCGCACGCCGGCCAGGTAGCCCGGCGGCGGCAGGATCACGCCGGCCTCACCCTGCACCGGCTCCAGCAGCACGGCCACGGTGTGCTCGTCCACGGCGGCGGCCAGCGCGGCGGCGTCGCCGAAGGGCACCGCGCGGAAGCCGGGGGTGTACGGGCCGAAGTCGGCGCGCGCGTCCGGGTCGTCGGAGAAGCTGATCACGGTGGTGGTGCGGCCGTGGAAGTTGTGGTCGGCGACCACGATGTTGGCCTGCCCGGCCGGCACCCCCTTGACCCGGTAGCCCCACTTGCGGGCCACCTTGATGCCGGTCTCGACGGCCTCCGCCCCGGTGTTCATGGGCAGCACCATCTGCTTGCCGACCAGCTCGGCGAGCTCGGCGCAGAACGGGCCGAACTGGTCGTGGTGGAAGGCCCGGCTGGTCAGGGTGACCCGGTCGAGCTGCGCGCGGGCGGCGGCGAGGATCCGGGGGTTACCGTGGCCGAAGTTCACCGCCGAGTAGGCCGAGAGGCAGTCCAGGTACCGGTTGCCGGCGACGTCGGTGACCCAGCTGCCCTCGGCCTCGGCGATCACCACCGGCAGGGGTGCGTAGTTGGCCGCGCCGTAGGCCTCGGCGAGCTGGATGTGGTCGGCCGCGGTGCGTGCCCGGGCGTCGGTGTACAGGGTCATGACCGGACCTCCAGGGTGCAGCACTTGGCGCCGCCGCCGGCCTTGAGCAGCTCGGACAGGTCGACGCCGATGGGGTGGAAGCCGCGCTCGCGCAGCTGGATGATCAGGCCGGTGGCCCGCTCGGCGAGTACGACGTGGAGCCCGTCCGACACCGCGTTCAGCCCCAGTACGGCGGCGTCGGCCGGGTCGGCGAGGATCGCGTCCGGGAACAGCCGGCGCAGCACATCGCGGCTGCCCTGGCTGAACGCCTCGGGGGTGTAGGCGACGGTGCGGTGGCCGGCCCGGTCGTCGAGCACGGCCAGCGCGGTGTCGAGGTGGTAGAAGCGCGGGTCGACCAGCTGCAGCGACACCACCGGCAGCCCGAACAGCTCCTGCGCCTCGGCGTGCGCGGCAAACGTGGTGCGGAACCCGGTACCGGCCAGTACCAGGTCGCCGACGGTCAGGAAGTCGCCCTCGCCCTCGTTGACCTGCTCCGCCGCCGCGACCGAGCGCAGCCCGGCGCCCCGCAGCCAGCCCAGGTAGGCGGGGCCCTCGCCGGCCCGCTGCGGGTGGGCGAACCGGGCACCCAGCGCGCGGCCCTCGATCACCAGTGCGCCGTTGGCCGCGAACACCATGTCCGGCAGGTCGGGCTCCGGGGTGACCGTCTCCACGACGTGCCCGAGGTCCAGGTAGGTCTGGCGCAGCTGTTCCCACTGCCGCCGGGCCAGCGCGAGGTCGACGGGTCGCGCGGTGTCCATCCAGGGGTTGATCGCGTACGCGACCGTGAAGTGGTCCGGCGGGCACATCAGGTACCGGCGCCGTCGTGCGACACGCCGGGTGACTTGGCTGGTCAGCGAGGGGAGCGAGGGCACAGAGTCCGCGATAACGGTCACATTCGGAACTGTATGTTGGGGGTGAAATCGCAATCAATACGTGAAACTTGCGCGTATGCGTAGGATTTATTGCGTCTGAGAATCTGAACCAGAGATTCATTGCGTCGATCTTCGATCGTTCGCTCGACCGGGTGAGGGGATGCCCGTGGACGCCATCGACCGGCAGGTCGTCGGGTGCCTGCTGCGGAACGGGCGGGCCACCTTCGCCGAGATCGGCGCCGAGGTGGGGCTGTCCGCGCCCGCCGCGAAACGGCGGGTCGACCGTCTGGTCTCCGGCGGTGCGATCCGGGGCTTCACCGCAGTGATCGACCCCGCCGCGCTGGGCTGGACCACGGAGGCCTACGTCGAGGTCTACTGCCGGGGCACGGTCGCGCCGCAGGACCTGCAGCGCAGCTTGGAGCAGGTGCCGGAGGTGGTGAGCGCCTGCACCGTGACCGGGTCGGCGGACGCCCTGCTGCAGATGCTCGCCACCGACATCACGCACCTGGAGCAGGCCATGGAGCGCGTCCGCCGGGAGCCCAACGTCGACCACACCGAGAGCGTGATCGTGCTGTCCCGCCTGATCGACCGGCGCTGATCGTCTGCGCTGACTGTCGGCGCTGATCAACTGGCGCCGGACAGGGCCGGTGCTGGCGGGCCAGGGGGCTGGACAGCCCCGGCAGACTCGGAGCAGTGAGCTCCCAGATAGGTGCGGTCGATGCCGGGGTCGCGGCGCGGGCCAGGCTGGCCGCTGTCGAGGTCGCGGCGCGGGCCGGGGTGCGGGTCGAGCCGGTCGAGGACGTCGCCGGGATCGGTGCGGCCGAACGGTTCCTGGCCGGCGTGTGGCGCACTCCCAAGGGGAGCCCGCCGCTGCCGGCCGACGTGCTGCGCGGCCTGTGTCACGCCGGAGGCTCCGTGCTGGCGGCCCGGGCCGGGGACGAGCTGGTCGGCGCGGCCGTGGCGGTCTTCGAGCCGCCGGCCACCCGGGCGGTCTACTCGCTGGTGGCCGGCGCCGGCACGTCCGACCGGGGCATCGGGCTCGCCCTCAAGCATGCCCAGCGCGCCTGGGCGCTCGAGCGCGGCGCCACGGCGATGACCTGGACGTTCGACCCACTGGTCGGCCGCAACGCGCGGTTCAACCTCGTCAAGCTAGGTGCCCGCGCGGTCAGCTACGTGATCGACTTCTACGGCCCGATGGCCGACGGCATCAACGCCGGTGACGAGACCGACCGGCTCACCATCCGCTGGGACCTGCTCGCCGACCCGCCGACCGGTCCACCCGCCGATCCACCCGCCGGGCCGGACAGCTCGGGGGAGGGGAGGGTGCCCACCGAGCGGACCCCGGTCGCACCGGACGGCGGCCCGCTGGCGGCGCGCGCCGGGGTGCTGCGGTGGTGCCGGGTGCCCCGGGACATCGTCGCGCTGCGCGCCGAGGACCCGGCGGCCGCGCTGGCCTGGCGCAGAGCGGTGCGGGGCGTGCTCACCGAGGCGTTCGACGACGGCTACGTGGGCACGTCGATGTCCCGCGACGGTTGGTACCGACTGGAACGGAGCTCCGAGTGAAGATCGAGCGCATCGAGCTGGTCGAGGTCGAGGTGCCGCTGGTCTCGCCGTTCCGCACGTCGTACGGCTCGATGCACAGCAAGGACACGTTCCTGCTGCACGTCGTCGCGGACGGCGTGGACGGCTGGTCGGAGTACGCGGCCGACCCGGAGCCGCTGTACTGCTCGGAGTTCAACGCCGGCGCAGAGCTGGTGCTGGTCGACCACCTGGTGCCCCGGGTGGCGGCGTTGCCGGAGGTCACGGTCGCTGCGGTGGCCCCGGCGATGGCCGCGGTGAAAGGCCACCCGATGGCGAAGGCCGCGCTGGAGACGGCGCTGCTGGACGCCGAGCTGCGCCTGCGCGATATGCCGATCGGCCAGTACCTCGGCTCGGTGCGCGAGCGGGTGCCGGCGGGGGTGTCGGTCGGCATCAAGGACACGCTGCCGATGCTGCTCGACGACGTCGAGGGGTACCTGGCAGCCGGCTACCAGCGGATCAAGCTCAAGATCGAGCCGGGTTGGGACGTCACGCCGGTGCGCGAGGTCCGGCGGCGGTTCGGTGCCGACCTGCTGCTCCAGGTGGACGCGAACACCGCCTACTCGCTGGCCGACGCCGACCACCTGCGCCGCCTCGACGAGTTCGACCTCCTACTGATCGAGCAGCCGCTGGACGAGGACGACCTGCTCGGCCACGCCAAGCTCGCCGAGCGGCTGCGCACGCCGATCTGTCTGGACGAGTCGATCACCAGCGCGCGGGACGCCGCCGCCGCCATCGAGCTGCGGGCCTGCCGCGTGATCAACATCAAGCCGGCCAGGGTGGGGGGCTACCTGGAGGCGCGGCGGATCCACGACGTGGCGGTGGCGCACGGCCTGCCGGTGTGGTGCGGCGGCATGCTGGAGACCGGCATCGGCCGCGCCCCGAACCTCGCGCTCGCCGCGCTGCCCGGGTTCGTACTACCCGGTGACACGTCCGCCTCCAGCCGCTACTTCGCCGAGGACCTCACGGAGCCGTTCGTGCTCGACGACGGCCACCTGCCCGTGCCCACGACGCCCGGCATCGGCATCGACCCGCTGCCCGACGTCCTGCGCCGGTACACGACC
>DATAYB010000639.1:0-3341 GCA_036272795.1 Pseudonocardia sp.
CTGGGAGCCCCGGCCGTGGCACGAGAGCTTCCCGATGTACCCGAGGACCTGGGAGGTCGACCTCGCCACGGTGAACCAGTGGGGCCCGGTGGACAAGGCGTCCCTGGACCACTGAGCCGGGCAGACAACTCAGCCCGGCAGAGCAATCCCGAAACAGCTCAGCCGGCCTCCGTCGGATAGGGCACAAACGTACCCCGGTCCTCGGGCACCACGAGGTCGTGACCAATTCGCGGAAATGCGCGCTGGGCGCAGCTCGCCGAGAAGAAGAAGATCATGGGCTTCGGGCACCGCGTCTACAAGCGCGGCGACTCCCGGGTGCCGACGCTGTGCGCCGAGCTGGGCAAGATCACCAAGCTGAGCGGCGCGACCGACCTGCCGGCCACCTACGAGGTGCTCGCCTCGGCTATGCTGCGGGAGAAGGGCCTGCGGCCCAACCTCGACTACCCGGCCGGCCCGCTGTACCACCTGATGGGATTTGATGTGCCGACCTTCACGCCGATCTTCGTGATGGCCCGGATCACCGGCTGGACGGCGCACGTCATCGAGCAGCAGGCGGCGAACGCGCTGATCCGGCCCCTGGCCGGCTACACCGGCGCCGCGGAACGGGCTGTCCCGGTGGCGGCGAACCGGCTGGTGGGCTGAGCCGCACGGCCACTCCGTCGTCCGTGGTGACCTGACACCCAGCCATGGGGATTGAACCGGCGGCAACCGGTCTCCGTGTCTGCAGCCGTCACCCCGTCCGCTAACCCGAACGGGGGCGGGTGACCGGAGCGGGACGGACGACGGAGTGGTGTACTTGCCGGCAATGACTTCCAGCGCGCCCCACAGCGAGGTCAGCGAGCCACTGACCGGGCCGGACCGCCGTGCGCTGCGGCGCAAGGAGCGGCGCGACCGGGTCTACGCGGTGGCCATCGAGCTGTTCGTCGAGCGCGGGTACGACCACACCACGATGGACGACATCGCTGAGCGGGCACAGGTCGCCCGGGCAACCGTGTTCAACCACTTCGAGCGCAAGATGATGTTCCTCGACGAGTGGACCGCGCGGCGGCGCGAGCGGGCCATGGGTGCGGTGGAGGCCGACCAGCTCGAGGACCACCATGTCAGCGAGATCCTGACCAGGTACCTGCGTGAGCTGGCCCACCTGAACATCATCGGGCGGTCCGAGACGGTGGGCCTGATGAGCGCCTCCGTCCAGTCGACCAACGTGCTCGGCAACCTGGCGCTCGGCAAGCAGCTCGGTGGTTTCATCCGGAAGGGCCAGTGCCGAGGCGAGTTCCGGCCGGACATCGACGCCGACCAGGGCGGGCAGCTGTTGGCGGCCGGCTACCTGATCACGCTGACCAGCTGGATCAGCACGGAGCCGGAGCCGTTCGACCTCGACCGGGAGCTGCTGAAGATGCTGGATGTGGTGCTGCGCGGCATGGTGGTGACCGACCCGGCCGGCTGACCGGCTCCATGCTGGTCAGCCGGCCGGGCCCGGTCGGCGCCGAGCCGGGCCGGTCAGTGCCGGGGCCGGGCCAGTCAGTGGACGGTCAGTGGCACTGGTCAGCGTCCTTTCAATGCCACTGTCAGTGGCCGCAATGGTCCGGGGGTGGCACGTCCAGCGTCGGGTTGGCGTCGAAGAACCCCGAGGGCTTGAGGCTGAACCCGCAGCTGTCCACCGGCATCACCGGCCAGTCCTCCAGCCTGGGGAAATGGGTCATCCCGAAGGTGTGCCACACAACGATGTCGCCGCCGTCGACGTCCCGGTCGGCGGCCGTCCACGCGGGCAGGCCGGCCCCGCCGGGGTGCTGGTTGACAAAGTCGCCGGCCGGGTACAGCTCGTCGCGCCGGTACGGCGTCACCCAGAGGTGCTTGGTCGCGGCGGCGGCCCTGCGGTGGATGTCGCTGCCTTCCTGGGCCAGCAGCGCGGGGCGGCCCTCCGGGGTCAGCACGTAGCCGGTCTCGGCCCCGAACCGGTTCCGCTCGGTGGTGCTCACGATGCGCCAGACTCGGCCGGCGCCGGTGTCGGCCAGCCGGGCCGCCTCGGACTCGGTGGCGAGGCGACGCACGCTCTGGGTGAAGCCGTTGCCGTGCGGGTTGTCCTCGCCGAACGGCACGCGGACGACCTCGAGCTCGTCGACGGCGTTGCTCGCCCCGTCGATGCGGGTGTCGAGCCGTGCCACGAACAGGTGCTGGTGATACGGCGCGCCGAGCCCGGGCGCGAGCTGCGAGGCGTACTCGAACCCGTCGCCGGGGTAGCCGGAGGTGAACACCACGCCGGTTGCCTTGACCTCCAGCTCGATGGTGCCGTCGAGGTAGAAGTACCAGTAGAAGCCGTAGTCGTAGTTGCCGACGGTGGTGAAGAACGACACCACCAGGCGGCGCTGCCGGCGGCTGTCCGAGGAGCCGGTGAACGGGTCGGTGTGCTTCCACAGGATGCCGGCGTCCTCCTCGTGGATGCAGATCGCCCTCGGCAGGACCCTGGGGTTGCCGTCGCCGTCGGCCAGCACGACGTCGAGGTAGGTGATGTCCCCGACGCAGTCACAGCCCAGCTCCAGCGAGTTGGCGTACGAGCCGAGCAGGTACTCCCCGCAGTCGAAGAAGTTCTGGAACCACCGGTTGGGCCGAGCGTCGGCGTAGGGCACCACCATCTCGGCGACGGAGGCGCGGTGCAGCAGCGGCCGCCGGCGGCCGCGGTCGTCGATCGACACGTCCCGCAGGATCAGCCCCTCGCGCGCGTCGAACCCGACCCGCAGCCGCCAGCCCAGCCAGGACAGCTCGTTGCCGTCGAGCGTAAAGCTCGGGCCGTCCGGCTGGCTGATCTCGATCGGCCGCAGCCCGGGGCGGGTCGGGCCGAGGAACTCGGGGTCGTGGAAGTTCGCGTCCTCGTCCGGCACCGGCAGGGCCAGGTCGTCGACCACGTCGAGAACCTCGCGGCTGATCACGTCGACGTACGCGGTGACTCCGTCCACGGGGTGCGCCCACGGCAGGTCGTTCTTCGACTTCTGCAGGAACGTGAACACCCGCTGCAGCCGGCGGCCGGTCTCGTCGGCGTTGCCCGCCACCCCGGCGGACAGCGGCTGGGCGCGCAGCACCGACAGGTCCGTGAGCCCGCGCCGGTGCATGGCCGCCAGCCAGCGCGGGTCGGCGTGCACGATCTCCTCGACGATCTCGAACTCCAGCCCGACCACCGGTACCCCGCCATCCACGGCCGGGTCCAGCTCGCGCACCGACACCACGCGCGACCCGGACGGCGACACCACTGCGTCGTGTGAGCGCCCGGTCGCGGTGTCGAGCAGCATCACCCGGAACCGGCGGTCGACCGGGTCGCCGGGGGAGTGCTCGGCGACCGCCGACCG
>DATAYB010000640.1:0-2109 GCA_036272795.1 Pseudonocardia sp.
GGCGCCATCGCGTCCGGCAGCGTCAGCTGCAGCCCGATCGCGACCGCCACGATGACCGCCTCCGGCCAGCGGTGCTCACCCCGCGTCCGCCGCTGCCAGGCGGGACCGGGCTGGCTCGCGCCCGACGACTGTTGCACAGGCCGACCCTAGGTCGGCTTGCGACCCGGCACGGGGATGATCGCCCGATTCGCGCGCGCCGGCCCCACCAACCGGTGGCTCGGCCAAGCGTGGGTAGCCAACGCCTGCGTGGGGAAGGTGGCGCCGGCGTGGTGGCCGGACCGGCGCCGGCCCGCTGTTACCGAACTACACAAGAGGCAGGTTTTTCAGCGCACAAACCTGCCTGTGGTGCAGCTCGGTAACACGACGCTGGGCACCGGGCGGCCTGCGTGCCGGCCGGCGGCCAGGGCCCGGGCGGCTGGCGCTTCGGTGCCGGCGAGAACCAGAGCCTCGAGGGGCCACTTCGTCGACGCCGACCCCGCATCGGCCCTCGAGCAGGCGCGGGAGGCCGCACAGCGCAAGGACGTCCGGCTCGGCGGCGGGGCCACCACCATCCGGCAGTTCCTCGACGCCGGCCTCGTCGACACGATGCACGTGGCGGTCTCGCGGGTGGAGCTCGGAGCCGGGGCCCGGCTGTGGGAGTCACCCGACGAGCTGCGTGACCGGTTCCACGTCGACATCGTCCCGAGCCCGAGCGGCGTGACCCACCACCTGTGTGGCGGAGGTGAGCGCCTCGCCGGGCTCAGCCGCCCGCGACGCCCTTGGTCTCCTCGATCAGCGTGCTCAGCCCCGTGCGGACATGGCCGAGGTCGGCGACGCAGGTGGCCGCGTTGTTCGCGCCCGAGGCGTACGGCCCGCTGCCGCAGCCGTCCCTGTCGAAGGCGTCGGTTGCGGCCAGCAGCGCGCTCGAGGTGGCTGCCACCTGGGCCGAGCCGGGCAGCTCGTCGGCACCGTTGCGCACGGTGTTCGCGGCGGAGCGCAGCTCGGCGAGGAACCGGTCACAGTCCGGGTAGACCTGCGCCGCGGGCCCGGTCTGGCAGCCGTCCTGGCTGATCAGGCCGAGCTTCGTGACCGCGCTGAGCACGGCGCGACCCGGGCCCTGTGCGGCGGCGGCCGGCGGCGCGGGGCTCGCCGGCTCCGTGTTGCTCGGCGTGTTGGTCAGCGCGGTCGAGCCGCACCCGGCCACCGCCGCCAGCACCCAGCCACCTACCGCCACCCCGAACCCGAACCGACCCAGCCGCACCGCCATGTGCCCATCATGGTCAGTCGCCGGGAGCGGCCGCGGCGGGGCCGGTCTCAGGCGCGCCGGTTGCTGTAGATCCGGGTCGGCGTGACGAAGACGGCGGCGCGGCGCTGCTCGAGCATCGTCCGGTCGTAGGCGTCCCAGTCGTCGTGCGTGCCACCGGCGGCCTCGAACACCTCACGCAGCAGCAACCGCTGCTTCTCGCCTTCGAAGCCCGGGTACTCGTCGTCCGGCCCGATGATCGTGCTGGTGCCCTCGACGGCCAGCCACTGCCAGCCGCTGCGGAAGGTGACCGTGAGCCAGGGCCGGGCGCGCAGGTTGGCCAGCTTCGCGGCCCCGTAGGTGACGAAGCCGACAACCTGCTCACCGGTGCCCGGGTGGGCCAGCACACCGGCGTTGACCACGGAGGACTGCACCGTGCCGTCCGCCCGCGCCGTCGAGATCACCACCAGGAACTGTTCCGGCCTGCCCAGCTCGACCGCGTCCGATAGGTTCGGCACCGCACACCCCCGCCACCTGCGTCCTGTATTTGAACCGAGCCTAGCGTCTCGACCGGACACGCGCGTCTCTGGGGAAGTCACTGGACATCCGGTGCCCCCGCGACGCTGATCGACCTTCGGGGCTTGTTCGATGGGCTAATTACCCGCCAGTATTGGTCGGGTGCACAGCCAGGGGGGTCCGGCCGTGGAGTCTGTCCATGCCATCACAGCGCTCGATGACGACGAACCGATCGACGTCAACCATCTGACGTACCAGCTCGCGAGGGCCGAGCATCTGCTGGAACAGCGGCTCGACCATGCCCTGGACCAGGTGGGTCTGACCTTGCGGCAGTTCACCGTGCTCGCCCACGTGGGCCGGGCACCGGGGCT
>DATAYB010000641.1:0-8007 GCA_036272795.1 Pseudonocardia sp.
GATGCTCACCCTCCTGCTGACGGTGGTCGGCGCGGTGCTCGGCTACGGGGCGTCGCTGGCACTGCCGTCGCAGTACGCGGCGCGCACGACGATCCAGTACAACATCGCAGGCGAGAACACCGGTGACTTCCTCAAGACCGACCGCAACCTGACCACCCAGGTCGTACTGCTGACCAGCCGGAACGTGCTCGGCCCCGTGGCCGACGCGAACGGCGTGTCGGTGGACGCGCTGGCCAAGCAGGTCTCCGCGACGATCCTGAACTCGAGCGACATCATCCAGCTGCAGGTCAATAGCTCCGACCCGACCACCGCGACGACGCTGGCCAACGCGATCGCCAAGCAGTACCTGACGGTGGCGAACGGCAGCGGCCCGCAGGGCTATCTGCAGGGCCAGCTGGACGGGGTGAAGAAGCAGCAGGCGGCGGCGGGCACCACGGCCGCGGACCAGGTCGCGCTGGCCACCCGCG
Source organism: Pseudonocardia sp. (assembly GCA_036272795.1). Classification (GTDB taxonomy): domain Bacteria; phylum Actinomycetota; class Actinomycetes; order Mycobacteriales; family Pseudonocardiaceae; genus Pseudonocardia. The sequence goes on from DATAYB010000641.1 coordinate 468, forward strand.
CCGCCACCCTGCAGGCCCAGCTGGACCAGCTGAACCTGACGCAGAACCAGTCGTCGGTGCTCGTACCGGCGTACGCGCTGACCGACCCGGTGTCGCCGAACAAGACGCTGGCCGGCGTCACCGGCGGGATCTGCGGACTGATCATTGCCCTGATGACCGTGGTGACGCTGAGCCGTCGCTGGAGCCGGAACTGAGCTGAGCATGGGACCCATGAGCAATGTCGACGGGCCCCGGATGTCCTGGCGGATGCCCCGGGTGCTGATGTATCACAACTTCGGCGAGGTACCGCCCGCCGGCGACCCCGAGCAGCTGTTCGTCACGCCGGAGACCTTCCGGGCGCAGCTCGAGCTGCTGCGCAAGGGCGGCTGGCGGGCGCTGAGCCTCGACGAGTTCACCGCCACGCTGGACGGCGCCCCGGCACCCCGCAGGTCGTTCCTGATCACGATCGACGACGGCCACGAGTCTGTGCTGCGGACCGCCGCGCCCATCCTGGCCGAGGCCGGCGTGCCGTCGGTGCTGTTCGTGCCGCCGGGGGTGCTGGGCGGGCCGATCAAGTGGAACCCGGTGTACGCCGACGAGCAGCTGTCCGGCAAGTCGGAGATCGCCACGCTGGCCGGCACCGGCATGGCTGTCGGCGTGCACGGCTACGACCACACCCGGATGTTCGGCATGGACGCCGGGGAGCTGCACCGCAACGTGGTGGCGGCCCGCGACGAGGTGGCCGAGATGATGGGCACCACGCCCCGCTCGTTCGCCTACCCCTTCGGCACCCATGACCGGGACGCCCGCCAGGCCCTCGAGGACGCCGGCTTCACGGTGAGCTTCGCGGTGGCCCGCGAGCACGGCCGGTTCGCGGTCGACCGGGTGTACGTCAAGCGCGGCGACTCACTCGCGATGTTCCGGTTCAAGCTGTCGCTGGCGTACCGGTTCGCGTCCCGGGTGGGCGGCCGGACACCGTGGCTGCGGCACAAGGTGCGTGCCGTGGTCCAGCTGCTCAAGGGCCGTCGCCAATCCGATCGCCAACCCGATCCGGACGAGGCGGGCGTTCCGAAGGGTGGATAGGCTCGCCGCCGTTTGGTAGCAGCCAGGCGGCTCGGCGGGGAGCAGGATCTCCCTGGCAGTTCTGTCGGTCACGTCCGGATGAGGGGCACAGCACAGCGTGAAGGTTCGACCCCAGCTCACCCCGACACCCGCCTCGCGCCGGATCGGTGGCTGATCGCATGGTCGACCCAGGGACGGCGGCCCCGCCGCCGGTGGAGACCTCCGGCCGGGAGGCGACCGCGCGCAACTCGGTCACGGTGGTCATCTGGACGCTGCTGAGCCGGGTGGCCGGGCTGATCCGCGTGCTGGTGATCGGCGCCATGATGGGGCCGACGTACTTCGCCAACATCTTCCAGGCCGGCTACGTGCTGCCGAACACGATCCACTCCACGATCGCCGGCCCGATCCTGGCCATGGTGCTGATCCCGACGATCGTGCGCGCGCTGGACGCGGGCGGTACCGAGCTCGCCAAGGGCAAGCTGGCCAAGATCGGCGGCCGGATCCTCGGTGTCGGCGGTACCGGCGTGCTGCTGCTGATGCTGCTCTCGCCAGTGGTGGCCTGGTCGTTCACCGCGGGCGTCCCCGAGCCGCTCCGCCACCGCGCCTGGATCATGACGATCATCCTGATCCTGTTCGTCGCGCCCCAGGTGCTGTTCTACGGGGTGTGCGCGCTAGGGGTGGCCGCGCAGCAGTCCCAGGGCCGGTTCGCGCTGCCCGCCGCCGCGCCGGCCATCGAGAACATCGCCACGATCATCACGGTGCTGGTCGTGATCGAGATCTACGGCCCCGGCCTCGAGGTCGACAAGGCGCCATACGGCATGATGATCATGTTGGGGATCGGCACCACGCTGGCCGTCGTGCTGCACGCCGCCCTGCAGATGTACGGCACGTACAAGTGCGGGCTCTTCGTGCTGCCGTCCCGGGGCTGGAAGCAGGACCCGGAGGCCAGGGACGCGATCCGCCGGGTGCTGCGCTCGATCCCCGTCGCCGGCTGCCCCTCGATCACCAACTACGTGCTCACCGCGATCGCCAGCAGCGTGCCGGGCGGTGTGCTCGTCGTGCAGCTGTCCTACCAGGTGTTCTACGCGCTGTCTTTCCTCGGCGCCCGTGCGGTGTCGATGGCCGCGCTGCCCCGCCTCGCCACGGCGGCCGCCGCCAAGGACGCGGTCCGGTTCGCGGTGGCCTGGCGCCAGGGCCTGTTCTACGCGGTGATCGCCAGCCTGCCGTCGATGTGCCTGCTGGCCGCGTTCGCCACCCCCACGTCCGACCTGCTGGCCAACGGCGAGCTGCGCGAGGCCAACCTGATCAGCGAGCTGGCGGCCTGCCTGGCCGTCGCCGCGTTCGCCCAGATGGCCGGCGGCATCCACGACTTCGGCCGGCAGGCGCTGTTCTCCCTGCTGGACGACAAGGGGCCCCGGATCGCCAGCTTCGTCGGGCTGGGCGTCGGCGTCGTGGTGGCGTTCAGCACGCTGCTGCTGCCGCCGGACGGCAGCCGGCTGGCCGGCCTGGTGGTCTGCGTGCTGGCCGGCGAGCTGGCCTCGGCGGTCACCGTGCTGGCCAGGGTGCGCAGGGCGCTGCGGCCGGAGGCGTTCACCACCCGCGTGCACCTGCTGGCGATCGCGCTGGCCACCCTCGCGATGTTCCCGGTGATCTTCGTCGGCCGCTGGCTGCTGCACCTGCTGAACCTGGAGCGGCTCGGCGAGCTGGCGATCCTGCTCGGATGTGGTGCGCTCTCGCTCGGCGCGTTCCTCCTCGTCGTCCGTTATATCGGGCTTAAGCTGACGGCCGAGCGCGCATGACCCAGACCCTGCCACCCCGCGAAGCGGGCCCGGCGCCGCGTAGGGCGGCCGCCGCCGCCCGCGAGTCGCGCACGACCAGGTGGATCGTCAGCGGGTCGGTGCTGCTCAGCGCCGTCGCCGGCACCGCGGCCGCCGTGTACGGCTCGACCGCCGCCTACGGCGTGGTCGGCGCCGCGCTGGCGGTGCTGCTGCTCACCACGGCGGCGCTGTACCCGATCTTCGCAACGTACTCCTACCTGCTGACGCTGCCGATCATCGCCGGCATCGACCGGGACACCCTGATCCCGCTGGTCCGGCCGAACGAGGCGCTGCTGGCGCTGGTGGTGGCCGGCGCGGTGCTGGGGGTGTTCCTGCGCTACGTGCGCGGCGACGAGGTCCGGCCCCGGTTCCTGCCCTCGGTGGACGTGCCGCTCGGCGTGTTCCTGCTGATGGCCACGATCTGGCCGCTGACCTCGCTGACCCTGCGCGGCCAGATCCCGACCGGCGAGGAGTACGCCTCGATCCTGCCGATGGCCAAGCTCGTCGGCATCTACTTCCTGGTCCGCTACACGGTCACCAACGACCAGCAGATCCTGCGCACCATCCGGTTCATCGTCTGGCCCGGTGCGGTCGTGGCGCTGATCGCGGTGCTGCAGACGCTGCGCTTCCCGCCCGTGACCGCGCTGCTGGACACGTTCTGGAACGCCGGCAACAACGCGGCCAGCCCGGACGAGCTGAGCGAGCGCGGCAGCGCCACCCTGGGCTCGCCGATCGCCACCGGCGACGTGGTGATCATCTGCCTGATCCTGGTGCTGTGCTGCGGCGCGCGCGGCATCCTCGGGCGGCGCGAGCGGCTGGCGCTGGCGCTCGTACTGGGTACCGGAGTGTTCGCGGCCGGCCAGTTCTCCACCTGGATCGCCGCGCTGGTCGGCATCGGGCTGATCGCGTGGCGGTTCCCCGAACTGCGCCGCCAGGCCAAGCGCTTCGCGCCGCTCTCACTGGTCGCTCTGGTGATCGGGGCGCCCGCGTTCCTCGGGCGGCTGGAGGGCATCGGCGAGTACGGCACGCCGGCCCCGGAGAGCTGGCTCGGTCGGTACGACAACCTGCGGTTCATGTACCTGCCGCATTTCGATTGGGTAACGACGTTGATCGGCGTCTCGCCCAACACGGTCCTGCAAGCGGCGGAACGCTGGCGCGAGGTGATCTACCTCGAGTCAGGGGTCCTCTACTTCCTCTGGATCGGTGGAGTGCCGTTACTCGCGGCGTTTCTTTGGCTTTCCCTCAGGGTGTTACGCACAGTACGGCCGGCGATCCGCCATCCGGGTGCGTTCGGCGCGTGCGCGTCAAGTTTGGAAATCGTTTGGTTGTTCTTGCTCGTTCTTACTCTTATTGACCCACATCTTCAGCTCCGCGGCACCGGAGACCTGATCTTCACGTTGCTGGCCATCACCGTTGGAGGGATCGATGCCCGACGTCGGACTTGACTCTGCACTGCCTGAAACGGCGACGTGGGAGTCAGTTGCGCGGCGTGCAGTGGATCTGACGGTGTCCATCGTCGCTCTACTGGTACTGGCCATTCCCCTGATCGTGATCGGGCTGGTGATCCGCTGGACGAGTGTCGGTCCCGCGCTGTTCCAGCAGCAGCGGGTCGGCTTCGGCGGCAAGACGTTCACGATGTACAAGTTCCGCACCATGCGCACCGGTGTGGGTGACGAGATGCTGCGCGAGCTGATCGCCGCCGAGCTGCGCGGGGAGGACACCTCGGTCGACGGCAGCTACAAGCTGGACAGCGACCCCCGGGTCACGCCGATCGGTGCCTTCCTGCGCAAGACGAGCCTCGACGAGCTGCCGCAGCTGATCAACGTGCTGTTCGGTGACATGTCGCTGGTCGGCCCCCGCCCCTGCCTGGAGTGGGAGGCGCGGATGTTCCCCACCGAGTTCCAGCCCCGGTTCTCCGTGCGGCCGGGGATCACCGGGCTCTGGCAGGTCAGCGGCCGCTCCACGGTCTCCACGCTCGAGATGCTGCACCTCGACCTGACCTACGTCCGCACGCGCAACCTGGTCGGCGACCTGTCGATCCTGGTCCGTACCGTGCCCTCCATGCTCAAGGACCACAGCGTTCGATGACCACGCTCTTCGTCGCGACCACCGGCGGCCATCTCGCGCAGCTGGACCAGCTGTCACGACGGATCCCGATCGACCCCGACTCGGTGTGGGTCACCCACGCCAACGAGCAGAGCACCTCGCTGCTGGCCGACCGGGACGTCGAGTACGTGCCCTACATCGGCTTCCACGACATCCCCGGCGTGCTCAAGGCCGTGCCGCACGCCCACCGGCTGCTGCGCCGGCGCAAGATCACCCGGGCCGTGTCGACCGGCTCCGGCATCGCGCTGGCCTACCTGCCGTACCTGGCCGCGCGGGGCGTCGAGTGCCACTACATCGAGAGCGCCGCCCGGGTGTCCGGCCCGTCCAGCAGCGGCAAGCTGCTGCGCCGGGTGCCCCGCGTGCACACGTACTGCCAGTACCCGCACTGGGCCGACGCCGGCTGGCACTACGGCGGCAGCAGCTTCGACGTCTACCTGCCGGCGCAGCGGCCGCGCGAGCTGGGTGACACGGTCCGCGTGGTGGTCACCGTCGGCACCGCGGCGGAGTTCCCGTTCCGGCGGCTGATCGAGCCACTGGCCTCGCTGCTCGCCGAGGACGGCCCCCTGAGCAAGGCGGTCGAGCGGCCCGTCGAGGTGCTCTGGCAGACCGGCTGCACGCCCGTCGACGGCCTGGACATCACACCCCGGCCGTTCCTGCCCGCCGCCGAGCTGGACGCCGCTCTGGCCGAGGCCGACATCGTCATCGCGCACGCCGGTACGGGTTCGGCGCTTGCCGTGCTGCAGGGCGGCCGCAAGCCGCTGATGGCGCTGCGGCTGGAGCGCCACGGCGAGGCAGGCGACGACCACCAGGCCGACCTGGCCGCCGAGCTCAGCCGCCGAGGCCTGTCGACCACCATCCCCGACCCGGCCGAGCTCACCGTGGACGACCTGCTCGCCACCCTCGACACCACCATCGAGCGCACCGACACCCCACCGCCGTTCCGGCTGGACGAGGTACGCCGGTAGCTGCGTCTCGCGGCAGCGCCGGATGCTCGCTCTCGGCGCCTGGCCGGCCTCCGTGCGCCAGCCGGTCGGGCACTTACGGTCCTGATAGGTCCCTCAGCCAGACCGGATAGCGATCGCACAGCGCGTCCACAGACTGCGTGCTTAGCGTTGTTGTATGACCAGGTCAGCGACACTTCTGCCCCTGCCGGTGCACCTCTCGCCGGCTCCGGAGCTCACCGTCACCGTGACCGACCGGCCCACCCCGGCCGCGCTGGCCGACTGGAGCCGGCTGGTCTCGATGAGCATCGGCGGCGACGTCGCCCAGTTGCCCGAGTGGGCCCGGCTGCGCGGCACGGTCGGCTTCGGGGCGCGCTACGTACTGGTGCACGCCGGCCCCGGCGGGGCGCTGCTCGGCGGGGCCCAGGTCCTCGAGCGGCCCGTGCCGCTGCTCGGCCGCGTGGGGTACGTGCCATACGGCCCGGTCCTCGCGCACGGCCTCACCGACCCGTCAGCGGTGCGTAGCGCGCTCTGCGACGCACTGGTCGAGCTGGCGCACTCGCGCACGCGGATGCTGTTCGTGCAGCCGCCGTCGGGTGGCGAGGCGGTCAGCCGCGAGTTGCTGGCCCTCGGGTTCCGGGGCTCGGACGCCAACATCGCCCCCGCCCAGACCCTGCGCCTGTACCTGCACCACGACCTCGCCGAGCTGCGCGCCGGGCTGAGCAAGCGGCTGCGCACCTGGACGAACCGGTGGGAGTCCCGGGGCGTCACGGTCCGGTTCGGTACCGAGGCCGACGTGCCGGTGCTGGCCGGGCTGGTGGCCCGTTCCGGGGAGCACCAGGGCTTCGCGGCGGTCTCCGAGGACTACCTCGCCGCGCTGGTCCACGACCTCGGGCCGAACGCGGTGTTCTTCATCGGCGAGCTGGACGGCAAGCCGGTGGCGGCCGCCCTGTTCACCCGGTACGCGGAGAGCTTGAAGCTGCGCTTCGCCGGGATGGACCGGGACGACGCGGTGAGCCGGAGCAACGTGCCGGCCGCGGTGCAGTGGTACGCCATCCGGTGGGCGAAGCGGGCCGGGCTGCGGTGGTTCGACTTCGGCGGGATCAGCGCGGAGTCGGCGGACGCGCTGTTCGCCGGGCAGTCCCGGGACGCGCTGCGCGGCGTCGACCGGTTCAAGGCCAGCTTCGGCGGCGAGCCGCACCGGAGCCCCCAGGCCGTCGAGCTGATCGCCAACCCGGCGCTGCGGGCGGCCTACGACCTGTCCCGGGGCTGGGCACCCGGCCGGCGGGCGATCGAGCTGGCCAAGGCTCTGATGCGCACCGGCCGGCTGCGCTGAGTGCTCGCCAACACCCCTCCCGGAGCAGGCCGCCGACCGTGCCGGGAACGCCACTCGACGTCCCGGCGGCCCGGCCACGGCGTGAGTAACACCGTTCGTCGCGGCACCACCTTCGAAAGAACTGAAACGGACCGGGGGGCACCGAGCGATACAGGGGACGACGGCGGCCGCACAGGCCACCGCGCGGTACGACGAGGCAGCATGGAAGCAAGGTGGACGAGCATGTCTGAACGCAGACCGACCACACCCGGCCCACTCTCCGCGATCCGGGCACTCCGGCTGGACGCCTGGCGACCGGT
>DATAYB010000642.1:0-5902 GCA_036272795.1 Pseudonocardia sp.
GGTCGGCCGCTGCACATCCTCGTCAACAGCGCCGGCATCATGGCCGTGCCGCTCTCCCACGACGCGCGCGGCTACGAGTCGCACTTCGCCACCAACCACCTCGGCCACTACCAGCTCGCCGTCCGGCTGTGGCCCGCGCTGCTCGCCGCCGGGGGCGCGCGGGTGGTCGCGGTGTCGGCCGCCGCGCACCGGCTGTCGCCCGTGGTCTTCGACGACCCGCAGTTCGAGCGCCGCGAGTACCACCCGCTGCTCGGCTACGGCCAGTCCAAGACGGCCAACATCCTGTTCGCCCGCGAGCTCGACCGGCTCGGTGCGGAACATGGGGTGCGCGGGTTCTCCCTGCACCCCGGCGCGATCATCGGCACCAACCTCAACGCCTACGCCAGCCCGGAGTCGCTGCGCGCGATGGGGCTCCTGGACGCCGACGGCAACCCGGTGATCGACCCGTACGCCGGCAAGAAGACCGTGCAGCAGGGCGCGTCGACCAGCGTGTGGTGCGCGGTGAGCCCCCAGCTGGACGGCCTCGGCGGCGTGTACTGCCTGAACAACAACATCGCCGTGGTCGCCGCACCGGACCCGGACACGCTCGACCCCCACCGGCACGGCTCCTCAGGCGTACCCGCGCCGGCCGGCCTGTCCCCCCACGCCGCCGACCCGGAGGCCGCCACCCGGCTCTGGACGCTCAGCGAACACCTGACCACGGCGAAACTCCCGTAGCCAGGGCTGCCGCACGCCGTCCCCAAGCGGCGAGGACGGCGTGCGGGCGCCGACTACTTCGGGGGCATGCGGATGGCGCCGTCGAGGCGGATGGTCTCGCCGTTCATGTAGTCGTTGGTGAGTACCTCGAGCGCCATGGAGGCGAACTCGTCGGCGTGGCCGAGGCGGTTCGGGTAGACGACGCTCTGGCCGAGCTGCGCCTTGAACGCCTCGGCCTTCTCGCCGGTGCCGTAGATCGGGGTGTCGATCAGGCCGGGTGCGATGGTGTTGACGCGGATGCCGTGGCGGGCGAGGTCGCGGGCCATGGGCAGGGTCAGGCCGACGACGCCGCCCTTGGAGGCCGAGTACGGCGTCTGGCCGATCTGGCCGTCGAACGCGGCGGCGGACGCCGTGTTCAGGATCGCGCCGCGCGAGGTGCCGTCGGCCAGCGGGTCGGTCTTGGCCATCGCGGAGGCGGCCAGGCGTGCGCAGTTGTACGTGCCGACCAGGTTCACCCTGATCACGAACTCGAACTGCTCCAGCGGGATCGGCTCCAGGTCGCGGCCGATGATCCGGGCTGGCCGGCCGAGGCCTGCGCTGTTGACCAGGACCCGCAGCGGTCCCAGCTCCGAGGCGGCCTCCACCGCGGCCTGCACCTCTGCCGCGTCGGCCACGTCGGCCTTGGCGAACACGCCGCCGATCTCCTGGGCGACGGCCTTGCCAGTCTCCTCGTTCAGGTCGAGCACAACGACCTTCGCGCCCTTGGCCGCCAACCGTCGCGCCGTTGCCTCCCCGAGGCCCGAGGCTCCTCCGGTGACGATGGCAGACGCACCCGCGATATCCATGCCGGTCCTTCCGACCCATCCGCCGAGGCGTGATCGGTCTATTCATGATCCCTGGTAGCGGTCGGCTCTGAAGCTACCGCGTCCGGTGATGTTGAGCCGGTCGGCGAGCCCCGGACCGGGCGGCGCGTCGCGCCCCGACCGGCGCCGCGAGCTGCGGTTTATGGCGTATGTGCGGTGCCGAGCGCTGATTTACGCTGCCCGCCATGAGCCATGTGCCGGGTTGGTATCCGGAGCAGCCCGGGTCGACCGTCCTGCGCTGGTGGGACGGCTACCGGTGGACGGAGCACACGCAACCGTCGCGCACCGACGTTGACGTGCTCGAGTTCGAGGTCGGCCCTGAGAAGAACCCCGAGCAGTTCCGCGAGCAGGTCCAGCGGGCCGCGGGCGCGGCGCCGGCAGCAGCCGGCGGCGGCCTGTTCACCGAGCCCGTGCTGGTGGTGAACCAGTAGACGAAGCTGATCGAGCTGGTCAACGAGTACACGGTGTTCGACCAGCACGGCAACCGGCTCGGCAGTGTCGTCGAGGTCGGGCAGAGCGAGCTCAAGAAGGCCGCGCGCCGACGGCGCCGTCGACCAGCTCGCGGACGATGTCGGCGTGCCCGGCGTGGCGATGGGTCTCGCTGATCATGTGAACCAGGATCCGGTGCAGCGTGACCGTCGCCCGCTCGGCCGGCCAGTGCGCCACGTGGCCGAGCGCGTCCAGGGCGAGCGCGTCGATCGTGGCGTCCGAGTGCTCCCACGCGCGGTGGTAGAGGTCGATGACCTCAGCGCGCGACTCGTCGGGCGTCGCCCACATAGCGGCGTTCGGCTCGGCGTCGGGCTCGAACCAGGGCAGCGGGATGCCGGACGGCCGGTCGAACGTCTCCCCGAAGTAGCCGAGCTCGACGCTGGCGACGTGCTTGACCAGCCCCAACAGGTTGGTACCCGTCGGCGTGAGCGGCCGGCGCACGTCGTGGTCGGCAAGGCCTTCGAGCTTCCACAGCAGGGCGTCCCTGGCGATCTGCAGGTAGTGCCGCAGGTCGTCCTTCGCGTTCGAACCGGTCACGCCGCACAGAGTGCCAGCCACCCCCGACGGTCGCGCCGCAATTACCGGCGGCGCGGTTACCCGGCCTCGATCACAAAGGTCTGGGAGGTGCCGGTGACCGGGGTCAGTGCCGGGCCGGCGCCGGTGCGGGCGTCACCCTGGTAGGTCAGCCGGTACCGCCCTGGCGGGGTGTCAGCTGGAACGTCCCAGGTCACGGTCACGCGGGAGCCGTCCCGGCCGGCCCTGGCCCAGCGGAACCGCGTCGACCAGTCACCGTCGTCGGCCACCGTGCGCCAGCCGTCGCCGTCCGCCCGCTCCACGCGCAGGTACGTGTCGCCCCGGCGCAGGTCGTTGTTGGGGTGGGCGCCGACGAACACGGCGGTGGCGCGCTGACCCGGCCGGCAGCTCGGCAACGGCTCGGCCAACACGGCGCCGAACGCCCCGCCGGTACCAGCCGTGCCGGCCACCGCGCGGTCCGGCGGCGGCACCCTGCGGCTGGGGCGGGCCGAGCCGGACAGATCCGGTGGCGCAGTGCCGAGCGGGACCGCCTCGCCCCGGTGCATCGCGGTGGCCAGCCCGGACACGACATGCACCAGCGCGGGCAGCTGCCACCGGCCGAAAAGTGTGCTGCCGCCCTCGTAGCACTGGGCGTCGTACTCCTCGGGCGTGGTGACGTAGTGCAGGTAGGCGTTGCTGTACCCGGCGACGAGCACGTCGTTGAGATCGGCACCGGTCCGACGGGCGACCGCCTGCCGGAGCCGCAGGCCGGCGGTGATGGTGACCTCGCCGGGGATCCCGATGAGGTACAGCTGGCCGAGCCGCAGCAGCTGCACGGGCACCACGCTCTGCGCGACCGGCGTCAACCGGTCGACCAGCCCGCCGAGCGGGGTCAGCCCCTTCGGGGCCTGCGCATCGCGCAGCCGGGGCGAGAGCCGGTAGAGCAGGTGCCGCGAGAGGCCGTCGAAGAACGGGTTGCCGGCCGGCCCGATGCGGAAGCCCTTGAACCCGGGGCCCTCGCGGGTACCGGCCAGCGCGGCGGCGCCCGCGTTCGGTGCTCCGGTGCGGTGGGGCCGGCCGTCGCCGGTGAACTCGGGGTCGACGTCGAAGCCGGCCAGCCGCACGTACGTGGTCCGGTGGTCGACGCCGGCGCGCAGCGGCGTGGCCGCCGAGGCGGCGAGCTTGCCGGCCGCCTCGAACTGGCGCAGCCCGATGAGCCGGGTGTTCTCGAACTCGTCCTCGGTGGGCCCGCTGCCCGGCCGGTGGTTCAGGTTGGGCGACATGTCACCGGAGTTGGTCTGCGCGAACGCCGCGACGAAGCCCACCTCGCCGGTCAGGTAGTCGGCGCCCTCGACCAGCCGCTCCCAGTGGTAGGCGGCGTAGCCCTTGTTGTCGCCGCTGACCAGTGCGTTGTGGTTGGTCATCGAGGTGCCGTGGGTGGCGAACCAGTTGATTGCCGCGACCGGAGTGCCGGCCCGGTCGACCCGCAGCAGCGTGGTCTGTGGGTCGATCGCATCGGGGAAGAACGCCCGGTCGGGCTCGGGGTTGCGCGCCCAGGCGACCGGCGACCGGTTCGCGCTGGCGTCGGTGAGCTCGCCGTGCGCCAGGGTCAGCGTCGCCTCCGCCACGTCGGCGTGTGCCGCCTCGATCGCGGCCACCATGCCGTCGACGATCGCCGTGAACGTCCTGGGCCGGAACCCGTGCGTGGTCAGGTTGTACAGCCGGTGGTGGGCGTAGCCGCCTGGGCCGCAGTGGGTGTGTGTCGCGGTGATCATCGTGTTGCGGTCGGTGTACAGGTCGCCGTACCGGAGGCCGACCCGCCGCAGCACCTCGCGGTGGATCGAGTCGAAGATCAGCGGCAGCTCGTTGACCACGATCAGCACCCGGCGCCCGCTCTCGGCGTCGACCAGGACGAACGCCCGCGCCCGCAGCCGCAGGTGGATGCCCGCGCTCTGCTGCTCCGGCTTGCCGTAGCCGAGCAGCCCGCACTCGGCGGCCTCGCCGGTGATGTCGGCGATGCCCCGCCCGACCAGGAAACGGCCGGCGCCTTCGGCTGTCACTACTGCCGCTCCCCACTTGGTACCGGGCCGAGCACCCTGTCCAGGTAGCCGTTGGTGAAGACGCCGGTCGGGTCGAGCTGGTCGCGCAGCGCCACGAACTCGTCGAACCGGGGGTAGCGCGGGCGCAGCGCTTCGGCGTCCAACGTGTGCATCTTGCCCCAGTGCGGCCGCCCGCCGACATCGGCCAGGATCGTTCCCATCGCGTCGAAGAACCGCCGGTAGGGCAGCCGGTGGTACTGGTGGAACGCGATGTAGGCGGTGTCGCGTCGATACGTCGGCGCCAGCCAGATGTCGTCCTCCGCGACGAACCGCACCTCCAGCGGGAACGAGATCCGCTCGTCGTGGGTTTCCACCCACTGCTTGATCTCGCGCAGCACGTCCACCGTGGCGGCGCGCGGGATAGCGAACTCGCCCTCGTTGAACCGGGTGTCCCGCCGCGATGCCAACACCTTGTAGGAGTGGTCGACCGTCTCGCCCGCGGAGACGCCGGAGCTGATCGCCCTGGTGAGGCGGGGGATCGCGGCCGGCACCCTGGTGCCCACCCGCATGGCGAGCTCGAACCCCTTGTTCGTCAGCAGGTCGTTCTCGAGCAGGTTGCGCAGCCGGCTGACCGGGCGCCTCGGCGTGTCACCGGGCAGCCGCGTGTTCGTGGTGGTCAGGGCGGTGGTGGTGTGTGGGAACCAGAAGAACTCGAAGTGGTCGTTGTGCTCGACCCGGGGCTGCAGCTCGTCCAGCGCCTGCTCGAGCGGCATCGGCTCGGTGACCGAGCGCAGCACGTACAGCGGCTCGCACTGCAGCGTCAGCTCGGTGACCACACCGAGCGCGCCGAGGCCGACACGAGCGGCGGCGAACAGGTCCGGGCGCTCGTCCGGCGCGCAGCGCACCCGGCTGCCGTCGGCGAGCACGAGCTCCATGGCCCGGATCTGGGTGGAGATGCCGCCGAACCGGGCTCCGGTGCCGTGCGTGCCCGTCGAGGTGGCGCCCGCGATGGTCTGCCGGTCGATGTCGCCCATGTTGGTCAGCGCCAAGCCGGCACCGGCCAGCAGTGGGTTGAGCTCGTGCAGTGTGATGCCGCCCTGCACGGTGACCTGCCCGCTGTCCCGGTCCATCGTGACCAGCCGGTCCATCCGGTCCAACCGTAGCTGCACGCCGTCGGGCACCGCGATCTCGCTGAACGAGTGCCCGGCGCCGACCGGCTTCACCCGCAGCCCGTCCCTGGCGGCCGACTTCACGGCCATGGCCACCTCGTCCGCGTTGGTCGGGGTGACCACCCGCGCGGGG
>DATAYB010000643.1:0-4754 GCA_036272795.1 Pseudonocardia sp.
TGCTGACCAGGGTGAGCGAACCGGGGCGCAGCTCCTCCCCGCAGTGCGCACAGACCGTCTTCGTGACCAGGTCGGCGCCACAGGTGTGCCGCCAGACCGTGGGGGGTTCGCCTTCGGTGATGTGCCGCTCGCCCCACTCCCGCAGGGCGGTGAGCACCACGTTGAGCTCCTTGCCTGCGTCGGTGAGCACGTACTCGTAGCGCGGCGGGTGCTCCTCGTACTGCACCTTGCGCAGCACCCCGGCGTTGACCAGCGTGCGCAGCCGGGCGGCCAGGATGTCCCGGCTGGCGCCGGTGTTGCGCTGGATCTGGTCGAACCGGCGCACCCCGAAGAAGACCTCGCGGAGGGCGAGCAGGCTCCACCGCTCGCCGATGACCGCGAGCGCATCCGCGATCGCGCACTCCCTGATCCGTGTCGCCATGGCCACACTTTACCTGATCCACTGAGTCTTGAAATACAACCTAGCTGGTGGGAGCTTTGTAGTAGGTACACATCCGCTGCAAGGAGGCATCAGATGCGAGACGCAGTGATCGTTGACGCGGTACGCACGCCGATCGGTAAGGGCAAGCCGGGCGGGGCACTGCACGGGGTGCACCCGGTCGAGCTGCTCGCCGGCACGATCCGGGAGCTCATCAGCCGGACCGGAGTCGACCCTGCCCAGGTCGACGACGTCATCGGCGGCACCGTCAGCCAGGTCGGCGAGCAGTCCTTCAACACGACCCGGTGGGCGGCCCTGAGCGCGGGGCTGCCGGAGAGCGTGCCGGCCACCACCGTCGACCGGCAGTGCGGCAGCAGCCAGCAGGCCGTGCACTTCGCCGCGCAGGGCGTGATCTCCGGCGCCTACGACATCGTGATCGCGGGCGGGGTCGAGTCGATGAGCCGGGTGCCGATGGGCTCGGCCGTGCTGCCCGGCACCGACCCGCTCGGACCCGGTATCGCCGAGCGCTACCCGGACGGCCTGATCCCCCAGGGCATCAGCGCCGAGCTGATCGCAGCCAAGTGGGGGCTGTCGCGGGCCGAGCTGGACGACTTCGCGGCGACCTCGCACCAGCGGGCGGCGCAGGCGTGGGCCGACGGCCGCTTCACGAGCCAGGTCGTGCCGGTGAGCACGGCGAACGGGCTGGTCGAGCGTGACGAGTCGGTGCGCCCCGGGACCAGCGCCGAGGTGCTGGCCGGGCTGCGGCCGGCGTTCGCCAGCGACGAGATGTCCCGGCGGTTCCCGCAGATCGACTGGTCGGTGACGGCCGGCAACAGCAGCCCGATCAACGATGGCGCCGCCGCGCTGCTGATCATGTCCGGCGAGCGGGCCGAGCAGCTGGGACTGCACCCGCTGGCCCGGCTGCACAGCTTCGCGGTGGTCGGCGACGACCCGCTGATGATGCTCACCGCCGTCATCCCGGCCACCGAGAAGGTGCTGCGCCGGTCCGGGCTCACACTGGCCGACATCGACCTGTTCGAGGTCAACGAGGCGTTCTCCAGCGTCGTGCTGGCCTGGCAGCGGGAGACCGGGGCCGACCTGGCCAAGGTCAACGTGAACGGCGGCGCGATCGCACTGGGCCACCCGCTCGGCGCCAGTGGCGCGCGGATCATGGGCACGCTGGTCAACGCGCTGCACCAGCGCGGCGGCCGCTACGGGCTGCAGACGATGTGCGAGGCCGGCGGCCTGGCCAACGCCACCATCCTGGAAGCCCTGTAGGGACCGCTCGCACGTCGGCCCCCTCCCGCGGGTGGGAGGGGGCCGACGGCGTTGCCGGGCGCTACCTCGCCGTCCCGGTCGGCGCGTACTCCGCCGCGCCTGCGTATCCCGCGCTCTTGGCGTGCTGGCGCTCGCGGCGCGTGCGGCGCGCGGCGGTGAGCTTGCACCGGAGCGTGCGCAGCACCCGGACCTGGGTGGCCAGGTGCAGGTAGTAGCGCCACCGCTCGTTCCGGGTGCCGAGGCGCCGGGAGATGGCGTAGGCGAACTGCACCGGGTCGACGTCCGGCGCGTCGAGCATCTGAGGCACCTTCTCCAGGAACCGCATGCTGCCCAGCGCCTGCTGCTGGATCCGGTCGATCTCCGGCCGGCGGGTGGCGTCGTAGGCGCGCAGGGCGGCGGGCACGTCGTCGCCGTGGGCGTTCACCGCCTCGGCCAGCGCCACCGCGTCGCCGATCGCCAGCCGGGTGCCCGACCCGACGGAGAAGTGCGTGGTGTGCGCGGCGTCGCCGAGCAGCGCGATGTTGCCGTGGTACCAGCGGGTGTTGCGGACCTGCCTGCCGTGCTCGCCGGTCACGGTGTCGGCCTCGTCGACCTGGCTGATCAGCCGGTGCCCGTCGAGCTGGCGGTGGAAGATCTCCTCAAGGGCCTTCAGGCACTCCGAGGGGCAGAGTTTGTCCAACCCCAGCCCGTGCCAGGTCTCGGGCGGGCACTCCACCACGCAGGTGCTGCGCCGCTCGTCCAGGTAGTAGCAGTGCATCCAGATCCAGCCGGCGTCGGTGGGTTCGAAGACGTACTGGAACGGCCCGAACAGCTTCTCGGTGCCCAGCCAGAGGTAGTGGTTGGTGCCGGTGTCGACCGTGGTGCCGAACGCGGGCGGGTCGGCCTCTCGCAGGCCGCTGTTGATGCCGTCCGAGGCGACCACCAGGTCGGCGTCGGCGAACTCGGCCAGGTCGGCGACCTCGCGCTCGTAGTGCAGCTCGACGCCCAGCTCGCGGGCCCTGGCCACCAGGATCTCCAGCAGCCGCCGGCGGGGCATGCTCAGGCCGTACCCGCCGAGGTAGGCGGCCGGGCGGTCACCGATGTGCACCTCGATGCCGTCCCACAGCCCGGTGGCCGCCTCGATCTGCCGCGCGGTGACGGGGTCGTTGGCGTACAGGCTGGTCAGGACGTCGTCCCAGAAGCCGAAGCCCCACCCGTAGGTCACACCCTCCGGTCTCCGTTCGAAGACCCGGATCCGATGCTCCGGATTGCGCAGCTTGGCGCAGATGGCGAAGTACAGGCCTGACGGTCCCCCGCCGACGCACACGATCTCCACGTTGTTGCCCCCCTTGGCGGTTAGCAAACCACGCCGGCCCTAACGAAATCTTGCGGGGACCCGATCTTCCGTGACGCCGACCACGGGGCTGCGCTCGATCTTGTGCAACCTGCACGACTTGATCACCCGAACCGGGCACTTCGCCTCGTGACGTGTCTCTGACCAGGACATAGTGTCGTGCCTCACCGGAGTCGCGAGGAGGTCCCCCGCCATGAGCAGCCCCGCTGAGCACGAGCGAGCACCTGTGCCTGCCCCAGCGCTGGCCCACCCGGGCACGCACCTGGGGGTGGACGACTTCGCGCTGGCGAGGGTGCCGCTGTCCGAGCGGTACTCCTGGTGGACCGTCGCGGTGCAGCGGTTCGGCCAGGTGTCCGCGCTGAGCCAGTTCCTGCTGGGTTCCACGGTCGGCTTCAGCATGACGTTCTGGGGCGCCTTCTGGGCGTTCACGCTCGGCTCCGTGGTGCTGGAGCTGGTGTCCATCGGCGTCGGCATCATCGGCGCCAGGGAGGGCCTGCAACTGTCGGTGCTGTCCCGGTGGACCGGGTTCGGCCAAGGCGGCAGCGCGGTGATCGGGGTGGCGGTCGGGATCAGCCTGATGGGGTGGTTCGGCGTCCAGTCCGGGGTGTCCGCCGAGGGACTGGTGAGCCTGGTCGGCGGGCTGCCGGCGTGGGCGTGGTCGCTGGTGTTCGGCCTGATCGTGACTCTGATCGTGCTGTGGGGCTTCGCGTCGATGAAATGGGTCGCCTATGTGACCGTGCCGGCGTTCCTGGTGCTGGTGGCGTGGTCCATCGGGCGTGAGCTGCTCGGCCACCAGGTCGGCACGCTGATCGCCATGGCGCCGCCCGGCCCCCCGATGTCGCTGTTGCAGGGCACCACGCTGGTGGCCGGCGGCTTCATCGTCGGCGCGGTGATCACCCCGGACATGACCCGGTTCAACCGCTCCGATGCCGACGTCGTCAAACAGACCGTGCTGGGCTTCACCGTCGGCGAGTACCTGATCGGGCTGTCCGGTGTGCTGCTGGCGCACGCCGTCCGCTCCGACGACGTCATCGCGATCGTCACCTCGTCGGTCGGCTGGGTGGGCACGCTGGTGATCATCCTGGGCACGCTGAAGATCAACGACTGGAACCTCTACAGCTCCGGGCTCGGCGTGGTGAACTTCGTCAGCACCGTGTTCGGGCGGCCGGTCAACCGGGGCGTGGTCACCCTGCTGCTCGGCGTGTTCGGCAGCCTGCTGGCCGCCGGCGGCATCCTCGACCGGTTCACCGGGTTCCTGATCCTGCTCGGCGTCTCGTTCCCGCCGATCGCCGGCATCATGATCGCCGAGTACTTCGTGGTCAAACGGTGGCGCCCGGAGCTCGAGCGCAGCCGCGCGGCCGGCGAGCTACCGCCGACGGCACCCACCTGGGTGCCGGCCACGCTGGTGATCTGGGTGGCCTCCGCCCTGGTCGGCGGCCTGCTCGCCTGGGGACTGCCGAGCATCAACTCGCTGCTCGCCGGCTTCCTGCTCTACGTCCTCGCCGGCCGGCTCGGCTGGGTGCGGGGCGTCGGCACCAGCCACACGCTCACACATCTCGAAGTCTCACCGAGTAGGTAGGAGAGAAATGCGCATCGGCATTGACGTCGGTGGCACCAACACCGACGCCGTCCTGATGGACTCCGGCAGCCAGGCGGACAAGGTGCTCGCCGCGGTCAAGGCGGCCACCACGGGCGACGTCACCTCCGGCATCGTCGCGGCGCTGG
>DATAYB010000644.1:0-14538 GCA_036272795.1 Pseudonocardia sp.
GGCGTAGGCGGACCGGACGGCCGCCGCGCTGTCCACCGCGCCGTCGGGGAGCGCCACGCTGGCCTCCTCGGGGCGCGGCCAGCTCGGCGCCGTACCGGTGAGTGCCCAGGCGGCCTGGCGGGCGGCGCCGAGTGCCACGTACTCGGCCGGCGCGAGCACGGTGACCGGCACGCCGAACACCCACGGTGCCAGCGCCTGCACCGCGGCCGACCGGCTGCCCCCGCCCAGCAGCAGCACCCGGCGCACGGGCACGCCCTGCGCGACGAGCCCGTCGAGCCCGTCGGCCAGGCCGCACAGCATGCCCTCCACGACGGCCCTGGCGAGGTTCGCCGGCGTGGCGTTCGCACCGGTCAGGCCGGCCAGTGCACCTCGGGCGTCCGGCCGGTTCGGGGTGCGCTCCCCCTCCAGGTACGGCAGCAGCACGAGCCCGCCGGCGCCCGGCGACGCGGCCAGCGCGAGCCGGTCCAGCTCCGCGAGGTCCACGCCGAGCAGGTCGGCGCCGGCGCGGAGCACCCGCGCGGCGTTCAACGTGGCGACTAGCGGCAGGTAGCCCCCCGCGGCGTCGGCGAAGCCGGCCACCACACCGGTGGCGTCCGCGCTGGGCCGGTCGTGCGCGGCGAACACCGTGCCGCTGGTGCCGATGGAGACCAGCACGTCACCCGGCTCAGCCCCCGCGCCCAGCGCCGCGCCCATGTTGTCGCCGGTGCCGGCCGCCAGCAGCAGGCCGCCGCCGAGCTCCGTGGTCGTACCGGCCCGCTCCCCCGGCTCGCACACCCGGGGCACCTCGAGGTCGCGGCCGAACGCCAGCCGCAGCAGGTCGGGCCGGTACTGCCCGCTGACCGTCGACCAGTACCCGGTCCCCGACGCCTCGCCACGGTCGGTGACCGCCTCGACGGGTCGGCCGGCCAGCCGCCAGGTCAGCCAGTCGTGCGGCAGCATGACCCGGCGCGCCCGGTCGGCCACCTCGGGCTCGGCGCGCGCGGTCCAGCGCAGCTTGGTCGCGGTGATGCTGGCGACCGGCACCGTGCCGACCTCGGTCGCCCACTTCTCGGGGCCGCCGAGCTCCTCGATCAGGTCGGCGGCCGCGCCGGCCGAGCGGGTGTCGTTCCACAGCAGCGCGTCGCGGACCGGCTCGCCGGCACCGTCGAGCAGCACCATGCCGTGCTGCTGGCCGGCCACGGAGATCGCCTCGACGCCGTCGAGCAGGTTCCCTTCGGCGGCCTTGGCCAGCGCGGACCACCACGCGGCCGGGTCGATCTCGGTGCCCGTCGGGTGCGCGCAGCGGCCCTCGGCGCGGGTCTGCCCGGTCTCCAGGTCGACCACCACGATCTTGGTCGCCTGGGTCGAGGAGTCCACTCCGGCCACGAGCCGCGCGTTCGTCATGCGGGCAGTATCCGATCCGACCGGGTCGCGGACAACGCAAGCGGTCCCACCGCTCAGCCCACCGACCGCTCAGCCCACCGACCGCTCAGCCCACCGAGCGCGGCCAGAGCCGGTCCGGGCAGCCGCACGAGTCGCGGTGCACGAACGTCGGGGGCAGCCGGACGGTGACCGGCGGTGCGGTGGGGTCGGCCATCCGGGCCAGCAGCAGCTCGATGGCGCGGCGGCCCATCTCGACGAAGGGCTGGGCGATCGCGGTCAGCCCGGGTTCGAACAGGTCGGCCCAGGGAAAGTCGTCGAAGCCAGCGAGCGCCATGCCGGCCGGCACCGGGATCCTCGCGTCGCGCAGCGCGGCCAGGGCACCGATCGTCATGGTGTTGTTGCCGGCGATGATCGCGGTGGGTGGCCGGCTCAGCCTGAGCAGCCGGTGCACCGCCTCCCTGGCCGCCTCGGTCTCGGAGTTGCCGTCCACGATCAGCTCGGTGTCCACCGGCAGGCCTGAGCGGCGCATCCCGAGCAGGTAGCCGTCCCGGCGCTCCACCGTGGTGGCAAGCCCCCGGTGCCCGGCGACGAGCGCGATCCGCCGGTGGCCGCGCTCGGCGAAGTGCTCAACCAGCTCGGCCACCGGGCGGGTGTTCTCCGAACCGACCTGGTCCAGCCCGGCGTCGATCAGTCGGTCCACCAGCACGGTCGGCAGGTGGTGCTCGGCGAGGTAGTCCAGTACCGCGGTGGGTTCGCCCGACGGCGCCAGCACCAGCCCGTCCACCCGGCGACGCTGCAGCCGCTGTACGACGGTCAGCTCGTAGTCCGGCTCCTCGCGGGGGTCGGCGAGCAGCAGCGTGTAGCCGGCGGCGGCCGCGGTGGTCTCGATGGCGCGCAGCAGGTCGCCGAAGTACGGGTTGGAGATCGCGGACAGCGCCAGCCCGATCGTCGTCGTGCGCGCGGTGGCCAGGGCGCGGGCGACCGTGTTGGGGGTGTAGTTGGCCTGCCGGACGGCGGAGAGCACCATCTCGCGGGTGTCCGGCCGGACCGGGCGGGTGCCGTTCAGCACGTGCGACACGGTGGCCACCGACACCCCGGCGAGGCGCGCCACGTCCGCCATCGTCGCGATGGGCCACCTCCAGCCGTCGCACACGATCGCGACTAGTCCGACCGTGGTGTAAGTCACAACACTACCCCGTAAGCGGTTGCGTAAGCGCTTACGCCCCACTTATCCTACTTTTGGCTGTGACTCAGAACACGGCCTTGCCGTCGAACGCATCCGCCGGCGTCGACCCACAGGAGGGCACCGTGGCCCCAGCGCGAGAGCTGCCACCTCGACCGGACCTTGAGCGTAGACCGCGCCGCTGGCGCGTGTTCTTGATCGCCGCTCTTCTGTTACCTGCACTCGGGCTGGTGAGCTGCGCCGGCGCCGGCGCCCTCGGCGGGGGCGGTGCCGGCAAGACCGTCACGGTGGCGATCGTGTCCAACTCGCAGATGCAGGACGCCATCAAGCTGGTCCCGGAGTTCGAGAAGACCCACCCCGGCGTCAACGTCCGGTTCGTGAGCCTCTCGGAGAACCAGGCCAGGGCGAAGATCACCGCCTCGGTGGCGACCGGTGGCAACGAGTTCGACGTCGTCATGATCAGCAACTACGAGACGCCGCAGTGGGCGGCCGACGGCTGGCTGGTCAACCTCCAGCCCTACGCGGACAAGACGCCGGGCTACGACCCGCAGGACTTCCTGCCCAAGGTGCGCGACGCGCTGTCCTACCAGGGCAACCTGTACTCGGTGCCGTTCTACGGCGAGTCGTCCTTCCTGGCCTACCGCAAGGACCTGTTCCAGCAGGCCGGGCTCACCATGCCCGACCACCCGACCTGGATGCAGGTGCGCGACTTCGCGGCCAAGCTGGCGAACAAGAAGACCGGCATGTCCGGCATCTGCCTGCGCGGCCTGCCCGGCTGGGGTGAGGTGATGGCCCCGCTCGACACGGTGATCAACACCTTCGGTGGCAGCTGGTACGACATGAACTGGAACGCCCAGCTCAACTCGCCGGCCACCAGCCAGGCGGTGGACTTCTACGTCAACCTGGTGCGTGACTACGGCGAGCCCGGTCCCGCGGTCTCCAGCTTCGGCGAGTGCGCGACGCTGATGGGCCAGGGCAACGTGGCCATGTGGTACGACGCCACCTCGGTGGTCACCGCCCTCGAGGACCCGAGCCAGAGCAAGGTCGTCGGCAAGATCGGCTACGTGCCCGCCCCGGTGGAGAAGACCGCGCACTCCGGGTGGCTCTACACCTGGTCGCTGGCCATCCCGAAGACGTCGGAGAACAAGCAGGAGGCCTGGGACTTCATGTCCTGGATGACCTCCAAGGACTACATGCACCTGGTCGGCACGAAGCTCGGCTGGGGACACGTGCCACCGGGCTCGCGGGCCTCGACCTACCAGATCCCGGAGTACCAGCAGGCGGCAGCGGCATACCTGCAGCCCACGCTGGACGCGATGAACAACGCCGACGAGGAGCACCCGACCGCTATGCCGGTGCCCTACACCGGGATCCAGTTCGTCTCGATCCCCGAGTTCCAGGACATGGGTACCCGGGTGAGCCAGCAGATCAGCGCGGCCATCGCCGGCCAGACCAGCGTCAAGGACGCGCTGGACGAGTCGCAGAAGTACGCCCAGACCGTCGGCGACACCTACAAGGGGGTCTCGAAGTGACGACCACCATCGAAGCGGCGACCGTCCCGAAGCGGGCGGCCAAGCGACCCGAGCACGGGCCGGGCTCGAAGGCCGACGGCTGGTCCCGGCGCCTGCCACTGCTGCCGGCACTCGTGTTCACGTTCATCATCACCCAGCTGCCGTTCGTGGTGACGATCTACTACTCGCTGGAGTCGTGGAACCTGGTCCGCCCCGGCTCCCGGCACTTCGTCGGGCTGTCGAACTACGCGCAGGTCTTCACCGACAGCCAGTTCCGCCAGGTCACGCTGAACACCGTGGTGCTCACCGTGGGCTCGGTGCTGATCGCGGTGGCCCTCGGGCTGCTGCTGGCCCTGATGCTCAACCGAGCCTTCCCCGGCCGGGGCGTGGTCCGCACCCTGCTGATCACGCCGTTCCTGATCACCCCGGTGGCCGCCGCGCTGCTGTGGAAGACGACGCTGCTGGACCCGACCTACGGCCTGGTGAACTTCATCCTGAGGCCGTTCGGCGCCGGGCAGACCGACTGGATCTCCTCGTTCCCGCTCACCGCGGTGATGATGGCGATCGTCTGGCAGTGGACGCCGTTCATGATGCTGCTCATCCTGGCCGGCCTGCAGAGCCAGCCGGACGACGTGCTCGAGGCGGCCGGGGTGGACGGCGCGAGCAGCTTCGCCATCTTCCGGGAGATCACCATCCCGCACCTGCGCCGGTTCATCGAGCTGGGCATCGTGCTCGGCACCATCTACCTGATCAACGTCTTCGACCAGATCTACATGATGACCCAGGGCGGACCGGGTATCGCCAGCTCGAACCTGCCCTTCTACATCTACCAGCGGGCCTTCCTGGGCTTCGACGTCGGCCAGTCCGCCGCGATGGGCGTGGTCGTGGCCATCCTGACCACCATCGTCTCCACGTTCGCCCTCCGGCTGATCTTCCGGACCTTCAGCGGAAACGAGGCGTCAGCCTGATGAGCACCTCGACAACGGCCCCAGCGGGCCCCAGCGCGGCCGCCCAGCACGACGAGCCCCGACGGAAGAAGGGCTCCGCCGGCCGCGTGATCATGGCCATCGTGTCCTGGGTGGTCGGCATCGTGTTCTTCTTCCCGGTGCTGTGGATGGTGCTGACCGCGTTCAAGCAGGAGGCGGACGCCTACACCGACCCGCCCAAGCTGTTCTTCGCGCCGACCCTGGAGCAGTTCAAGGAGGTCCTCTCCGCCGGCGCCGGGCCGGCCCTGCTGAACTCCCTGTTCGCCACCGTGATGTCCACGATCCTCGTGCTGCTGCTGGCCATCCCGGCCGCGTTCGCGGTGTCGCTGCGCCCGGTCGCCAAGACCCGCGACGTGCTGTTCTTCTTCATCAGCACGAAGATGCTGCCCGTGGTGGCGGCCATCGTGCCGATCTACGTCGTGGTCAACGAGATCCACGCGGTGGACAACATCTGGACGCTCGTGGTGCTCTACACGGCGATGAACCTGCCGATCGCGGTCTGGATGATGCGGTCGTTCTTCCTGGAGGTGCCGGGCGCGCTGCTCGAGGCGGCCAGCATCGACGGCGCCTCGATCAGCCGCACGATGCGCGAGGTGGTGCTGCCGGTGGTCTCCCCCGGCATCGCGGCCACCGCGCTGATCTGCGTGATCTTCGCGTGGAACGAGTTCTTCATCGCGGTGAACCTGACGGCCGCCCAGGCCGGCACGGTGCCGGTGTTCCTCGTCGGCTTCATCACCAGTGAGGGCCTGTACTTCGCCAAGCTCTGCGCTGCCGCCACCCTGGCCGCCCTGCCGGTGGTCATCGCCGGCTGGGTCGCGCAGAACAAGCTCGTACAGGGCCTGTCCTTCGGTGCCGTCAAATGAGCCGTCACATGAGCCGTCACATGAGCCGTCACATGAGCCACAGCAACCACACAGAGAAGGGGTGTCACCGTGGCTGAGGTTGTCTACGACCACGCGTCGCGCATCTACACGCCGGGTGCCAAGCCCGCGGTCAACAAGCTCAGCCTGGACATCGAGGACGGCGAGTTCGTCGTGTTCGTCGGGCCTTCCGGCTGCGGCAAGTCGACCGCGCTGCGCATGCTCGCCGGCCTCGAGGAGATCGACGACGGCGCCATCCGGATCGGCGGCAAGAACATGGTCGGCGTGCCGTCGCGCGACCGGGACATCGCGATGGTGTTCCAGAACTACGCGCTGTACCCGAACAAGACCGTCGGCGAGAACATGGACTTCCCGCTCAAGATGCGCGGCATGCCCAAGGAGGAGCGGGACAAGAAGGTCCGCGCCGCCGGCGAGGTGCTCGGGCTCACCGAGTTCCTGGACCGCAAGCCGCGCGCCCTGTCCGGTGGCCAGCGGCAGCGGGTCGCGATGGGCCGCGCCATCGTGCGCGAGCCGCAGGTGTTCCTGATGGACGAGCCGCTGTCCAACCTGGACGCCAAGATGCGGGTCGGCACGCGGGCCGAGATCGCCGCGCTGCAGTCCCGGCTCGGGGTCACCACGATCTACGTGACCCACGACCAGGTCGAGGCGATGACCATGGGCAACCGGGTGGCCGTGCTCAAGCTCGGTGAGCTGCAGCAGTTCGCCACACCGGCCGAGCTCTACGACAGCCCGAAGAACGCCTTCGTGGCCGGCTTCATCGGCTCACCCGCGATGAACCTCTACACCGTGCCGGTGGCCGACGAGGGTGCCCGCCTCGGCGGCCAGGTGGTCAGGCTGACCGCCGCGCAGCGGTCCGCGATCAGCGCCGCCGGGATCACCACGGTGACCCTCGGCATCCGCCCCGAGCAGTGGAGCGCGAACAACACCAACGGCTCGGAGCACGGCATCGCCGCCGAGATCACCGTCGTCGAGGAGCTCGGCAGCGACGCGTTCATCTACGGCAACCTGGCGACCGACCCGAGCGAGTCCATCGTGGTGCGCACCAGTGGCCGGTCCGGCGCCCGGATCGGCGACAAGATCAGCCTGCACGCCACGAGTGACGAGCTGCACCTGTTCCACCCGGAGTCCGGCGAGCGCCTCTGAGGTCGTTCGTTCCCCGTGAGTGGCGAGTGGGGCTGTAGCCCAACTCGCCACTCACGGGTGTTCTAGGACTCCGCGGCGAGCTGGCCGCAGGCGGCGGCGATCTCCCGGCCCCGGGTGTCGCGCACCGTGCAGGCGACGCCGGCGGCCTGCACCCTGGCGACGAACTCGTCCTGCACCGGGCGGGGGCTGGCGTCCCACTCGCTGCCCGGTGTCGGGTTCAGCGGGATCAGGTTCACGTGCACCAGGCGCGTGGTCAGCCGCTCGCGCAGCAGCTTGCCGAGCAGGTCGGCGCGCCACGGCTGGTCGTTCACGTCCCGGATCAGCGCGTACTCGATGGACACCCGGCGGCCCGTGGCGTCGGCGTAGCGGCGGGCGGCGGCCAGTACCTCGGCGACCTTCCAGCGGTTGTTCACCGGTACGAGCGTGTCGCGCAGCTCGTCGTCCGGGGTGTGCAGGGACACCGCGAGCGTGACGGGGATGCCCTCGCCGGTCAGCCTGTCGATCGCCGGTACCAGCCCGACCGTCGACACCGTGACCCCGCGCGCCGAGATGCCCAGGCCCGACGGAGCCGGCTCGGTGATGCGGCGCACGGCGTCGACCACCCGCCTGTAGTTGGCCAGCGGCTCGCCCATGCCCATGAACACCACGTTGGACAGCCGGGTCGGCTCGCCGAGCGCGCCGTCCCGCGCCGCGGCGGCGGCCTGGCGAACCTGCTCGACGATCTCGCCCGTCGACAGGTTGCGGCGCAGCCCACCCTGCCCCGTGGCGCAGAACGGGCACGCCATCCCGCAGCCGGCCTGGCTCGACACGCACACGGTGGCCCGGTCGGGGTAGCCCATCAGCACGCTCTCCGCGCGGATGCCGTCGTGCGCCTTCCACAGCGTCTTGCGGGTGGCGCCGTCGTCGCAGGCCAGCTCGGTGACCGGGGTGACCAGCGGCGGCAGCAGCGCCTGGCCGAGCTTGGTACGCAGGTCGACCGGCAGGTCGGTCATCGCGGCCGGGTCGGCCTCCAGGCGCGCGAAGTAGTGCCGCGACAGCTGGTCGGCCCGGAACGCGGGCACGCCCAGCTCGGCCACCGCCGCCCGCCGCCCCTCCGGGCTCAGGTCGGCAAGGTGGCCGGGCGTCTTGGCCCGCCGGGGCGCGTCGAACACCAGGGGAAGGCCCACCCGGCCGGTGTCCCGCTCCGCCTCACCGGCGACGCTCGCGGTCTTGGACGTACTCATCTACTCCCGATCCTTGTTCGCAGCTCGAGGTGCAGGCCGACCTCGATGGCCACCGCCGCCCACAACAGTGCGCCGGCACCCAACCCGACCAGGCCCCTCGGATACAGCTCACCGACCGAGCGCAGCGCGAGCAACGCACCGCAGGCGCCCAACACCATCATCGCGGCACCCAGCGGCAGACAGCCCCGGCGATCGAGCAGCGCGGCCGCCGGCACCAGGCAACCGCCCACGATCATGCACACAACGGGGGTGGCCAGCTCCCCATAGCCTACCGTGCCGACGGCCGCCACCGCCCCCACCACCAGCAGCGCACCGAACACGACCAGCCTGCGCAGCTGCCCGCGCGCCCCTTCCGGCACTGGATGGCGGGCCTCCGGGCGGCGCCGGGCGGCCGAGACCAGCCCCGCCAGCACCAGCAGCCCGAACGCCAGCACGAGCGTGCCGAGGCCGGCCGGGAAGGCCTGCGCACCGACCGCCCACCACACCGCGCCACCAACCAACGCCAACCCCAACGGTGTCACCACGGGTCGCCGAATCCGGTTCGCCATACACACACGGTAACTCCGAGCCCCGAAAGAAATTCACCCGAGGCGGTGAACCGATGCCTGACCGGGTCCGTGTTGTCGACTGTCCGTGGATCTCTCGAACAACTTCACGACCAACTTGGAGACCGATCACGATGAGGACCCGAGGCCCCATCCTCACGCTGCTGGCCATCGTCGGCCTGGCGTTCGTACTGCTGGCGGTCGACATGACCGCCGGCCGTGAGGAGGCCACCGACGCGAACGTCCGCGCCGCCGGGACCACGACCGCTCCCCCCGCCGCTCCCCCAGCTCCCGTGCCTACCGAGGCCGCCCCTCCCCAGGCGGCTCCGGACATTCCCCAGCAAGCCAGCTATGCCGGCCGCACCTCAGGCCGCACAGCAGGCGAGGCGTCCGTGGAGATCGCAGTACGGAACGGCGCCGTGACGGCGTACCTGTGCGACGGCAAAAAATTCGAATCGTGGCTGAAAGGAAATGTGACAGGGTCCACCATGACCCTGCGCGGCAAGGGCACCGACGAGCTGACCGGCACACTCCGGTCCGGCACGCTCTCCGGCGCGGTCACCGTCAGCGGCCTCCGCTGGCAGTTCACCGCCGTGCCAGGTAAGGCGCCCACCGCTGAGAAGCGGGCCGCGAAGGCCGCCGCGGCGGCCGCTCCCGCTCCCGCTCCCTCGTACCCCGCCCCGACCGACTCGGCCCCCACCTACTCAGCCCCGACCTACTCGGCCCCGACCGGGTACCCCACGAGCTACACGGGGACGGCCGACAGCGCCGCTGGCACCCGGGGAGCTGGTCGATGACCAGCGGAGGAGTTGCCACCATGAACACCGAACCCGACCCGCCGACCGCTCCCCTCCCGCTCACCGACTCCCGGTCCACGACCGGGTCGCGGCCCCGGCCCGATCCGGCACCACCCTCGGCGCCGCCGTCCGAGTTCATGGACTCCTATGACTCCCCGATGCCGTACGACCTCAGGGACTCGTACGACTCTCCGGAGTCGCTCAGGCCGCCGGCATCCCGGTCGTCCTACGAGGCCGAGGCGGCCGCCGACGCACCGACCGGCGCCATCCCGACCCAACCCGCCGGAGCGGAGCAACCCCGTGCCGAGGGGATCCGCCCGAACCAACGGCCCTCGACCGCCGGGTCCGCCCGGTCGGCGACCCAGACGATCGACCGGGCCCCCGAGGAGACCCGGGCCGTCCGTCCTGGCTCCCCACGGACCGGCGGCCGCCCCACTGGCAACCGTCCCGGCTCCCCACGCGGCGGCAGCGGCCGCAAGGGTCCATCGGCCGCCACGCCGAGGGCCGGGGCGCTGCTGGTGCCGGTGCTGGTCGGCGCGGTGGTCGCCGTCG
Source organism: Pseudonocardia sp. (assembly GCA_036272795.1). Taxonomy (GTDB): domain Bacteria; phylum Actinomycetota; class Actinomycetes; order Mycobacteriales; family Pseudonocardiaceae; genus Pseudonocardia. The sequence continues at coordinate 10,184 of DATAYB010000644.1, forward strand.
CCCTCGGGGTGTACGGGCGGCTGCACGAGCCGGCCGCGGTGGCGGTGAGCATCGCCGGGTTCTCCAGCCTCGGCTACGTCAAGGCGTGGCTGGCCACGGCGACCGTGCTGTTCGGGCTGCTCCAGCTGGCCAGCTCGATGGTCATGTACGGCCGTGTGGTGGTCCGGCCGCCGAGCTGGGTCGCGGGCCTGCACCGGTGGTCGGGGCGGATCGCGGTGCTGGTCAGCGTGCCGGTCGCGGTGCAGTGCCTGTACGCGCTCGGCTTCGAGTCGGGCAGTACCCGGGTGTGGGTGCACTCGATCCTGGGTTGCCTGTTCTACGGCGCCTTCACCACGAAGATGCTCTCGCTCAGCCGCCCGGGCACGCCGCGCTGGGCGGTGCCGCTGATCGGCGGGTTGGTGTTCGCCGGCCTGATCGGGTTGTGGCTGACCTCGGCGCTGTGGCTGTTCAGCACCCGAGGAGTACACCTTTGATCACTTGAGCACGGCTCCTCCCGAACGACCACCACCACCCACCACACGAAACGAGGGACCCAGTGAACGACGACAGCGTGAGCCCGGTGCGCGGGCCTCTGAACCGCCGAGCCATGCTCGCCGCCGGCGGCGTGGCCACCGCGTCGGCCGCCCTGCTTGCGGTCGCCGGCTGTGCCACCTACGACTCCAACTCCGGCCCCGCACCCGCGAGCACGGGAGGCGCCGGGTCGGCGGGCTCGGGGTCGGCGGCGACCGGGGCGGCCGGGTCGGCGGCGGCGCCGGCCGAGAACGCAGGCGACGATGCCCAGGCTCCGGCCGCGGCGGCGCCGGCCGGCACCGTGGTGGGGCCGGCCAGCTCCGTACCGGTGGGCGGCGGCACGATCTTCGCCGAGCAGTCGGTGGTGGTCACCCAGCCGACGGCAGGCACGTTCAAGGCCTTCTCGGCGATCTGCACGCACCAGGGCTGCACCGTGGGCTCGGTGTCCGGCGGCACGATCAACTGCCCGTGCCACGGCAGCAAGTTCAACATCGCCGACGGCTCGGTCGCCAAGGGTCCGGCCCAGAGCCCGCTGCCGGGCAAGCAGGTCAGCGCCGCCGGCGGCCAGCTGGCGGTCAGCTGAGTTTCCGCCAGCCGGCCCGGTCGGCCGGCTGGCGGGCCCGGTCAGCCATCTGGCGGGCCCGGTCAGCCATCTGGTGGGCGCCGGCGCTCCGCCGCGCTCTCTTCCGTGGGCCGCACTCGGTCCGTAAGGTCGCGCGGCCGTGCCCGGTCAGCGGCCGCCGGGGAGCAGCAGGCCGCCGGGTCTGCGCCGGGTGTGCACCCGGTAGCTGACCGGCAGGCTCAGGCCCTCGGTGTCCGCGAGCGCGCGGCTGGCGACCGGCGCGGAGAACTCGATGCCCAGCACGGCGGCCAGGCTCGCCCGATCGGGGAAGCGCCACTCGGTGTCGACCCGCCGGAGTGTGAAGCCCCGCCGCTCGAAGAACCGCTCCACCGCCGCCGGGTCGTACTGGGGCAGGTCGGCGCGCATCCAGTCCCCGTAGGGCGGCCGGCTGGCGTCCAGGTCGACGATCGCGAGCAGCCCGTTCGGCCGGAGCAGGCGATCGGCCTCGGCCAGCCCCGGCTCGCAGCCCGGGCCGAAGAAGTACGCGGTGCGCGCGTGCACGAGGTCGGCGCTGGCCTCGGGCAGCGGAACCCGCTCCGCGCCGGCCTGCACGACCCGCACGTTCGGCACTCCGGCGACCCGCTGCTCGGCACGGAGCACCAGGGGCGGGTGCGGCTCCACCCCGACCACCGCGCGGGCCGTCTCGGCAAAGATCGGCAGGTGGAAGCCGTCGCCGCAGCCGATGTCGACCACGTCGGTGCCGGCCCAGTCACCGGCCACGCGCAGGGCCGTCCAGATCGCGCCGGTCGCGTCCTGCGCCCGGTTCTCCTGCTCGTAGACATCGGGCCAGCGCCAGATGTTCGGGCTGGGCACCGCCGTCACCCGCCGGCCCCCCGTCTCGCGCTGTACACGCTCGCGCTGTACACGCTCGCGCCGTACACGCTCGCGGAGCAGCCGACCGAGGCCGGTCAGCCGACCGGTACGAACAGGCTGAGCAGCAGCCACGACACCATGGCGGTCGGCAGCATGGAGTCCAGCCTGTCCATCAGGCCACCGTGCCCCGGCAGCAGCGAGCCCATGTCCTTGATGCCGAGGTCGCGCTTGATCAGCGACTCGATCAGGTCACCGCACGTAGCCACCGCCACCAGCAGAGCACCCACCAGCACACCCAGCCACCACCGGCCGTGCAGCAGCTCGCTCAGGCAGATCGCGCCGGCGATCATGCCGCCGAGCATCGAGCCGGCGAAGCCCTCCCAGGACTTCTTGGGGCTGATCGTGGGCGCCATCGGGTGCTTGCCGGCGACCACCCCTGCCGTGAAGCCACCCACGTCGGAGGCGACCACGCAGAGCATCCAGGTGAGCACCCGGCCGGCACCGTCGACGGGCACGACCAGCAGCGACGCGAAAGCCGCGAAGAACGGCACGTAGACCACGGCGAACAGGGAGACGCTGATGTCACGCAGGTAGCCGTCCGGCCCCTCGCGCATCCGCCACAGCAGGCAGACCAGCACCGTCACAGCGGCGGCGGAAAGTAGCCCGGTGGTGCCGAACGGCCAGGCCAGCCAGATCATCGCCTGGCCGCCGACGCACGCCGGAATCAGCGCGATCTTGATCCCACCGCCCCGGCGCAGCGCACCGGCGAGCTCGTAGGTGGCCACCAGGATGGAGATCGCGACAACCGCGATGAATGCCTGGCGTACCAGGAACAGGCTGGCCAGGATGACCGCGCCGAGTCCGACGCCGACAAGAATTGCCGCCCGCAGGTCACGCCCCACCCGGGAAGGTGGTCGCCCCGCCGCGGCCGCCACGTTACTCACACCTCGAGCAACTCGGCTTCCTTGTGCTTCATGATCTCCTCGACCTGCAGGATGTACCGGTCGACCGCGGCCTGTAGCTCCTTCTCGGCGCGGGCCACCTCGTCCTCGCCGGCCTCGCCCTCCTTGGAGATGCGGTGCAGCTCCTCCATCGCCTTGCGGCGGATGCTGCGGATGGAGACCTTGCCGTCCTCACCCTTGGCCCGCGCGACCTTCACCAGGTCGCGGCGGCGCTCCTCGGACAGCTGCGGGATGAGCACGCGGATGAGCGAGCCGTCGTTGGTCGGGTTCACGCCGAGGTCGGAGTCGCGGATCGCCTTCTCCATGGCCTTCAGCTGGCTGGCGTCGTACGGCTTGACGACCGCCATGCGCGCCTCCGGCACGCTCACGGACGCGAGCTGGTTCAGCGGCGTCGGTGATCCGTAGTAGTCGACCACGATGCGCGAGAACATCGAGGGGCTCGCCCGCCCGGTACGTACCGAGTTGAGGTCCTCCCGAGTGACCGAGACGGCCTTCTCCATCTTCTCTTCGGCTTCGAAGAGGGTCTCGTCGATCACGGCTGCTCCAGTGCTGCTCGATGCTCAGGCTGTCTTAGCCCTCGGGGGTGCTGACCAAGGTGCCGATCCTCTCACCCCGTACCGCGCGACCGATGTTGCCCTCGGTCAACAGGTTGAAAACGATGATCGGCATCCGGTTGTCCATACACAGGCTGAACGCGGTGGCGTCGGCAACTTTGAGCCCGCGCTCCAACGCCTCACGGTGGGTGATCTCGTCGAACATCTTTGCGTCCGGGTCGGTCTTCGGGTCCGCGGTGTAGACCCCGTCGACCCCCTTGGCCAGCAGCACCACGTCCGCACCGATCTCCAGCGCGCGCTGCGCACCGGCGGTGTCGGTGGAGAAGTAGGGCATCCCCACGCCGGCACCGAAGATCACCACGCGGCCCTTTTCCAGGTGTCGCATGGCCCGCCGGGGGATGTAGGGCTCCGCCACCTGGCCCATGGTGATCGCGGTCTGCACCCGGGTGTCGATGCCGTGCTCACGTTCCAGGAAGTCCTGCAACGCCAGGCAGTTCATCACGGTGGCCAGCATGCCCATGTAGTCGGCACGGGACCGCTCCATGCCTCCTTCGGTGAGCTGCGCTCCCCGGAAGAAGTTGCCACCGCCGATGACCACCGCGACCTGCACGCCGCCGGCAACCACGTCGGCGATCTGACGGGCGACGGTCTGCACCACCGTCGGGTCGACCCCGACGGAGCCGCCGCCGAACATCTCGCCGCCCAGTTTGAGCAGGACACGGCGATAGCCGCCGGCTGAACCGCCGCGGCTACCGCCGTCTGCATCCACCACTGTCAGGCCTGACCAACCTCGAAGCGGGCGAACCGGGCGACCGTGACGCCGGCCTCGCCGAGCGCGGCCTTCACCGTCTTCTTGGTGTCGTGCACCGAGGCCTGCTCCAGGAGCACGACATC
>DATAYB010000645.1:0-13096 GCA_036272795.1 Pseudonocardia sp.
TCGGGGCCGGCCACCTCGACGGGCTCGTCGCGCATCGGCCGGTAGGGGTGCTCAGGCGTCGTCGAGCCCGGAGAGCTCCTCGATCACGTGCGGGGCCAGCGGGGTGAGCGTCGCCATGCCGTCGCGGATCGCGGCGCGGGAGGCCGCCAGGTTGACCACCAGGGTGCTGCCGGAGACGCCGACCAGGCCGCGGGACAGCCCGGCGTCGATCGCGCCGGCGGCCAGCCCGGACGCCCGGATGGCCTCCGCAATGCCCGGGATCGGGCGGTCCAGGACACCGGCGGTGGCGTCCGACGTGACATCGCGCGGGGACACCCCGGTGCCACCGACGGTGACCACCAGATCGACGCCACCGATGACCGCGGTGTTCAGCGCATTGCGGATGGCCACTGCCTCACCGGGCACCGTGACCACCGCGTCCACCACGAAGCCGCCCTCCTCGAGCAGCTCGGTGACCAGCGGTCCGGTGGTGTCGGCTTGCTCACCGTGGGCCGCTCGATCGTCCACGATGACAACCAGTGCGCGCCCGATACGAGGTGGTGCGATCTCCATGCCGAATACCGTAGTCGGTGCCCTCGGGCCGCTCTGGCGCGCACCAGACTCCAGGTCCCGGGCCAGCGGGCCCGGTCGCCACGGCGCCCCGAGGTCAGTTGACGCGTGGCCCGACGGTGGCGGTCTCGGCAAGTGGCAGCCGGACCTCGAACCGGCAGCCGGGCCCGTGGTTGACCGCCGCGATCCGGCCGTCGTGCGCCTCGACCAGTCCCCGGGCGATCGCCAGCCCGAGCCCGGCACCGCTGTCCACGGAGCTGTCGGAGCCGTCGGAGCCCTGCGGGGTGCGCGCCACGGTGCCCCGGAACGCCACGTCGAACACCCGGTCCAGGTCGTGCTCGGGGATGCCGCCGCAGCCGTCCTGCACCGCGAGCCAGGCCTGGCCGTCCTCAGCGCCGGCGGCGAGTACGACGGAACCGTCCGGCGGCGTGTGGCGGACGGCGTTGGACACGAGGTTGCGCACCACCCTGGCCAGCTCCGGGTCGCTGCCACGCACCACCGGCCAGCTGGTGTCCGGGTCGGCGACCAGCGTGACGCCCTTGCGCGCGGCACGGGCCGACTCGGCCGCCACCGCCTCTGAGACCACCTCGCCGAGCGACACGGCGTTCAGCGTCAGCCGCAGTGCCCCGGAGGTGATCCTGGAGAGCTGGAACAGGTCGTCCACCATGCCGGCCAGCCGCTCGGTCTCGCGGCCGATCCGGCGGGCGTACTGCTCGGTCTCGCCCCGTTCGCTGACCACACCGTCGGCGAGCGCCTCGGACATCGCCCGGATACCGGCCAGCGGGGTGCGTAGGTCGTGGCTGATCCAGGTGACGAGCTCGCGGCGGGCGGACTCTGCGGCGCGCTCCCGCTCCCTGGCCTCCCGCTCCCAGACGCTGTCCTTGGCGATCCCCCGCCCGAGCAGCAGCGCGGCGGGCACCGAGACGGCGGCCACCACGAGGCAGACCGCCATCGTGTCCTTGAGCTGCGGGTCGAGCATGAACTTGCCGACCCCGAGCACCCCGACCAGGGACGCGACCACGGGGATCAGCGCCAGCACGGTGACCGCGACGACGATCGAGTAGCGCCGCACGAAGTGCAGCAGCACCGCGCCGGCGGCCGCCACCGGCAGCGTGAACATCAGGGCCGGCCACCAGATCGCGCCGAGCTCCGCCAACATCGTCCTACCGCCGTTCCTCGGTACCGGTTGCGGTCGCGGGGTCCCCGCCCGTCGAGCCGTCCACCCTGTCGTAGCGGTACCCGACGCCCCAGACGGTGCTGATCCGCCGGGGGTTGGTGGGGTCCACCTCCACCTTCTCGCGCAGCCGCCGCACGTGCACGGTGACTGTCGACTGGTCCCCGAAACTCCAGCCCCAGACCCGCTCCAACAGCTCAGGGCGCCCGAACGCCTGGCCGGGATGGCGGATCAGGAACGCCAGCAGGTCGAACTCGCGGACGGTCAGCGCGAGGTCACGGCCGTCCAGCACGGCGCGGCGGGCGGACACGTCGACGACGAGGTTGCCGTCCACGATGGTCGGCGCGGCGGCCGGCGGCGTCGCCGCATCCCGGGACCGGCGCAGCACCGACCCGACCCGCAGCACCAGCTCGCGCGGGCTGAACGGCTTGGTCACGTAGTCGTCCGCGCCCAGCTCGAGCCCGACGACCCGGTCCTCCTCCTCGCCGAGCGCGGTCAACATGATCACCGGCACCGGGGAGCGCGAGCGCAGCTCGGCGCAGATCTCCAGGCCGGAGCGGCCGGGCAGCATGAGGTCGAGCACCACGAGGTCGGGTATCCGGGCGGCGGCCAGCTTGAGCCCGAGCTCACCGTCGTGCGCGACCGACACCTGGTAACCCGCCCTGGCCAGGTAACGGCCGACCACGTCGAGCACCGTCGGGTCGTCGTCGATCACCAGGACGTGCCCGGCGGTTGCGGTCATGCGGTGATCCTCCTCGGCGGCCGACCGGTCGGGCGCGCCAGGGCAGGTCCGGGGCGGGGTGTCGATCGGGTGGCATCGGGGCCACTCCGGCACGGTACGGCCTGATCGGGTACCCGGGCGGCTAGCATTCGCGCTTCGTCACCACTCCGTAAGCGGCAGAACACGCCCCGACACCGGCGCGGCTCCATAGGCTGCGCCAATGATCAGGCGAATGATCACTGGCTCCCCCGAAGGCCAGCGATCCGGGCGACCGCGCTCGGTGTTGCTGGTACTCGCCAAGGCGCCGGTGGCCGGCCGAGCGAAGACTCGGCTGTGTCCACCGGCCTCTCCTCGCGACGCCGCCCGGATCGCCGCCGCCGCGCTCCTGGACACGTTGGACGCCGTGTGCGCGGTGCCGGCGGCCGTCCCGGTGGTGGCGTGGACCGGCGAGCTGGCCGCCGCCGAGTCCCGCCCCGAGCTGACCAGGGCAATGCGCCGCGTGAGCCGGATCGAGCAGCGCGGCGACACCCTGGGCGAACGCATCGCGGCCGCGCATGCCGACGCGGCCGACCGCGTACCCGGCGCACCGCTGCTGCAGATCGGCATGGACACCCCGCAGCTGACCGCCGCCGAGCTCGCCGAGGCGCTGGCCCCGCTGTCCGCGCCGGGCGGGCCGGACGCGGTACTGGGACCGGCCGCCGACGGTGGCTGGTGGGCGCTCGGGCTGCGTGACCCGCGCCTGGCGCGCGTGATCGAGCCGGTGCCGACGTCACGCCCCGACACCGGCGAGGCGACGCTGCGGGCGCTGCGCGGCGCCGGGCTGTCGGTCGTGGTGCTGCCCGAGCTGCGGGACGTGGACACCGCCGAGGACGCCCTCGCCGTGGCGGCGGCCGGCGCCGGCCGCCGGTTCAGTGCCGCCGTGGCCACGTTGCTGACCCGCCCGGCCGGGATCGCCCGGTGAGCCTCGAGGCCACGCCCTCCGGCGCCGACGGGCTGGCAGCCGACGAGCTGGGAACCGCCCGCTTCGGCGCCGGCCGGCGCGGGATCGACCGGTTCGGGACCGCCGCACAGTTCGATGCGGGGCTGGCCGGGCGGCCGTGCCGGCTGGTCAGGGCCGGAGCACAGACCAGGACGCTGCGGGTGCGGCGTTGGCGGGCGGACGCGAGCCGGTCGGACCGGTGGCTGCTGGACGGCTGCCGGGGCCCGACCGTGGACCTCGGCTGCGGGCCGGGGCGGCTCGTCAGCGCACTGATCGAGCGGGGTGTGCCGGCGCTCGGGGTGGACAGCTCGGCGCTCGCGGTACAGCTGTGTGCCCAGCGGGGCGCGGTGGCGCTGCACCGGGACGTCTTCGACGCGCTGCCCGGGGAGGGCCGCTGGCACCATGCGCTGCTCGCGGACGGCAACGTGGGCATCGGCGGCGACCCGGTGGCGCTGCTGCACCGGGTGCGGCGGCTGCTCGGGCCGCGCGGTTCAGTGCTCGTGGAGCTGGCCGGCGAGCCGGGGCTGTGGCGCGGGCCGGCGAGGGTGATCGAGCCGGACGGCACGGCGAGCGGCTGGTTCCCGTGGGCCGTGGTCGGGGTCGACGCGATCGGGGCGCTGGCCGAGGCGGCCGGGCTGCGGCTCGACCGGCTGTACCGCAGGCGCCGCCACTTCGCCGAGCTGCGCAGGGACTGAACCGGGGGCAGCCTCAGAAATTAAGGAGCCGCGCCGGCGTGGGGAGGGGGGACCTACGCCGGCGCGGCGTCTGTGCGCCCAGGCTCGTCAGTGGCGAGCCCGGACTGGCTGGATGCTCTCTACGGTACCCGCAAATGGCCGATTCGGCTAAATGAAATTTCGGCTGTTTTCCAACGGTGACCATGTTGCCCCAGCGTTGGTCTCAAGGTCACCCTACGTCACAACGTTCCACACTCACCGGCCATTGACGCCATTCCGAGGACGGTATCCAGTATGGCGAACACCGTTCACCGGATCCATCGCCAGGCCGTTCACCATGGTCTCGGCCCGGATCCCGCGCCCCGGACCTGCTCAGTTGCTGGGCTGGCTGCCGAGCACGATGTCGACTGACCGGCCGTCGCTCAGAGTTAGTGTCACCTTATCTCCGGGCGCATGACTGAGCACGGCAGCAACCACTTCATTGGCAGAAGTCACAGTTCTCTGGTCGACCTTGGCGATCACATCGCCGGCTTTCAGAGCGCTCTGCGAAGCCGGGCTGCCGGGGGTGATCTCGACGACCGCCGCCTGCGTCGTGCCCTTGAGCGGACCGGTCTGCGGGCGCGTCTCGATCTTCACCCCGATCACGGCCTTGTTGGCCTTCCCGGTGTTCTGCAGCTCCTGCGCGACCCGCTTGACCTGGTTGATCGGCGTGGAGAAGCCGAGGCCGACCGAGCCGCCCTGGCCGCTGGAGGCGAGGCTGGCGATCGCGGTGTTCATGCCGACGACGTTGCCGTCGAGGTCCACCAACGGGCCGCCGGAGTTGCCGGGGTTGATCGAGGCGTCGGTCTGGATCGCGTTGAGGACCTCGTTGTTGTCCTGGTCGCTGTCCGGCGGGGCGTTCGGGTTGGGCAGGCCGGTGTTCGGCCCGAGGCCAGGCGGCAGCCCGGGCGGAGCGGGCGTGTCCGGGCCGTCGTCGTCCCCGCCGACCGAGACCGCCCGGTTCAGCGCGCTGACGATTCCGCTGGTCACGGTGCCGCCGAGGCCCAGCGGCGAGCCGATCGCGACGACCGACTGACCGACCCGCACGGAGTCGGAGTTGCCGAGCTTGATCGGCTGCAGGCCGGAGACACCCTGCGCCTGCACGACGGCGATGTCGAACGTCTTGTTCCGGCCAATGATCTTGGCTGGGGTGATCCGGCCGTCCTGGAACAGCACGTTCACCGTGCCGCCGTTGACCGCCATCGAGATCACGTGGTTGTTGGTCAGGATCAGCCCGTCCGGGCTCAGCACCATGCCGGACCCCGCGCCCGCCTGCTGCCCGGCCGTGACACGCAGCTGCACCACCGAGGGCAGGGTGCGCTGGGCGATCTGCTCGACGGCGCCCTCCGGCGCGGCGGCCGAGTCGGCGTCCGGGGTCGGGCCGTCCAGCACGCTCAGGTGCCCGCCGTTCGCCGCGAACTGGTACCCGACCATGCCGCCGAGCCCGCCGCCGAACAGCGCGGCGAGCAGTGCGAGCACAACGCCTGCGATCAGGAGCTTGCGCCGGGACGACTCCCGGGGCGCGGCCCCACCGGCGGCCGGCTGGGGCGTCGTCGGCGGGCCGTACATCGGCGGGCCACCGTGCCCGGGCGAGCCCAGCACGGCCCCGGGGGGCGGCTGGCTGCCCGGGAAGCTCGACAGCCCCGGCTGCCCTCCCGCCGGCCCGCCCTGCGGTCCGCCTGGCAGTCCGCCCTGCGGTCCGCCCGGCGCGGAGTAGGCGGGGTACCCGGTGACGGGCTGGTAGGCGGGATACCCGCTCGGCACGGGCTGCGGCACGGTTCCCGCGTAGCCCGAGGGGGTCGGCCGCGGCTGGCCGGCACCGAAGCCACCGGGAGCGGCGTCCGGCTGGGCCGTGGGGTTCAGGGTGCCGGTCGGCAGCTGCTCGGTGGGCGACTGGTCGCCCGACGGCTGGCCGGCGGAGCGGGCCCACGGCGACGGAGGTCCAGAGGGGCGAGCGGGCGCAGGTGACGGCACGTCCGCCGGCGCGGACCCGTGACCCGACCCTGCGTCGACATCGACCGGCGCGACCTCATCGGACGAGGCCACCCCGTTCGACGCCACGGTGTTCGAGAACTCCGTGTTCGAGGACCCCGTGTTCGAGGACCCCGCGTTCGAGGACCCCGCGTTCGACGCCACCGCATCCGGCGCGGCTCCGTTCGACGACCCGGCGGCCGGGGCGGCATCCGCCGGCTCGGCCGCGGTCAGCTCGGGCTCACGTGAATCCGAAGACTCGGTGCCGCGATCGGTGGCACCGCGCCACTGCTCGTCCCCGGTCGCCGCCGAGGACGACGACTCGGGCGCGGCAGTCTGGCCGCCGTCAGCCGCGAAGGGCTCGGAGGACCGCACAGGGGACGACGACGTCTCCTCCTCGAGGGGTTTACCCGCCCCGTCGCGCTGCCCTGGCGTCTCGTCGTAGGCCATACCCTCACCGTGGTTCACGAAGCGGCTGATGGGGCCGAGTCGAGCGCACCCCGTGGACCGAGGGTAGGCCGCCGGAGGCTCAGGCGTACCGGCACCCTCGAAATTGCACACGGCTGACGGGTACCCGCGGTCAGAATCCAACCCCGGGCTGCCCGGGCAACCGGACGGCGAGCAGCGCGCCCCCCTGCGTGCTGCGACCAGCCCTGGCCGATCCGCCGTGCCGCTCGGCGACCTGCTTGACGATGGCGAGGCCCAGCCCGGAGCCGGGGCGGCCCCGGTCCTCGGTGGCCCGGTAGAACCGGTCGAACACCTTGAGCAGGTCCTCGTCGGCGATCCCCGGCCCCGCGTCGGCGACCTCGAGCATCGCGGTGCCGTCGCCGACCGGGTACAGCCCGACCTGGACCACGCCGTCGGGCGGGCTCCACTTCACGGCGTTGTCCAGCAGGTTCAGCACGGCGCGCTCGAGCGCGGTGGCGTCGCCGGGCAGGGTCCACGGCACGAGCCGGCTCTCCAGCCGCACCTCGCCGGCGCGGCGCCGGGCCCGCTGCAGCGCCCGCTCCACGACGTCGACGAGCTCCACCTGCTCGTGCACCGCCTGCGGGGCGTCGTCGCGGGCCAGCTCGACGAGGTCACCGACCAGCGTGGTCAGCTCCTCGATCTGGCCACGCACGTCGTCGAAGATCTCGCGGCGGTCCACCTCGGGCAGCGCGTGCGCGCCCGGCTCACTTGACGCGACGAGCAGCTCGACGTTGGTGCGCAGCGAGGTCAGCGGGGTGCGCAGCTCGTGGCCGGCGTCGGCCACCAGGCGGCGCTGCTGTTCCTGCGCGGCCGCCACCGCGCCGAGCATCACGTTGAAGCTGTGGCTGAGCCTCGCCAGCTCGTCGTTGCCGGTGACGGGGATCGGCCGCAGGTCGCCCGTGCTGGCCACCCGCTCCGTGGCCGCCGTGAGCCGCTGCACCGGCCGCAGCCCGGCGCCGGCCACCGTGGCACCGGCCAACCCGGCGAGCACCACACCGGCGCCGCCGACCAGCGCGAGCACCACGCCGAGGCCGCCGAGGGTGTGCCGGATCTGGTCCAGCGGCTGGGCAAGGACCAGCGCGAACCCGCCGGAGCCGGTCGGCACCGCGAGCACCCGCTGGTCCTGCACGGTGCGCAGCGAGTCGCTGTCCTCACCGCCTGCGACGTCCAGCTCGGCGCCACCGACCGGCGGCGCGGGCGAGTGCGCGATCGTGATCAGCGTGCCCTGCGCGTTCACCAGGGCCACCCGGACGTCCGAGCCGTACAGCGCGGCGGCCGGCAGGTTCGCGGGCGTGGACAGCAGGCCGCTGTTGACGACCGTGTCGGCACGCTGGTGCAGCTGGTCGTCCAGGTCGGCGAACAGCCCGGCGCGCACGACCCAGAACGCCGCCGCCGAGATGCCCGCCGTGGCCAGCCCGACCATGACGGCGGCGAGCAGCGCCACCCGCATCCGCAGCGAGATCTGCTCGCTGGCGCGGGCCCGCAGCGCGGCACCTCTGGAGAACACCCCTGTATTCTCGGCCCCGGCCACGGACTCCGGTGATCTCGGGGCCCCGTCGCGCCACGGCGCGCTGAGCCAGGAGGTCAGTGCGGCGAACCGCGACCTGAGCCGCCCGCCCCTGGCCCGGTCGGGAGCCGGACCGCGGTCGGGGTCCGGAAACGGGCCGAAGTCGGGGTCACAGTCCGGGCCGAAGTCGTCGGGGTCCGGGGTGAAGTCGCCGGTGACCGGGTCGAAGCTGCCGTGGTCCGGGGTGAAGTCGCCGGTCCTGGGGTCGAACCGGCCTGCCGCCGACCCGGAACCCGCGTCGGAGCGGGACGCGCGCCTGGACTCGATGCCGCCGATGGAGTGCCTCAACGCCGCATCACGGAGGGGTCTCCCGCAGCACGTAGCCCACGCCGCGCACGGTGTGGATCAGGCGTGGCTCGTCCTCGCTCTCGGTCTTGCGGCGCAGGTAGCCGATGTACACCTCGAGCGCGTTGCCGGTGGTCGGGAAGTCGTAACCCCAGACCTCCTCGAGGATCCGGCTACGGGTGAGCACGCGGCGCGGGTTCGCCAGCAGCAGCTCGAGCAGGGCGAACTCGGTGCGGGTCAGGCTGATCTGCCGACCGTTGCGGCTCACCTCCCTGGTCTCCGGGTCGAGCGAGAGGTCGGCGAACGAGAGCGGGGTGAACTCGGGGCCGGTCTCCGGGCCGACCCGGCGGCGCAGCAGCGCCCGCAGCCGCGCCAGCAGCTCCTCGAGCGCGAAGGGCTTCGGCAGATAGTCGTCGGCGCCGGCATCCAGCCCGGCGACGCGATCGGAGACCGCGTCGCGGGCGGTGAGTACCAGGATCGGGAGGTCGTCGCCGGTGCCTCGGAGTCGCCTGCAGACTTCCAGGCCGTCCAGCCTGGGCATCATCACGTCCAGCACCATCGCGTCCGGCCTGGCCATACTCACCGCGGTGAGTGCTGCCTGGCCATCGGTCGCCAGGTCGACCTGGTACCCGTTGAACGCCAGTGAGCGACGCAGCGACTCGCGGACGGCCCGATCGTCGTCGACCACGAGAATGCGCATGCGACCCAGTCTGAACCGGGCGTCTGTGAGTCGCCTGAGAGCATGCCTCGTTTGAAGGACACGTTTCCTGAGAGATCCATCCGACCGGGTCGTCCGACCTCTCGTGCTCCCTACCCCTTCGGGTCGAAGCTCGCCAGGTAGGTCGCGGCCGCGTCCTTGTCGCCGTGGCCCTGCTCGACGGCCCGGTGCAGCCGGGCGGCGACGGCTTCGGCGACGTCGAGCCGGACACCGTTGCTCCGGCCGGCCTGGGCGATCAGGTCGGCGTCCTTGGCGGCGTTGGACACCGAGAAGTCCGGCTCCCAGCGGCCCGCGAGCACGTTGGCGGCCTTCGCCTGCACGTAGCCGGAGTCGAGCGCGCCGCCCGCGATGACGTCCAGGTACTGCTGCGGGTCGACGCCGAGCGCGCGGCTCATCGCGAGCGCCTCCGCACCCGCGCTGACGACGGCCAGCACCCAGCCGTTCAGCACGAGCTTGAGCCGGCTGGCGGCGGCAGCGGCCGGGTCGTCACCGAGCCACATCGTCTTGCGGCCGACGGCCTCGAACACCGGGGCGAGCGGCGCGCGGGCCGACTCGGCGCCCGCGGCCAGTACCAGCAGCTGGCCGTTCTCGGCGGGCGCGCGCGTACCGAGCACGGGGGCGTCCACGATGGTCAGCCCGTGCTTGGTGGCGAGCGCGGCCAGCTCCTCGGCGGGCGCGATACCGACCGTGGTCATCTGCGCCCACAGCTGGCCGGCGCGCAGGCCGGGGGCGGCGGCGGTGATCGCCTCGGTCACGGCAGGGCCGTCGGTGAGCATGGTGACGATCACGTCGGCGCCGGTCACGGCTTCGGCGGGCGTGTCGAACAGCGCGGCGCCGGCCTCGGCAAGCGGGGTGGCCTTGGCCTTCGTCCGGTTCCACACGCGCAGCGGCAGGCCGGCCTTCAGCAGGTTGTGGCCCATGCCGGCGCCCATGATCCCGGTACCCAGCAGCGCCACGGTCGGCTTGTCGCTCATGGTCCTGACCCTAGGCCCGCCGCGCACACCCGGCTCGGCGTCGTCTCAGCTCTCGCGCAGCCGCCGCGCCGCCGCCGTCCCAGCCCGCGGCGCGCCACGCCGGCCTGCGGTTCGGCCGAGGTCACGGGGTGGGCAGGCATGATCGGGGCGGTGACCATCCTGCTGATCGCCGCCGGCACGGTCGTCCTGCTGCACCTGTACCTGTACGGCCGGCTGGTCCACTCCCCGGCGGGGCGGGTGCGCTGGCGGGTACTCGGCGCGTTCATCCTGCTGCTGCTCGCGGCGACCACGGTGGCGGCGGCCGGGCTGCAGCGGTTCCTGCCGGCCCGGTACGCCGTGCGCGTGACCACGACCGACTGGGCGGTGCTGAGCTGGGTCGGCTACCTGTGGCTGGCGCTGGCGCTGTACCTCGCGCTGGTGCTGGTGGTCGTGGAGGTCCCGAGGCTGCTCGTGCGCGGGCGGATGGACCCGGCGCGCCGCCGCGTGCTGGCCCGGATCCTCGGCGGTGCGGCACTGCTGGTCGCCGGCGGCACCGTCGGCTACGGCGTGCGGGAGGCGCGCACTCCGCAGCTGGTTCGGCGTGACGTCCCGCTGGACCGGCTGGACCCGAAGCTGGACGGCGTCACCATCGCGGTGCTGTCCGACATCCACCTCGGCACGATCAACCGGGGCCCGTTCCTCGCCGACATCGTGCGCAGGGTCAACGACGAGACCCCGGACATGGTGGCGGTGGTCGGCGACCTGATCGACGGCTCGGTGGCCGACCTCGGCGCGCAGGCCGCCCCGCTGCGCAACCTGGTCGGCCCGACGTTCTTCGTCACCGGCAACCACGAGTACTTCTACGACGCCGAGCAGTGGTGCGAGTTCCTGCCGACGCTCGGGGTGCGGGTGCTGCGCAACGAGCGCGTGGAGGTCGGGCGGTGGGGCGCCGGGGCGGGTGCGCCGACGTTCGACCTGGCCGGCATCGACGACCGGACGGCGGCCCGCTCCGGCGAACCGGGGCACGGGGCCAACCTCACCAAGGCACTCGCCGGCCGCGACCCCGCCCGTACGGTGGTGCTGCTCGCCCACCAGCCCGTGATGGTCGACCAGTCGTCCAAGGCCGGCGTCGACCTGCAGATCTCCGGCCACACCCACGGCGGCCAGTTCCTGCCGTTCGGCTATCTGGTGCTGCTCGACCAACCCGTGCTCGCCGGCCTCACCCGCGTCGGCCGCACCTGGCTCTACGTCACCCGGGGCGTCGGATTCTGGGGCCCGCCGGTCCGCGTCGGCGCCCCGCCCGAGATCACCCTCCTCACCCTCCGCGCCCCCACCCAACCCGCGCCCCCCAACCCCCCGGCGAGTCGCTAGATTTTGCAGTGCGAGTCGCTAGATTCCGCGGTCCGTGTCGCTAGATTCCGCGGTCCGTGTCGCTAGATTCCGCGGTACCCCGCCTTGCCCGCGAGTCGGGGATTCCGCCAGGGTGAGCCGCGGATCCCGTCAGCGGGCGCCCGAATCCTCGGGGTGGCTGGCCAGCCATTCGGCGACGGGGACCCGGGTCGCCGAGGCGTAACCGGGGTCCAGCGGGATGTCGCCGGCGACCGTGCGGTACTCCACGGGCCACGCGTGCAGGCCGACGAAGGCGCGCGGGTCGGCGTCCATCATCGCCGCGTAGTCCCGCACCGCGCTCACGTAGCGGACGTCGTTGTTGTAGCGGCGCAGCGCCCGGTCCAGCCGCGCCGGATCCGCGCCGCCGTTCGCGGCCAGGTAGTTCGCCGCCCCCAGGATCGCGTCAGGGGGGTTCCACACATCGCCGCCGAGGCCGTAGCCGGCCCACGTGGGAGGCATGAACTGCATCGGCCCCTGCGCGCCCGCCGAGGAGAGGCCGACGACCCGACCCATCCGCGTCTCGACGAGGTTCACGGCGGCAAGCACGGTCCAGGACACGTGGTAGCGGCGTTGCGCCTCGTCGTAGTAGCCGCGCAGGGTGTCGGTGGGTATCGGGTCGACCACGCGCCAGGCCGGCAACGTGGTGCTCGGGCGGCCGTCCAGGGAGATCAGCGCCCGGTACGCGGCGACGGCGTGCTGGGCCTGCACGCGCAGCGCCGGGTCGAGCGCGGCGAGCACGGCGGCGTCCCACTCCGGGTGGTCACCGAGCCGGCGGTAGGCGTCCTGGGTGCGGCGGCCGGCGTCGGCGAGCGCGGCCGGGGTGGCGGCGGTGTCGTGCACCACGACGTCCCCGGTACGCAGCCGGCAGGCCAGCGCGGCGGGGGCGGTCGGCGCCCCGCAGCCGTCAGGTGGCGCCACCGCACCCGGAGCCAGGCTGCCCGAGCAACCCGCCACCAGCGCGGCCAGCACCACCACCAGACCGGCGAACCGGCGGACACTCCCGACAACCACGTACCGACACGCTAGTCGACCCGCCCGCCCCACCGCCCGTGGTGCACCGCCTCAGCCAGCGGCCGCCGCTCCCGCCATCCGTGTCGTTCCAGGTCAGGAACCGTTTCGAGGTGGCTGACCGGGCCGAGGCAGAGCCACGCGACGGGCCGGACCCCGGCCGGCATGCGCAACAACTCCGCCAGAAACTCTTCCTCGTAAAAGGAAACCCAGCCGACCCCGAGCCCCTCCGCCGTGGCGGCGAGCCAGAGGTTCTGGATGGCCAGGCAGACGGAGTACAGGCCGGCGTCCGGGATCGACTGCCGGCCGAGCACGGCAGGTGCGCCCCGGCTGGCGTCGTAGCCGACCACCACCGACAGCGTCGACTCCAGGATCCCCTCGATCTTGATCCCGGCGAACCGCTCGCGGCGCTCCCCGGTCAGCGTCGCGGCGAAGCGGTCGCGGTGGCGCAGCACGTGGTCGCGGAACTCGCGGCGGGTGTCGTCCTCGCGCACGAGCACGAAGTCCCACGGCTGGCTGAGGCCGACGCTGGGCGCGGCGTGCGCAGCCAGCAGCACGCGGTCGAGCACGGCCGGGTCGACCGGCCCGCCGGTGAACTGGC
>DATAYB010000646.1:0-10207 GCA_036272795.1 Pseudonocardia sp.
GAGGTGTCGATCATCGAGGTCGCGCCGTACTCGGCGGCCGCCGGACCGGCGGCGTACGGCGGCGCCGGCACCCGCTGCGCGCCGACCACCTCCACCGGCGAGCGGAACCCCCGGCGCAGCACGGCCAGCCCGGCGGCCGCCCAGCCGAGCCGCCCGGCCACCGCGAGCACGTCACCGGGCCGCGCACCGGACCGGGTCACCGGCTCGCGCCCGCGCAGGTCACCGAGCACGGTGATCGAGAGCACCACGGAGGAGGCGGACACCACGTCGCCGCCGACCACACCCGCGCCGACCGAGGACGCCTCCGCCCACAGGCCGGCCGCCAGCTCCTCCGCCACGGCCGTCGACGTGTCCGGCGGGCAGCCGAGGCCGACCAGCAGCGCCGTCGGCCTCGCCCCCATCGCCGCGATGTCCGCCATGTTCACCGCGGCCGCCTTGCGCCCGACCTGCTCCGGGGACGACCAGTCGAACCGGAAGTGCACACCCTCGACGAGCACGTCGGTGCTGGCCAGCACCCGCCCGTCCGGCGTGGCCACCATCGCGGCGTCGTCGCCGGGCCCCAGCAGGGTGCTCAGGGGCTGCACCCGACCCTCGGTGACCCGCCTGATCAGCCCGAACTCGCCCACGGTCGCCACCGTCGGTGGACCACCCGCCTCCGCCGGATCCTGGTCCGCGGCCTGGTCAGCCACAACACACACTCCCTTCGTCCGATCATGTGTCGGACATGTGACGGCGCCGCGGTACGTTGCTTGCGCTGTCGTTCCTACCCGAGAGGCGACATCACGTAGGGAAGGGGCACGCCGTGGTCCAGGCATACATCCTGATCCAGACCGAAGTCGGCAAAGCCTCCGCCGTCGCGGCGGAGATCTCCGGGCTGCCCGGGGTGCTGGCGGCGGAGGATGTCACCGGTCCTTACGACGTGATCGTGCGCGCCGAGGCGGACTCCATGGACAACCTCGGGCGCCTCGTGGTCGCGCAGGTACAGAACGTCGCCGGCATCACCCGCACGCTCACCTGCCCCGTGGTGCACCTGTCCTGAACACGCCGGACCCCGCCCCCAGCCCCACCCGCGGCCCCGAGCCGAGCGGCGCGGGCGACCCGGCGCGAGCCGCTACCGGGACCATGCCGAAGCGGCACCCGGCCGTCGTGGTGATGTTCGCGCTGCCGCTGCTGTTGCTGGTCGGCGCGGTCGTGCTGGGCCTGGTGGCCAGCCATCGGGGCGGCACCGGCACCGCGACCCACCCGGAGGACCGGCCGCTCGGGCTGCCACCCGTGGACGCCCCGGACGCGGCCGGGCCGGACTGCGCCCGCCTGCTCGCCGCGCTGCCGGCCACGCTGACCGCCAGCCCGGCGCCCCTGCCCCGGCTGGCCCTGCTGGCGCCCGCCCCGGCCGGCGCCGCCGCCTGGGCCGGGTCGGCGGGTGGTGACCCGGTGGTACTGCGATGCGGGCTGCCCAAGCCGCCCGAGCTGACCGACAGCTCAGCCCTGATAGTGATCAACGGGGTCAGCTGGCTCAATCTCTCCCAGCCCGACCGGGACACCTTCATCGCGGTGGACCGGCCCGTGTACGTGGCGGTCACCGTGCCCCGCGGCCTCGGCACCGGCCCGGTACAGACCGTCTCCGACACCGTGCGAACGGCACTGCTGCCCCGCTGAGCCGGCCGCTACGGCCCCTCAGCACGTCACCACGGCGCCGTCAGCGCAGGCCGGTGCCCCGGGCCAGCGCGGTCTCGATCAGGGTGCTGAGCAGCGCCGGGTAGTCCATGCCGGTGACCGCCCACATCCTCGGGTACATCGAGATCGGGGTGAAGCCCGGCATCGTGTTCACCTCGTTGACCACGACCGAGCCGTCCTCGGTGACGAAGAAGTCGACGCGGGCCAGGCCCTGGCCGTCCAGCGCTTGGAACGCGGCGACGGCCATCTCGCGGACCTGGTCGCTGGTGGCGTCGTCGAGCTTGGCCGGGATGTCGAACTCGCAGACCTCGTCGAGGTACTTGGCCTCGAAGTCGTAGAACTCCGGGGCCGAGCCGTCCGCGCCGGTGCCGACCAGCCGGATCTCCGCCGCCACGCTGGCACGCACCGAGCCGTCCGGGAACTCCAGCACGCCGCACTCGACCTCGCGGCCGACCACGGCGGCCTCGACGAGCACCTTCGGGTCGTGCTCGCGGGCGGTGGCGATCGCCGCCTCAAGGCCGGCCCAGTCGTCGACCTTCGTGATGCCCACCGACGAGCCTGCCCTCGCCGGCTTGACGAACACCGGCAGGCCGAGCCGGTCGCGCTGGGCGTCGGTCAGGGTCGCCGTTCCCGGCCGCAGCACCACCAGGTCCCCGACCGGCAGCCCCTCGGCGGCCATCAGCTTCTTGGTGAACTCCTTGTCCATGCCGGCCGCGCTGGCCAGCACGCCGGCACCCACGTACGGCGTGCCGGCGAGCTCGAGCAGCCCCTGGATCGTGCCGTCCTCGCCGTACGGGCCGTGCAGCACCGGGAACACCACGTCCACAGCGCTGAGCAGCTCGCCCGCGTGGCCCGGGTCGAGGCTGACCAGACCACCCCGGGTCGGGTCGGCGGGCAGCGCGAGCGCGGCACCGGTCGCGTCGACCGCCGGCAGCTCACGGTTGCGGATGCTCAGCGCCTCCGGGTCGTCCCGGCCGAGCACCCAGCCGCCCTCGCGGGTGATGCCGACGGGCACCACCTCGAACCGCTCCCGATCCAGGTGTCCGAGCACGCTGCCGGCGGACACGCACGAGATGGCGTGCTCGCTGCTGCGCCCGCCGAAAACCACGGCGACCCGGATCCGGCGCTCTCCCCCGCTGCGCTGCTCCATGGCCGGCGAGCGTAGCCGCCGCCCCGGATCAGCCCGATGCCCAGGCCCGCTCGACGAGTCCGGCGACCACCCGCACGGCCGTGTCCAGCTCGGCGCGGCTCGGCCCCGCGTAGCCGATCGACACGCCGAACACCCTGGCCGGACGCCGGTGGTACTCCCGCAGCCCCGGCACCAGCACGCCGGCCGCCTCGGCACCCGTCACCACCGCGCGCTCCGCCTCCGCCGAGGGCAGCCCGATCCGCAGGTGCCCGCCGGCCGCGTCGCCAAGCACCGGCGCCTCGGTGCCGGCCAGCTCGGTGACGATCCTGCACCGGCGCTCGGTCAGCTCAGCTCGCAGCCGCCGCAGGTGCCGGGCCAGGTCGCCGTACTCCGCGAACGCCGTGAACACCAGCTGGCCGGCCGGCGAGGGGCGGATCGCGGCCCGGTCCCTGGCCGCCAGCAACCGCTCGTGCAGCACCGGCGGCGCGACCAGCCAGCCCGCGCCCAGTGCCGGCGTGAGCAGCTTGCTCGTGGTACCCAGGTACGCCACGACGTCCGGGCCCAGGGCGGCGAGCAGCGGCAACGGCGCCACGTCGTAGCGCAGCTCGCCGTCGTAGTCGTCCTCGATCACCAGGAACCCCTCGGCCCTGGCCCGCTCCACCAGCGCCACCCGGCGCCCGGCGGACAGCCGCGAACCGAGCGGGAACTGGTGTGCCGGCGTGCAGTAGACGGCGGCCAGGCCGGGCGGCAGGTCCTCCACCCTCAGCCCGTTCTCGTCGACCGCGGCGGGTACCACGTGCAGGCCCCGGGCGGTCAGCGTGGCGGCGGCGCGCTGGTAGCCGGGCTCCTCGAGCGCGACCCGGGCGCCGGCGGGTAGCGCCGCGGCGAGCTCGTCCAGCCCGTCGGTAGTGCCGGAGGTGGCCAGCAGCTGCCCGGGGTCCGCGGTCAGTCCACGATGCCGGAGCAGGTGGTCGACGACGGCGCGGCGGAACCCGGCGTGGCCGGCGTAGCTCGGTCCCTTGGTCGGCGGCTGGTCGGCAGCGGCGCGCCAGGCCCGGCGCCATGCCGCCCGGTCCAGCACGGCCAGGCAGGGGCGGCCGGCGGTGAGATCCAGCAGGCCGGCGCCGTCGTCGTGCTCTGCGGTGGGGGTGCGCCGGGGCGAGGTGGCGGCGGGGGTGGTCGGGCCGGGGGCCGACTGGAGCTGGACCGCGGTGGCGGCGGGTGGGGCGGCGGTGACGAACGTGCCGGAGCCGCGCCGGCCGGCCAGCCAGCCCTCGGCGAGTAGCTGGTCGTAGGCGGCGGCGGTCACCGTGCGGCTCACGCCGAGCCGGGCGGCCAGTGCACGGGTGGAGCTGAGCCGGTCGCCGACCCGCAGCGCCCCACTGCCCGCCGCCGACCGCAGCGCGTCCGCCACCTGCACCGCGAGCGGCTCGGGGCCCCGCCGGTCCAGCACGATGGGCAGATCGTCGACCGGCACCGCGATACCCCTCTCAGGCCTTCAAGTGGACTGGCTGAATCCTACGGGAATGGCACTGTCGAGATGCCACTTGTGCGCCGCATCATGGTGGCCATGAGCACCGTGTCGACCCCTCCACGTCCGGCCGCCGACCGGCCACTGTCCCCGACCGAGCGCAGCACGCCACGCCGGCACCGCGAACGCGGCCGCCGCGACCGCGACGAGCTGTACGCCGTGCTCGACGAGGCGCTGATCTGCCACCTCGGAGTCATCGCCGATGGCGCGCCGGTGGTCCTGCCGACCTGCTACGGACGGCGCGACGACACGCTCTACCTGCACGGCTCGAGCGGCGCGTGGAGCCTGCGCACCGGCGCCGGCACCCCGATCTGCGTCACGGTGACGCTGCTGGACGGGCTGGTGTACGCGCGCTCGGTGTTCAGCCACTCGGCCAACTACCGCTCGGCCGTCGCGTACGGCACTGCGCGGCTGGTCACCGACGCCGACGAGAAGCTCGCCGCGCTCGAGGCGATCGTGGAGCACACCACGCCGGGCTCCTGGCAGCACGCCCGCCAGCCCACCACCAAGGAGCTCGCCGCCACCGCCGTCCTCGCGCTCGACCTGGAGGAGGCGAGCCTGAAGGTCCGCACCGGCCCACCCGGCGACGAGGAGTCGGACGTCGCCGCCGGCTCGGCGTGGGCGGGCGTCGTCCCCGTGCACACGACCTTCGGCGAACCGGACCCCTGCCCCAAGCTCCCGCCGAACGCGGCCACCCCACCCCACGTCACCACCCGGGCCGTGGCGGCCCCCGCACCCGCCTGACCGCGCTGCTACGCCTTGGGGAGGTGGGTGGTCAGGGTGTAGAGGCGGGTGGTCTGGTCGGTGCTCTGGTTGTCGTCGCTGACCAGGAGCAGCCGCAGGGCGCCGTCCGGGTCGCTTCCGATGATCGTGAGGCCCTCGATGTTGTCCAGCAGCGGGTTGACCTGGCGTTCCCGGGCGGTCGCGCCGAGCGTGGGGCAGTGCACGAGGTCGGCCAGCAGCGTCTTGCGGATGAGCTGGACGGGCGGCCGCTGCGTCAGATCCTGCACGCCGCTGACGTCGGACGCGCCGGTCAGGTCTGCGAGGTAGAGCCGGATCGTGTTGCCGAGGCCGGGCACGTAGCCACGCTCCAGCACCAGCAGCCGGCCGTCCCCGGTTGCCCTGAGCTCCGACACCCCGAGCCCGGGGTCGACCGCGTAGCCGTACTGGATCCCGAGCGCGAAGTCCCCCGAGCCGGCCGGCGCCGCCGCGCCAGGAGCCGCCGCGCCGGGAACGGTGGGCCGCGTCCACGTCTGGAAGCGGACCAGGTTGCCCTGGTCACCGCTGAGCGCCGCCTCCATCGAGGCCACCAGCGTGCGGCCGTCGGGCTGCAGCGTGAGGCCCTCGAAGGTGAGGTTCGTCGAGGCGCGCCCGGCCGGGGCGACGAGCAGGCTGTCCGGCACCGGCAGGCGGCCCAGCAGCCGGCCGTCCCTGGCGTAGCGGCGCACCGACGGCTCGACCTCGGAGCTGATCAGGCGGGTGCCGTCCCGGTCGACGGCCAGGCCCTCGGAGTCCAGCGGCCGGCCGTTCTCGTCGGCGAGCGCGACCACCCCGGTCGGCCGCAACGCGAGCGGGTCGAGGCTGAACAGGGCGGACCGGTCGGACAGCGCGAGGATGCTGCCGTCGGTGTCCACGTCCAGGCTGGACAGGTTGCCGACGAAGGTGCCGCCGAAGGAGGTCTTGTCGAGCACGTCGGAGTAGCTGTCGATCGCCACCGTCTGCGAGCACGCACTGCCCCCGGGCGCCGGGCCGGGAGCAGCGCCCCCGGATCCCGGCGCCGCACCGCTCGGCCGCGGAGGCGGCGGTGGCCCACCGGCCGGCCCCGTCGCGCAGCCCGCCAGCACCAACCCGATCCCGACAGCCGTCACCAGCCCGCGTGCGCGCACCGCACCCACTCCCCCTCGCCGGCCGGCGCCGCCGCCCGCCCGTCCCGACCTCCGTGCCAGCGCCGCCGGCACGGTCCCGTTCCCTGCCCCGAACCCCGAGCGGCTAACCCTCGGCCGCCGCGTCCACCGCCTTGAGCACGTCGGCGACGAGATCGTCGGTGTCCTCGCAGCCGGCGGAGAGCCGGATGAACCCGGGTGCGACCTGGTCCCCCCAGCGTTCCCGGCGGTCGGCGGTGGTCCCCAGGCCGCCGAAGCTGGTCGCCGACGCCACCAGCGTGCTGGCCGCCACGAACCGGCTCACCGAGGCCGCCGACGGCAGCGCGAAGCCGAGCACCCCACCGAACCGGCGCATCTGCCGGCTGGCCACCTCGAACGACGGGTCGCCGGCCAGCCCGGGCCAGCGCACGGCGGACACGCCCGAGTGGCCGAGCAGCGCCGTGGCCAGCGCGGCAGCGTTGGCGGCCTGCCGGGCCAACCGGAGGTCCAGGGTGCCGAGACCTCGGTGGGCCAGCCAGGTCTCGAACGGGCCGGGGACGGCGCCGCCCCGGTTGCGGGCGGTCACCAGCCGGCCGGCGAGCTCGGGATCCGCGCAGGTCAGGTGCCCCAGGACCACGTCGCTGTGGCCGGAGAGGGCCTTGGTGTCGCTGGCCACCACGACGTCGGCACCCAGCTCGAGCGGCCGCTGCCCGAGCGGGGTCGCGGTGGTGTTGTCGACGGCGAGCAGCGCCCCGGCGGCGTGCGCGCGGGCGGCCAGTGCGGCGATGTCGCACACGTCCAGCCCGGGGTTGGACGGCGTCTCCAGCAGCACGAGGGCGGCACCGTCGAACACCGACTCCGGCCACGGCCCTGGCGTCGGCACCATCCGTACCTCGATCCCGAGCGGCGCCAGCTCCTCGGTGGCCAGTGCGCGGGCCAGGTAGTAGCCGTCGGACGGCAGCACCACCGAGGCGCCGGGCCGGCCGAGCAGCCGCAGCAGCGCGGACACGGCCGCCATGCCCGACGGGTAGAGCACGGTCCGGCCGCCGTCCAGCTCACCGAGGGCGGCCTCCAGGGCGCGCCAGGTCGGGTTGGCGGAGCGGCCGTAGAAGTCCACCGGCAGCGGCCCGTCCGGCGGCCCCAGGTGGTACGCGGAGGCCAGCACCGGTCCCGCGTGCAGTGCCTCCCCGGTGATGTCCCCGTCCCGCCCCGCGTGCACGCAGCGCGTCCCGTCACCCAGCATGAACCCACCCCGTTCCGATCACGGCCACCACGCTACGTCCCCCGGGCCCGGTCGGCCCGGCACCGGCGCCGGACGGCGACCCGGACGGCGACAAGATCACTCCGGCTTGAGTGTCCGGGTGATCAATCCCTTGGCCATCGCGGCCGCCGACATGCCCTCGTGGCAGACGCGGCGCACGCCGTCCGCGATCGGCACGTCGACGTCGTGCCGGGCGGCCAGCTCACAGATCGACAGGCAGGACTTCACACCCTCGGCGACCTGGCCGTGGTTCGCCGCCTCGGCCTCGGCGAGGCTCTCCCCTCTACCTAGGCGCTCGCCGAAGCTCCGGTTGCGTGACAGCGACGACGAGCAGGTCGCGACCAGGTCACCGAGCCCGGCCAGGCCGGCGAAGGTCAGCGGGTCGGCGCCGAGGCGCACCCCCAGCCGGGCCGTCTCGGCCAGCCCCCGGGTGATCAGCGACGCCCTCGTGTTGTCCCCGAAGCCCATGCCGGCGGCGATCCCGCAGGCCAGTGCGATGACGTTCTTGCCGGCACCACCGAGCTCGGCGCCGACCAGGTCGGTGTTGGTGTAGACGCGGAAGTAGCCGGTGGTGCACGCCAGCTGCAGCGCGACGGCCCTGCCGTGGTCGGTGCAGGCGATCACCGTGGCGGTCGGCTGCTCCTCGGCGATCTCCCTGGCCAGGTTGGGCCCGCTCAGCACGGCGACCTGGTCGGCCGGCACCTCGGCCACCTCGGTGATCACTTCGCTCATCCGGCTGAGGCTGCCCAGCTCGACACCCTTGGCCAGGCTGACCAGCGTGGCGTCGGCGGGCAGCGCGGACCGCCAGCCCAGCAGGTTGGCCCGCAGCGTCTGCGACGGCACCGCGAACACCACGGCGTCGGCACCGTCCATCGCCTCGGCGGCGTCGGCGGTGGCGGTGAGCAGGTCGGGCAGCCGGATGCCGGGCAGGTACTCCGGGTTGGCGTGCTTACCGTTGATCTCGGCGGCGACCCCGGGGCGGCGAGCCCACAGCGTCACCGGACGCCCCGCGTCGGCCACGACCTTGGCGAACGTGGTGCCCCACGACCCGGCGCCGAGCACCGCGAGCCGGCGCACCCCCGACGGCTCCAACCCGGCCGCCACCCCCTCCGGGACCGAGATCCGCGTCACGACGCCGCGTCGCCCTCGACAGGTCCCCCGGCGGCTCCTCCGTCGGGTCCACCGGAGGCTGCCTCGTCGGCGGCGGCGCGGCCCCGCCGGTAGAAGTCCGCCGGCGCCTGCTCGCCACGGACCTCGGCGAGCAGGTCACGCACCCCGGTCATCAGGAAGTCGGTGACCTCACGCAGCAGGGCGGCATCGACCGGGCGGTTCCGGTAGGCCGACAGGTCCAGCGGCTCGCCGGCGCGCATCACGACGTCCTTGCGCGGCAGCGGCCGGAACTTCTTGCCGTTGTAGTGGTCGTAGATCTCCCGGGTGCCCCAGTGCACCATCGGCACGACCGGCACGTCGGCGGCCAGCGCGAGCCGGGCCACGCCCGTGCGGGAGTGCATCGGCCAGCCGGCCGGGTCCCGGGTGATCGTGCCCTCCGGGTAGATCACCACGAGCTTGCCGTCGTGCAGCGCCTGGATGCCGGCGCGCAGGCTGTGCTGGGCGTCCGCCGAGTCCCGGTAGACGGGGATCTGCCCGCTGCCGGCCATCGTCCAGCCCGCCACCGGCACCTTCCAGATGCTGGCCTTGGCCAGGAACCGGGGCACCCGTTTCGCGCGGTGCACGAACACGGCGGAGAACACCGGGTCCAAGTAGGAGATGTGGTTCGCGACCACCAGCACCGGGCCGGTCGCCGGAATCTTGTCCAGCCCCTCGATCCGCCAACGGCTGATCAGCCAGGTGAACGGATAGAACAACACCGCACACATGCCGACCCAGAAGCCGCCCTTTTCCCGCGCCACCCGTCAACCTCCTCGATTGCGCGCCGTGCGACCCGGTCGTTCCGGATCTGAAGTGCCCGGCCGCCGGACGCGAAACCCGGCGGTCACCGGCGTGAGTCTGTACCGGCGCGGCGCCGGTGGTCCAGCCACCCACCCCGGTGGCGTGGTGGCGAAACGGTGCCACCATGAAGGGGTGACCGGTCGGACAGAGGTGGGTCGGATGCCGGCAGTGGACCTCATCGTCCCGGTCAAGTCGCTGGCCAGGGCCAAGACGCGGCTGCGTGGTGCCGCCGACGACGGCATCGGCGACCCCGCGGCGCACGCCCGGCTGTCCCTCGCGCTGGCCCGCGACACCATCGCGGCGGCCCGCTCCGCGCGCGGGGTGCACGACGTGATTGCTGTCACCTCCGACCCCGAGGTCGCCGTCGCGCTGGCCGCCGACGGGGTCACGGTCCTGGCCGACCGCCCGGAGCGCGGGCTGAACGCCGCGCTCAGCTTCGGCGCCGAGGTACTGCTGGCCCGGCACCCGAACCGCCCGGTCGGCGCGCTGCAGGCCGACCTGCCCGCCCTGCGCCCCGATGAGCTCGCCGACGCGCTCGCGCACGCCCGGATCGCGCTGGAGGCCGGCACCGCGCCGAGGGCGTTCTGCGCCGACGCCGACGGCACGGGCACGACGCTGCTGGTGTGCGCGCCGGGTGTGCCGCTGGCCCCCCGGTTCGGCGTCGGTTCGGCTGAGGCGCACGAGCACGCCGGGGCACTGAGGCTGCGGGGCGAGTGGCCCGGGCTGCGCCGCGACGTGGACACGCCCGACGATCTGCGGCTCGCCGCCGGGCTCGGTCTCGGCCCGGCCACCCAGGCCGC
>DATAYB010000647.1:0-6333 GCA_036272795.1 Pseudonocardia sp.
GGCGAAGACACGATGTGCGCCGTACCCGAAGGGCTCCCAGCCGGAGCACGGCGCACATCGCACCGAATTGTAGGGGCGGCCACCGGGACCCCGTTTTCCGACCCCGGCATAAAGGTGTGAACAGTGCGGCGTGCGCCGCCGAGTCCGTCGGCCGATGCGCATGCACCTGCCTCGTCATGCATTTCGCGTTGCAGCCGACCGACTAATCGCCGGGGCTTATGGCGTGGCGGTGCACACTACTTTGCGCTGGATCGGTGTGTCGTGCATGCGGGCACGCGCCTGCCGTGTAGAACCGATCGAGCCGCCGAAAGTGACAATTTGTCAGGAAGCGAGCCGGGGCGTGCCGGCGACCGGGTTGAACCTCGAGTACTCAGGCTCGGTCCAGCTCAGCGGGCTGGCCAGCTCCGTCCGGCGGACCTCGTCGACGTGGAACCGGGACCGCCTCTCCGATCCGGTCCATTCGGTCGGCGCCGTACCGGTGAGCTGCAGGGTGGTCCCCGTCGACCAGTCGAGGAACAGCAGCCCGGCGCGCGGGTTCTGCTCGAGATTGCCCAGGGTCATCATCATCGCGTTGCCCGGGTAGTCCGGCCAGCTCAGCCCGCCGTCGGGGTCCAGGTGCACGAAGCCGGGGTTGCCGCCCCGGTGCGAGGCGTCGCGGTGCCCGGCGGCAGACGTGGTGGCGATGAAGAACGTATCGGCCTCGGTGATCATCCGCCGGTCGGCGTCGGACAGTCCGGTCGCCACCGTGGCCGCTGGGTCCGGGCCGCCGGTCCGGGCCGACACCACCTCGCGGCGCTGGATGTACTTCGGGCAGTTCGCGTAGACCTGCTCGGCCATCAGTCGCAGGCCTGCCCCGACCGGCCCGGCGACCCCGTTGATCCGCATCCGGCGCCGGGTGGCGGGGTCCAGCGCGATGGAGCCGATCCGGGTGGGCGCGGTGAGGGCCTCGGCCAGCGGGTCGCGGCCGAGCGGCCGTGCCGCGATGTCGATGGCCTGCAGGCCTGCGACGGTGCCGGCACGCAGGAAGCCGCGCTCGCCGGTGAGCAGCGACGCCCACATCCGGTCCTGGTCATCGGCGCCGCTGATCACCAGCATCCGCTGTTCGGCGAGGAACACGGCGGCCGCCGGCGGCACGTCGGTGCGCACGATGCCGCCGACCCGGTCGGCCTCGGCGCGCAGCCCGGCCCGGCGCTGGGCGGCGAGCTCGCCGGGGTGGAAGACGCTGGCCACGGTGGGCCTCCCTTCGAGAACTGCCTGGAAGAGTCCGCTAGAAGAAACCGCAGGTGGGAGCTTCGCCGACCGGCGGAGCGTCGTGGCCGGTAACGCCGGCGGGGGTGTAGACCTCCAGCCGGATGCCGTCCGGGTCGGTGAAGAAGATGCCGCCGGAGTCGCCGCCCTCGCGGTGCGGCACGATGCCGTCGTACTGGAACTCGGCCCCGAGCAGGCCCAGGTTCTCCTGTACCGCGCGGACCTCGTCGAGCGTCTGGACCTCGAAGGACAGGTGGTGCAGACCCGGCAGTGCGGAGGCGAAGCGGCCGTCCGACTGGCGCCACAGGGTGATCAGTAGGGTTCCGTCCCGACCGAGGAAGGCCCACTCGCGATCGCCGTCGCGGCCGTCGGCCATCACCTCGAGGCCGAGCACCTGTCGGTAGAAGTCCTTGGACCGGCCGAGGTCGGTGACGTTCAGGCCGATGTGGCCGGTCTTCACCGCGGCCGGGGTGAGCGTCGGGGTCGCCATGAGTGCCTCCCAGTTCTTCGTCTAACCAATAACGATATTGATACGGGTTAGGAGTCGACCTGTCAATACGCCACGAGGGGTTAGACTGTGCGGATGGCGTACGAACGACCGCTGCTCGGCGAGCCGCTGGGCCTTGACCTGCTCAACACGGTGTGGATCAGCAAGGGTGCCGCCGTGGACATGCTCGGTGACCTCGAGGGCACCCGGGACTGGCTGCGGCAGGCCGGCCTTGACGATGTGCCGACCGAGCCGGTCCGGCGCGCGCTGGTCACCGCGCGCGAGGCGATCCGTGCGCACGCCGACGCCCCGGGGGACGAGTCGGCTCGTGTCGCGCTCAACGAGGTGCTCGCGTGGGGGCACAGCTGGCCGGTGCTCGGCGCGGACGGCCCCGGGACGGTCAGCGAGCTGGCGGACCCGAACCGAGGGGCCGGCTGGGTGGCGGCGGTCAACTATCTCGAGCTGCTGACCAGGGATGCCAGCAGGGTCCGGCGCTGTGCCCACCCCGAGTGCGTGCTGCACTTCTACGACACGAGCCCCAAGCGCGGCCGCCGCTGGTGCTCGATGGCCGGTTGCGGTAACCGCGCGAAGGCCGCCCGGCACTACGCCCGCAGCAAGCAGGCCGGGGACTAGCGGTCGGGCGCTCAGTAGGTCTGCGGCGCCCGGATGTGGTCGAAGATCAGGCTGGTCTGGGTACCCGCGACGTCGGCCTGCCCGTTCAGCGTGACCACGAAGTCGCGGAGCGAGGCGGTGTCGGCAGTCGCCACGTGCAGCAGGTAGTCGTCGACGCCGGCGAGGAAGTAGACGTCCCGCACCTCTGGTAGAGCGCCGACCCGGCTGACGAACTCGGCGAGCCGGTTGCGCGCGTCGCTCTGCAGCCGGACCGAGATCATGGCCTGTAGCGGGTGCCCGGTCGAGGCGGGGTCGATGTCCGCGTGGTAGCCGCGGATCACCCCTCGGGCACGCAGGGACCGCACCCGACCGAGGCAGGTGGACGGCGCGATCCCGGCCAGCTCGGCGAGCGCGTTGTTGGTGATCCGGGCGTCCCGTTGGAGGTGGCGCAGCAGTTCGCGGTCGACCCGGTCCAGCGGGGTCCGCAGATCCTGCGGCGGAGACCCTTCTCCCGGCCACTCGCCTGACTTTCCTGCGTTCATCCGGGTACCATACAGAATTATCTGCAAAATGATTCCATTGTCCGCGTGACATCTTCATTATTGGCACCAGACGCCGCTCTGCCAGTGCCCATCCGGTACCCATCCAGGGAGATGCCATGAAGGTCGCCATTCCCCGCGAGGTCAAGGACAACGAGTTCCGGGTGGCCATCACCCCGGGCGGTGTCCACGAGCTGGTCGCCCGAGGTCACGAGGTGATCATCGAGCAGGACGCGGGTGTGGGTTCGGCGATCCCGGATGAGGACTTCAAGGCCGCCGGCGCGCAGATCCTCGGCGACGCCGCTTCCGTGTGGGGCAGTGCCGACCTGCTACTCAAGGTCAAGGAGCCGATCGCCAAGGAGTACGGCTTCCTGCGCCGCGATCTCACCCTCTTCACCTACCTGCACCTTGCCGCCTCCGAGCCCTGCACCCAGGCGCTGCTCTCCGGCGGCACCACCTCGGTCGCCTACGAGACCGTCCGCACCCCTGACGGCCGACTGCCGCTGCTCGCCCCGATGAGCGAGGTCGCCGGCCGGCTGGCCCCGCAGGCCGGTGCCTACCACCTGATGCGCAGCGCGGGCGGCCGCGGTGTGCTGATGGGCGGCGTGCCCGGCGCCCCCGGCGCGCACGTCGTCGTGATCGGTGCCGGTGTCTCCGGGCAGCACGCCACCGCGATCGCGGTCGGCATGGGCGCCCGCGTCACCGTGCTGGACAAGGACGTCGACAAGCTGCGTGAGCTGGACTTCCGCTACCACGGCCGGGTGCAGACCGTGTACTCGACGGCGTACGCGCTCGAGCAGGCCGTGCTGGAGGCCGACCTGGTGATCGGCGCGGTGCTCGTGCCCGGCGCGCGGGCGCCCCGGCTGGTCTCCAACGATCTGGTCGCCCGGATGAAGAAGGGCGCCGTGCTCGTCGACATCGCCATCGACCAGGGCGGCTGCTTCGAGGACTCCCACCCGACCACGCACGCCGACCCGACCTACCGGGTGCACGACACCGTGTTCTACTGCGTGGCCAACATGCCCGGCGCGGTGCCCCACACCTCCACCCACGCGCTGACCAACGCCACCCTGCCCTACGTCCTGCAACTGGCCGACAAGGGCTGGCGTGAGGCGCTGCGCGCCAACGCGAGCCTCGCACAGGGCCTGAGCACCCACGACGGCGCGCTCACCTCCGAGGCGGTCGCGCAGGCACACGGCCTGAACTTCGTCTCGCCGGCGCAGATCATCGGCTGAGCCCGCGCACGAAAGCTGAGTGGCGAAACCGGCCGGGGAGCGAACCGCTCCCCGGCCGGTTGCCGTGGTGGTCGTGGTCGGCGTGCTGACGCGGGCCGGCGGCGGCCGGCCCGCGTCAGCTTCCCTAGGCCCGGCCGTCAGCCGGTCGTTCCCGCGCGCCTCTCGCGGTTCACGCGCCGAATTCCCCGCCCGTGTTACCCAACTCCACAGGAGACAGGTATTTCGCGGCCAGAACCTGCCTGTTGTGGAGCTCGGTAACCACAGGCAGGGTTTTCGCGTTCGGAAGCGCCGCGATCCGCGCCTGGTCAGCAGAGGTGCGCCGGACGGTCACCCGATCCTCCCGGCCTCGCGCAGGAAGGGGATGACCCGGCTGAGGACGGTCTCGGCCTGGCCATACGTGATCGCGTGCCCGTGGCCGGGCAGGCTGACCAGCTCCAGCCGCGGGATCCACTGCCTGAGCTGGGTGGGCTGACTCCAGGGGTTGACCACGTCGTCGGTGCCGCAGGCGGCGAGCACAGGCAATGCCGTCCGGCCGACGGCCAGATTGGGCTCCGGCTGCCACGTCGAGTCGTAGTGGCGGACGGTGTTGAGGATGCCCTCGCCGAATCCGCCGTACCGGGTTTGGTCGGCCATCCAGGCCACCATCTCATCGCGCGCCGGGCTGTCGCGGTACGAGCCGGCGATCATGCTCCGCACCTGCCCCGCCCGAGCACGCGGAAGATCCGGCTCGACCGGCTGCCGGACGACGAGCTCCGCCGCATCCTGACCCTGTGAGTGGTTTTTGTCGCTAATAGCGACCAATACCACTCACAGGCCACGCGGTTAACCGCCGGTGTTGAGGACGCCGGTGCGGCTGAGCACCACGGCCAGGCCGAACGCCATGCCCATCACCGCCAGCTCGGTGGCCAGCCAGCCGGCGAGCGCGGTCCGCCTGCCGAGCGCGACCGAGGGCAGCAGCCGGAACCGGATGTGCGCACCGCACCCGCCGAGCACGGCCAGGCAACCCGTCTTGGCGAGCACCAGCTGGCCGTAGTGGCTGGTCAGTAGCGCCGAGGGCAGCTGTGCGCCGGGCGTGGTGGCCAGCTCGACAAGAGCGTTGAGTACGCCGGTAGCCGCCACCGTCGCCAGACACAGCCCGGCCAGCTGGGAGAACCGCGGCAGCGCGCGGGCCAGCAGCGGTGGCCGGGCCAGCAACAACCCGGCCAGCGCGGCGAGCCCACCGGTCCACGCCGTCGCGGCGAACACGTGCAGCTCGAGCGACACCATGGTCAGGTCGTGCCAGCGCTCCGACAGCGCGCCGCTGTGGCCGGTGGCGAGCAGCGGCAGCAGCCCCAGTCCAGCGGCGATCACGAGCAGCCGGCTCGGTAGCTGACTGGTCGACCGGGTACCTACGGCGGCCAGTACCCCGGCGAGCAGTGCGGCGGCCGCGCTGGCCAGCAGTGCCTGCGCGCCGGCGAACCCCGTGATGTACGTGGCCAGGGTCGCGGCGGTGACCCCGGGGACCGGCGCGAGCTCCGCCGTCTGCAGCACGACCGAGGCCAGCGCGGCGACCAGCCAGACCGCCGAGGCAACCAGCGCGCCGCGGTACGCCGCCCGGAGCACCCCGCGCAGCTCCCACTCGTCGCGCCGGCTGAACAGCAGCGGCAGCAGGCTGAGCCCCAGCACGGCGGTCAGAGCCAGGTCGAGCAGCACCCGGGCCACCGGCACGGCGTAGTCGATGGGGGTGGAGGGTTGCGGCACACCCGGTACCGGCGGGGGAGTGCTCGCCCATACCCCCAGCAGTGTCGCGAGCAATGCCGCCGCAGGCACCGCGAGCCAGCCGGCGGCGGGCGGCGGGCGGGTGCCTGGCGAGCGGCGGCGGGGTGGCCCGGACCGGGCACGGGCATCGAGCGTCATCGGTGATCAGGCTGTCGGAGGATACAAATAGGGGAAACCACCAAACGCCAGAATTCGATTGGGCCGAATGCCGCAATCGCCGCACCGGGTCGCCCGGATTGTTGGCCAGAATAGTGACCTGCCTGGTCCACGTGTGTAATGTCCGCCGAGCGCGAGCAGGCCACGTCGCGTCGGCCGCCGAGTCGCTCCCCGTGTTTTTGCTCCACTTGGCGGTACCGAGTGGGACTGTGATTCCTGGAGGTTCGGTGAGGCCACCGATGAGTACACTGACCAGCTTTCTACCGAGAGGGAATCTGCTCGACGACACTGAGTGGGC
>DATAYB010000648.1:0-3542 GCA_036272795.1 Pseudonocardia sp.
AACCCCTTAACTCCGCGAGCTGGTCAACAACAGGCAGCCGGCGACCGGGCCGCCGCCGTTCGACACCACCGCCACCCCCGGCAGCCGGCCACGCGGGCGGACCTGCCGGGCCCCCGCGCCACCCCGCAGCTGCAGGCAGGCCTCGTGCAGGTGGCCGTAGCCGTGCAGCCGCCCGCCGGAGAGCTGCCCGCCGGCGGTGTTCACCGGCAGCTCACCGGTGCGCGCGATGCGGGTGCCGTCGCCGATGAACGCGCCACCCTCCCCCTGTGCGCAGAAGCCGAGCGCCTCCAGCCAGACCAGCGCCAGGATGGAGAACCCGTCGTAGAGCTGTGCGAGGTCGACATCGGAGGGCCGCAGCGCCGTGCGCCGCCAGAGGTGGGCCGCCGCGCCGGCCGCCGCCATGGACGTCATGTCGCCGTACTGGTCCCAGGATGCCCGGCCGCGCAGCGCGGTGCCCACGGCCTCCACGTACACCGGTGGCCGGGGCGAGTCGGCGGCCCGCTCAACCGGCGAGACCACCAGCGCCGTCGAGCCGTCCACCGGCAGGTCGCAGTCCAGCAGGCAGAGCGGCGTGGAGATCATCCGGGCGGCGAGGTACTCGTCCAGGTCGAACGGGGTGCGCAGCGGCGCGGCCGGGTTGAGCGCGGCGTTCGCCCGCTGCGTGACCGCCAGTGCGCCCAGCTGCTCGCGGGTCGTGCCGTGCACGTGGAAGTGCCGGGCGGCGACCTGCGCGAGCCAGTTCACGGCGGACACGGCCCCGAACGGCGCGGTCCAGTAGTTCACGCCGGCCGCCGGCACTCCCCCCGCCCCCGGCAGCACCTGGGCCCGACCGGCCGCACCCTGCGCGGTCGACTCGGTCACCGTCCGGTAGACGAGCACGTGGCGCGCCAGCCCGGCCGACACCGCCAGGCACGCGGCCACCACGGCACCGAGCTGGCCGGGCAGCTCCGCCGCGCCCTCGTACCAGTTCAGGTCCAGCCGCAGTGCGTCCTGGACGGCCTCCGGCGGCGGCCCGCCGTAGCCGTGGGTGAGCGCCGCCTGGCCGCCGGGGTAGCTGACCAGGCCGTCGATGTCGGCGCGGCCGAGCCCGGCGTCCTCGACGGCGGCGAGGCAGGCCTCCGTGGTGAGGTCCAGCGCCGAGCGGCCCAGCCGCCGCCCGATCGCCGACTGCCCCAGCCCGGTGATGCAGGTGTCGTGCTCGAACCGGTGGGTCACCGGGCCGGCATGCGCACTGCGCCGTCCAGCCGGATCGTCTCGCCGTTGAGGTAGTCGTTGGTCAGCAGGTGCAGGGCGAGCGCGGCGAACTCGGCCGGCTCACCCCGTCGCCGGGGGAAGGGCACCGAGGCGGTCAGCTCGTCGCGCAGCCGCTCCGGTACCGCGAGCATCGGCGGGGTGGCGAACACCCCGGGCGCGATCGTGTTGACGCGGATGCCGGCGACGGAGAGGTCCCGGGCCAGCGGCAGCGTCATGCCCACGATGCCCGCCTTGGCCGCGCTGTACGCCGCCTGGCCGACCTGCCCGTCGAAGGCGGCCGCGCTCGCCGTGTTCACGAGCGCGCCCCGCCCGCCGTTCGCATCGGGTTCGTTGTGCGACATGGCCGACGCCGCCACGCGCACCACGTTGAAGGTGCCGACGGTGTTGAGCCGGACGATCCGGTCGAACTCCGCGAGCGGGTGGGCCGACCCGACGCTGCCGTCCCGCCCGATCGTGCGCCGGCTCGCCCCGCCCCCCGCGCAGCTCACGACACCGCGTAGCGGGGCCAGCGACGCCGCCAGCCCCACCGCGGCGACCACGTCGGCCTCGCCGGTGATGTCGGCGCGCACCGCGTGGCCGCCCACCTCGCCGGCCACCTTGGCGGCCCGCTCCTCGTCCGCGTCGAGCACCACCACGTGGGCGGCGTGCTCCGCGAGCAGCCTCGCCGTGGCGGCTCCGAGCCCGGAACCGCCGCCCGTCACCAGTACCGTCGCCCCTGACAGGTCCATGCCGGCACCCTATCAAAAAAGCGATACAGGTTTAGGCGATTTCAAGGTTCGCTTCGGAGGGGGCGACGAACCTCAGACCCCGGCGATCCCCGCCGACGAGACACCCTCGATGAACCGGTGCTGCAGGGCCAGGAAGAGCACGAGCATCGGCAGCACCATGATCAGCCCGGCCGCGCCGATCAGTGTGTAGTCCTGCGTGTAGCCCTGCTGGAAGCTGAAGAACGTCGTGGACACCGGGAGCCGGGCGCTGTCCTGGATGAACGTCACCGCGACGAGGAACTCGTTGTACGCCGACAGGGCCGTGACCAGCGCGATCGTCAGAAATCCGGGCGCCGCCACCGGCAGCACGACCCGCAGCAGCAGCCGCAGGTCACCCGCCCCGTCGATCCGCGCCGCCTCGTCGAGTTCGCGAGGGATGGCGAGCATGAACGAGCGCAGCAGCAGGGTCGCGAACGGCGAGAACAGCCCGCAGTAGATCACGATGAGCCCGAACAGCGAGTCGTACAGGCCGATCCGCGTCCACAGGTAGAACAGCGGCACGAGGAACATCTGCGTGGGCAGCGAGCTGCTGACCAGCAGGTAGCTCAGGAAGCCGCCGCCGCCGGGCAGGTCGAGGCGCGCGAGGGCGTAGGCGGCGCAGCCGGCGATCACGCAGACCCCGGCGACCGTGCCCGCGACGACGATCGCGCTGTTCACCAGCCCCGCGCCCATGTTGGCCTGCTGCCAGGCGTGCAGGAAGTTGCCCCAGTGTGGCGCGCTGGGCACCGAGAGCGGGCTGGCCGCGAGCTCGGACTGGGTCTTCAGCGCGCTGAACACGAACAGCACGAGCGGGCCCAGCGCGAACAGCGCCAGCACGCACAGCAGCACATGCATCACCGGTCCGGCGGGACGGCCGGTCGCCGAGGTGGCCCGCCGCCCCTCGGCCCGGGGCGCGGCGCGGCGGGCACCGAGGGTCGCGGTCATATCGTCCAGCCCTTCCGCTTGCGCAGCACGAGGTAGCCGATCACCACGACGGCGCTGATCAGGGCCATCACCACACCGATCGCCGAGGCGTAGCCGGCGCGCAGCTCCGCGAAGGCGTCGCGGTAGAGCAGGGTGCTGAGCAGGTCGGTCGAGCCGGCCGGGCCGCCCTGGGTCAGCACCTAGACGTAGTCGAACGACAGGAACGACCAGATGATCGTCATCAGCCCGAGGAACACGAACGTCGGCCGGATGGCGGGCAGCGTGACGTGCCAGAACTGCCCGAACGTGCCGGCGCCGTCCAGCGCGGCCGCCTCGTACAGGTTCGGGTTGACCTCCCGTATGGCGGCGAGGAACACCACGACGAGGAAGCCCCACCACGCCCAGTTGTTCACGATCTCCACCGCCGGCAGTGCCAGGTGGATGTTGCCGAGCGCGTTGACGTGCAGCTCGCGCCCGATGCCGAGGTTCGGCGAGAGCAGGTTCTTCCAGATCGCGGAGGTCACGACGCTGGCGACGATGTAGGGCACGAAGAAGATCACCCGCAGCAGCAGGCGGCCCCTCCGGATCCGGGTCAGCGCGAACGCGCCGAACAGGCCC
>DATAYB010000649.1:0-2539 GCA_036272795.1 Pseudonocardia sp.
CGGCATCCCGCAGCGGGAGACCGTGCCGGACGCCATCGTGCGCGCCGCCGACCAGATCGAGCTCGTCGACATGAGCCCCGAGGCGCTGCGCAGGCGGATGGCGCACGGCAACATCTACCACCCGGAGAAGGTCGACGCGGCACTTGCCAACTACTTCCGGATCGGCAACCTGCACGCGTTGCGGGAGCTGGCGTTGCTCTGGCTGGCCGACCGGGTGGACGAGGGTGTCCTGCGGCACCGCGAGGAGAACCAGATCACCCGCACCTGGGAGACAAGGGAGCGGGTCGTGGTGGCGCTGACCGGTGGGGCCGAGGGTGCCACGCTGATCCGGCGGGCCGCCCGGATCGCGGCCAGGACCAGCGGTGGGGACCTGCTCGCCGTGCACGTGGCCAGGGCGGACGGCCTCGCCTGGGTGTCACGGGCCGACCTGCTGGAGCAGCAGCGCCTCGTCCAGTCGCTCGGCGGGACGTACCACGAGGTGCTCGGTGACGACATCCCGACGGCGCTGCTCGAGTTCGCCCGCGCCGAGAACGCCACCCAGCTCGTCCTCGGCACCAGCCGCCGGCGTTTGCTCAGCGAGCTGCTCACCGGGCCGGGCGTCGGGGCGACCGTGACCCGGCTCTCCGGCGACATCGACGTGCACATGGTCACCCACGAGCAGGCGGCCCGGCGGCGCCGGCTGCCACCGCTGGGCCGGGGCCTTTCCACCCGCCGTCGCGGCTACGGCGCCCTGCTCGGGGTGGTCCTGCTGCCGCTGCTCACGCTCGTGCTGGTCGGCCAGCGCGGGGTGCTCAGCCTGTCCAGCGAGATTCTGCTGTACCTGAGCGTCGTTGTGCTCGCCGCCCTGGTCGGCGGCCTGGCGCCCGGCCTCTGCGCGGCCGTCGCCGCGTCGCTGCTGCTGGACTACTACTTCACGCCGCCGATCGGCAGCCTCGCGATCGCCGAACACGACAACCTGATCGGCCTGCTCGTCTTCGTGTTCGTGGCCGCCTCGGTGAGCTCGGTGGTGGAGTTCGCCGCACGCCGGGCCAGCAAGGCGAGGCGGGCGGCGGCGGAGTCCGACACGCTCGCCATGCTGGCCGGGAGCGTGCTCGGCGGTGAGGAGGCGCTGCCCGCGCTGCTGGACCGGCTGCGTGAGACGTTCGCGATGGACTCGGTCTCGCTGCTGCGCCGGGACCCGGCCGGCATCACCGCTGGCTCCGGCGCACTCGGCGGACCCGGCGAGTGGAGCACACTCGCGCAGTCGGGGGAGAGCCCGTGCGCGGCGCCCAGGTCTGCGGACACCACGGTGCCGGTCGGCGGGACCGCCGTGCTGGCCCTGTGCGGCCACCCCCTGCCGGCCGCGGACCGGCGGATCCTGGCGGCGTTCGCCGCGCGCGTCGGCAACGCCCTCGAGCAGCGTGAGCTCAGCGCGGAGGCCGCCCAGGCAGGCCCGCTCGCCGAGGTCGACCGCACCCGGACGGCGCTGCTCGCCGCCGTGAGCCACGACCTGCGCACCCCGCTGGCCGCCGCGAAGGCCGCCGTGTCCAGCCTCGCCGACCCCGACATGACCTGGTCGCCCGCCGACCACCGCGAGCTGCTGGCCACTGCCGACGAGTCCATCGACCGGCTGATCACGCTCGTGCACAACCTGCTCGACACCAGTCGCCTGCAGGCCGGTGCGCTGCCGGTGCACCCCAGGTCGCTGGCGCTCTCCGAGATCATCCCGATCGCCCTGGACGAGCTCGGCGCCGCCGGCCACACCATCGTGCTGGACCTGCCTGCCGACCTGCCCGAGATCACGGCCGACCCGGACCTGCTGCAGCGGATCATCGCCAACGTGGCGGCGAACGCGCTGCGCTATGCCCCCGAGGGCAGCCCGGTGACCGTCACCGCCAGTGCCATCGGGCAGCGTGTCGAGCTGCGGGTGATCGACCGGGGCCCTGGTGTGCCGCTGGAGACCCGGGACGCGATCTTCCTGCCGTTCCAGCGCCTCGGCGACCGCGACAACGGCACCGGCGTCGGGCTCGGGCTGGCGCTGTCGCGGGGGCTCGCGCAGGCCATGGACGGCACCCTCGCCGCCGAGGACACCCCCGGCGGCGGGCTCACGATGGTGCTCGGCCTGCCGGCGGTCGAGTTCCTCGTCGCCCCCGTGCCGCCGGCAGAGCACACCCTGACCTGAGTGTCTCGTTCTGGTCCGTGCGCCGCACCGGGTGCGTGGCAGGCTGCGAAGTATGACCCCGGGGATCCAGGTGGCCCTGCGCGCACTAGAGCGCGCTTGGGACGAGCACACCGACGCCCTGCTGGACCGCCGTGATGCGGCCGCCGCCCTGGACCGGGCCGACCCGGACATCGAGGTGCGGTACCTGCCGACCGGGGCCGGCGGGCGGGGGCTGGACGAGGTGGGCGCGTTCTACGCCGGGCAGCTGGTGCCCGCGCTGCCCGCCGCGCTCGGCCGGCGCTCGCTGAGCCGCACGGTGGACCAGTTCCGGCTGGTCCAGGAGTCGACCTGGCGGTTCCGGCACGATCGGCCGATGCCGTGGCTCGCGCCCGGGGTGGC
>DATAYB010000650.1:0-6978 GCA_036272795.1 Pseudonocardia sp.
AGCCAGGTGTGTGGGCGGTGGTGAACCTAGGCGTCAGCCGCCGAGGTTCAGCACGGACAGCGTGCCGCCCTTGAGGTTGGTGACGTAGGCCTGGCGGCCGTCCGGCACCACGGCCACGCTGGTCGGACTCGGCCCGGTCGGGATCGTCGCGGTGACCTGGTTGGTCTCCGCGTTGATAACCGACACTGTGTTGTCGGTGTTGTTGGCCACGTAGGCGAACCGGCCGTCCGGCGACCAGGCGATCGACTGCGGGTTCTTGCCGACCGGGATGGTGGCGGTGACCTGGTTGGTGTTCGTGTCGATCATGGTGACGGTGTTGGCGTCGTAGTTGACGTTCGCCACCAGCGGCCGAGTGGGGTGCACGGACAGCGCGTGCGGGCTCTTGCCGACCGGGATCTGGGCGAGCACCGCGTCGTTGCTCGCGTCCAGCACCGAGACCAGGTTCGACTCGTGGTTCGCGGTGTAGGCGCGCGAGCCGTCCTTGGAGAACTCCATCCAGTGCGGGTTCGGCGCGACCCGGACGTCCCTGATGATCTTCAGCGTGGCGGTGTCGATCACCGAGATGGTGCCGGAGTCGTGGTTGGGCACGGACAGCGTGCGGCCGTCGGCGGTCACCGCGGCGCGGAACGGCCTGGTGCGCACGGGGATCGCGCCCACGATCTTGTTCGACGTGGTGTCCAGTACGTCGACAACCGCGATCGTGCGCGCGTCGTCGAAGATGCTGATGTACACCCGGCGACCGTCCGGGGCGAACGTGAGGAACTGCGGAGGGCCGGCGTCCACCGGAATGGTGGCGATCACCTGGTTGACCGAGGTGTCGAGCACCGTGACGACCTTCGCGGTGCCGTTGGCCACGTACACCAGCCGGCCGTTCGGCGAGACGGCCGCGAACTCCGGCGTCGCGCCGACCGGGATCGGGGTGCCGAGGCTGGGGATCGGCACGCTGGCCACGATGGACGCGGCGGGTGGCGGCGGGGCGACCGCGGCCGGGTTGGCAGGCTGCGCCGAGGTACCCGAGTCGTCGGCCGGCGGCGTCGCGCGCAGCGAGTTGATCACGAACACGGTGCCGAACACCACGGCGGCGGCCGCGACCAGCGCCAGCACGCCCAGTCCGACCAGCTGCCACCTCGAGGCGCCCGCACGTGCCGGCTGCTCGGGGCCGCGCGGGTCCCACTGCCCGGTGTTCGGGCCCTGACCACCCGGCGGGCGGCCACCCGGGCCGCCCCGCTGCGGTGGGCCGGCGAGGTACTGCGGACCGCTCTGGCGGCCGGAACCGGGGCCGCCGTACGGCCCGGGGCGCGACACGGCCGGGATCGCCGTCGTCGGCAGCGCGTTGTTCGGCCCGGTGTGGGGTCCCGTGTTCGGTCCACCGCCGCGCGGCGGCACGGTGTGCGGCCCCGTGTTCGGCCCGGTGCCGGGCGGCGCGGTGTTCGGGGGCGCGGTGTTCGGGGGTGACGTGGCCAACCGGCTCGTCGGGAACTGCTGCTCGGCCACCCGGGTGGTCGGCGACTCGAGCGCGGAGGCCGGGGCCGGTGCCGACCTCGGCTGCGGGCGCGGCGCCTCGGCCGGCGGCGCCGGTACGGACGGCGCGGGGGCCAGCTTCTGCGGCACGGCCGGCAGCGCCGGTGGGGCCGATGTGCGCAGCTCGTGGCGGGGCACCGAGACGCCACCGAGGCTGACCGGGGGCGCCCAGGCCGGCTCGGCGGCGTCCGCGCCCCGCCCGTTCGAGCCGTTGGAACCGTTTCTCGCCGGCAGGCCGGCCAGCGTCGCCGCGCCGAGCGCCACCGCGTACTTCGGGTGGGTGTCCACCACCGTCGGGCGGCCGAGCTCCTCGGACACCATCCGCGCCACCAGCGGGATCCGCGAGGACCCACCTACCAGCAGCACTGCGCTGAGCTCCTCCGGCGTCACGCGCGCCGAGCGCAGCGTGCGGGACAGCGCGCCGATCGTGGACTCGATCGGGGCCCGCACCATCTCCTCGAACTCGGCGCGGGTCAGCTTCACGTCGAAGTGCCGTCCCGGCAGGAACACCGGCAGGACCGTCTCGGTGTCGACCGAGAGCGCCTCCTTGGCCAGGATGCAGTCCTGCCGCAGCCGGGCCAGCGCGATCGTGGTCTGCGGGTCCCGCAGGTCGAGCTCGCTGAGCGTGCCGCCGGCCGTGAAGTTGACGTGCGACAGGATCGCCTCGTCGAAGTCGACCCCGCCGAGCCGCTCGATGCCCTCCGGGGTGCCCAGGATCTCGACACCGCCGGGCCGCTTGCACAGCACCGTCGCGTCGAACGTGCCGCCGCCGAGGTCGTACACCGCGACGATCTCGCCGTCGTCGAGCTGGCGGGACGCGGCGTAGTGCGCGGCGGCCGCCTCCGGCTCGGTGACGAGCGTGACATCGGTGAGGCCGGCCAGGTTCGGCACTTCTTCGAAAAGACCGCGGCGGAAGGGGCCCCAGTTCGCCGGGTGGGTCAGCACGACCCGCTCCGGCGCGATGCCCTCGGTCTCGCTGACCTTCGCCAGCACATCGCTCAGGAGCGAGCCGAGCAGCGCGGTGACGGCGTGCGGTGAACCACCCAGCATCACCGGGGTCGGGTCGCCGAGGCGGCGCTTGAACTCGCGGCCCACGCGGTCCGGGCTGCTCACGGCGCGGCGACCTGCCGCATCCCCGGTGACCAGCTCGCCGTCGTCGCGCAGGTACACCACCGCGGGAGCCACCACCGAGCGGTCACCCAAGGTGAACATCTCCACCTGGGTGGGGTGCGCGACGGCGGCTGCCACGAACGTGGTGCCCAGGTCAACGCCGAGGTTGTAGGTCACGACACCCCTCCGCTAAATGGGGCACCATATTAGCTGCGGCGTGTCGGAAGATCGAGCATATTGCATGTCGGTAACTATGCCGTGACCAGGCATTCCGCCAGAGGCTAACAATTCACGCCACGAAAGGGGGTGGGGACAACCCCACCTGCCGCGGGGGTCTGCACCCTTTCGGCTTGACGGGCGTCAGCTGGACACTTGATCGATGACCCCGGCGCCTCCCCGGCATGACGGCGAGCGGTCCCCGAATGGCCTCGTGCTCGGGGACCTCGACTCGCTGCCCGGGCCGCGACCG
Organism: Pseudonocardia sp.; assembly: GCA_036272795.1. GTDB lineage: Bacteria > Actinomycetota > Actinomycetes > Mycobacteriales > Pseudonocardiaceae > Pseudonocardia. The sequence goes on from DATAYB010000650.1 coordinate 3,101, forward strand.
GCGGCCCTGTTACCCGAGATCCCGCCCTCGGCGGCCGGGACAACGACGGCCACTGTGCCGACAATCGGGGACAAACCACCCGGACTTCCCGACGAATCGTTGAACGAATTGATGAGCGAGTCAAGCGAGTTGCCGAGCAGCCCCGAGGAGTCGATGGGCGCCGCCCTGCGGCGCCGCGAGGCCTCGCAGTGGGTCCGCAGGCGACTGCTGGAACGGCAGCTGCACGACGGCGCCTCGCTGCGCATCTCCGCGCTCGCGCTGCGGCTCGGCCTGCTGCGGTACCAGTCCCCGCACGACGAGGAGGACTGGCAGAACCGCATCGCCGAGCTGCAGGACGAGCTGCACTCGGTGCTGCAGGAGCTCCGCGCGGTGTCCGCCCAGATCTATCCGCCGCTGCTGGACCAGGCCGGTCTCGGGCCCGCGCTGCGCGAGCTGGCCGACCAGTCCGCCGCCGAGGTGGAGATCATCGCGGGTACCGACCGGTTCGGGCCGGTGGCCGAGGGCGCCGCGTACTTCGCCGTCGCGGAGTGCCTGGCCGCGCAGCCGGCGGACCGCCGGCCGGTGCTGCGGGTCACCGTCGAGCGGACCGGGCAGTACCTGCTGCTCACGGCCGTCGGAGTCGGCGCCGAACAGGTCGGGTTGATGCTGGACCAGGCACACCCGCTGGGGGGTACGGTCAACCTCTTCGAGGGCGACACCCCGGACAGCGGCACGATCACGGTGAGGATTCCATGCGAGTAGCACTGGCCGAGGACGGCGCCCTCTTCCGCGAGGGACTGCTGATGCTGCTGCGGGCAGCCGGACACGAGATCGTCGGGGCGGTCGGCGGCGGCGACGAACTGGTCGCGCTGCTGGCCACCGAGCAGGCCGACGTGGCGATCCTGGACATCCGGATGCCCCCGGAGCCCGACGGCGGCCTGACCACGGCGGAACGGCTGCGCGCCAGCCACCCCACCATGGGTCTGCTGTTCCTGTCGCACTATGCCGAGACGCACTACCTGATGCGAATCCTGGACATCGGCACCGAAAGTATCGGCTACCGGCTCAAGGAGAAGGTCGGCAGCGTCGACGTGCTGACCGACACCCTGAACCGGATCCACGACGGCGAGATCGTGATCGAACCCGTGCTGGCGAAGCGGCTGGTGGAGCGCCCGCGCGGCGACAAGAAGGACGTCGTCGCGTCGCTGTCGGAGCGGGAGATGGACGTGCTGCGGCTGATGGCCGAGGGCCGGTCCAACAACGGCATCGCGGCCCAGCTGTTCGTCACGCCGAAAGCCGTGGAGAAGCACATCGCGAACATCTTCGGCAAGCTCGGCCTGCACACCGATACCTCCGAGCACCACCGCAGGGTGCTGGCCGTGCTGACCTACCTGCGCTCCCAGCGGACCGAGGTCTAGCACAGCACCGGTGATCCACTGAAACCCGCGCGCCAGGCTTGGTCGTGGCATCTCACGCTCGCGACACTAATGTCCCAGTGACGAGGTTCGTGCCCGTACCCGGTGATCCAGGTGGATGCGCCGCAAGGCAGGTGATGTCCTCGAAGGGGCCGATGGGTGCGCTATGAACAGAACCCTCGTGGCGAGACTGCTGCGACTGCTTCTGGTGGCGTGCTTCGTGGCGGTGGCGTTCCCGCTGGTGATCGGCGGTCTCGGTGTCGTGATGCCGCAGAACGAGGCGGCCGTGCTGCTGCCGTTCGTGGCCGCCGGCGCGAGCGTGGCCGTACTGCCGCTGGTGCTCGCGGTGGTCGACCGGCTGGTGCAGCGCCTGGCCAGGGACTCCACGACGACGCCGTACTCCGCGCTGGCCGAGGCCGCCGCCCGGATCCGGGGCGGTTCGCTCGAGCAGGCGCTGCCCGGGCTGGCCAGGGTGCTCGCCGAGGGCACCGACGCGCAGCGGGCTGAGCTGTGGCTGGCGGTGGAGGACCGGCTGGTCAGCGCGGCCAGCTACCCGCCGTTCAGCGGCTCCTCGGCGCGCACCGTACCCAGCCTCGCCGTGCTGCTCTCCCAGCCGGACACCGACCACGTGGTCCCGGTGCTCGACGGGCCGGTGCTGCGCGCGGTGCTGGCCATCGGCAAGCCGGACCGCCCGGTCACCCCCTCCGACCAGCGGCTCATGCAGGACGTGGCGAACGGCGCGAGCATGCTGTTGCGCGGCGTGCAGCTCAACGCGGAGCTGGAGGAACGGGTCCGGCGCGCCGACGAGCTGGCCGCCGAGCTGCAGGCCTCCCGGCAGCGGCTGACCCAGGCCAGGGACGTGGAGCGCCGCCGTCTGATCAACGAGCTCGGCAACGCGACCACCGAGCGCCTGACCACACTGCGCCTCGACCTGGCCGACGCCGAGGCGGCGCTCACCGAGCCGGAAGCCGAGCCTTCGTCCGAGCCGGAAGCCGAGGCGGACGCTGTCGCCGGACCGGAGCAGACCGGCGGGGACGGCGGGGCTTCGGATCGGGTTCGCGAAGAGGACGGCGAAGAGGACGGCGAGGAAGACCGGGACGAGGACCGGGACGGCGAGGAAGACGAGGAGCCGGCCGAGCTGACCGGCGCCGAGGCGGCCCAGCGGGCGATCGCCAGGGCGAGGGTCCGGCTGGACGAGCTGCTCGACCGGTTCCGGGTGATCGCCAGGGGTGTCTACCCCGCGGTGCTGCGCGACCAGGGCCCTTACGGCGCGCTGGACGAGCTGGCCACCGACCTACCCCGGGAGGTGCGGCTGCTCGGCACGCTGCCCGACCGGCTGGCCTGGGAGGTCGAGTCCGGCATCTACTACCTGGCGGCCTCGGCGATGCAGCAGCTGGCCGGGCAGGCCGCCGACCGCCCGCTGCGGGTCCAGCTGGCGCACGCCGACGGCCGGCTCACGGTGGAGATCGAGGACCCGACGCCGGGCACCTCGATCGGCGCGCTGCGCGACGGGTTGGCGCACGACGCGGAGCGGCTGGCCGCGCTGGGCGGGGACCTCGAGGTCGTCTCCGACGACGCGGGCGGGGCGCGGCTGCGGGCCTGGCTGCCCGAGGAGCTGGAGCCCTCCGTCGACCGGTTCAGCACCGTCGACCGGTTCAGCGTCGTCGGCTCGAGAGCGGGCCGGTCATGACGGCGCGCGCCACGGATCGCCTGCTGGGGATCGGCTACGCCGTCCTGCTGACCGCCAGCCTGGTGGTCTCGCTGGGCTGGTTGGCGATCGGCGCGCTGGTCGCCGCCGCCACCTACTCGACCTCGGTGGCCGCCGCGCTCACCGCGCGCGCCGGTACCGGCAGTGCCTGGGCCCAGGGCGTGCTGGAGGCGGTGCCGGGCAGCGAGCCGCTCCAGCAGGCGGTGCTGGACTACGCGTTCTCCGGGCTGAACCTGCTGATCGCCGGCGTGCTGCTGTTCATGGGGCTGCGCACCTGGGTGACACAGCTGCTCGCCGTCGCCATGATCGGGTCGGCCGGCGCTTTCAACCTGCAGGCGCACGCCGCCGCGGTCGCGGTGCACGCGGCGACGGGGCTCGACATCGGCGGGCTGCACCAGGTCCTGCTGCACGGGGTGGCCTGCGCGGCGTACGTGGTCGCGCTGCTGCTGGTACCCACCGGGCGGTGGGACGTCGCGCCCCGCACCGGGGTGGGCCGCACGACCCTGCTCGTCGTCGGGATCGGCACCCTCGGTGTGGTCGGGCTCGGTACCGCGCTGCTGCCGCACACGCTCAGCTGCGTGCTGTTCTTCGGCTTCGCGGTGCCGGCTGCCGGGCTGGTCGTGCTGCCCAGCCGGATCCGGCACGGGGCGACGGCGGAGCGGCGCACGCAGGCCCGGCTGCTGTTCAGCGTGTTGCTGGCCGCGCTCGGCACCAGCTGCGTGCTCGGGGTGCTCACCCTGCTGCTGACGTACCTGGGGGTGCCCGGGCTGACCCTG
>DATAYB010000651.1:0-15092 GCA_036272795.1 Pseudonocardia sp.
ATCACGTAGTCGTAGGACGACGCGCGGAGCGTTGTCCGGTAGACCTGCTCCGCCGTAGCGCCGTAGTCGAGCAGGCACATGTCGGACCGAAAGCCCAACCGCTTCAGCTCCTCCTCGCTGGCGACCAGACCGGCACGCACACTCGCCGCATCCACCTCCGGAAATGCCGCCCGCGAGGTCGGACTCGCGTCGACGAGCGCGGGGTCGAGGCCCACAGAGAGCACGGTCGGGGACATCGAGGTCTCCTCACTCGGGGACAGCAGATCGGCGGTTGGCCCGAGGTAGCGCGAGCGTACCGGGCAGGCCAGCCGCGACAATCGTCCACATCGTTCGGCTCAGGTGACCAGTCGCACCCTGAGTGCCGGCTCAGCTTGTGCCACCATGTTGATCAGAGGGTCCGGTCGCCGGGGACCGGGTCGCGCTAGGAGGCACCGGGACACCCACCAGCTCGCAAAGGTGCACCGGCACGTGCGGGAGGGCCACCCCGCGCAGGTCCTGCTGGACGCGGGCGAGACCGCCGAGCTGCTCGTGGTCGGCAATCGGGGGCACGGCGGGTTCAGCGGCATGCTGCTCGGCTCGGTCAGCCAGTACCTCGTCACGCACGCGCACTGCCCCGTGGTCGTCGTGCGCGACGCGGAGTCCTGACCCGCGCTAGACGTTGGCCAGCGCGGTGGCGGCCGGCTCGGTCCGCGGCCGGCGCAGGCGTTTGCGCAGGTACCAGGCGTGCCCGTCCAGCCAGGTCGCCCAGATGGCCATCGGCAGGTAGTAGCCGAGCACGCCGTCCCATGCGAAGGTGCCGGTCTTGGTGAACACGCAGCCGTTGGCCGTGACCAGTACGACGGCGCCGATCACCGACGCCCAGGACAGCCACCTCGGCACCAGCGGCGCCGCGCTCCGGTCCCGCAGCGTGACCGCCGCGGTCACCGCCATCTGCAGCGACAGCATCACCCAGCCGACCAGGAAGCCGAACCAGGCGGCGTCGTTCAGTGCCACGGTGACGTCCGGAGCCGCGGCACCCGCACGGTACGCGGCACCGATCCACAGGCAGCACGAGATGAAGATCAGCAGCACCACACCGAGCCCACCGAGCGCCTGGCTGACCGCCATCAGCGGCGAACCCCGCTCGATCCGGAGCAGCGCCAGGGTCAGCGCGACCGTGAAGATGGCCAGGAACGCGGTGGCGACACAGAAGATCGACATGCCGAGCTCGACGCCGAACCGGTGCTCGGCGTAGTAGGCCGCGAGCCGCGAGGGCGGCAGCGAGGCCGCCGCCGGCGCATAGAAGCCGGCGAAACCGAGAAAGCCGACCACCGTGAGCACGCTGAAGATCGGTGCGCACCAGGCGCCGAACAGCTCGTGCCTGCCGTCCGCCGGCTCGCTCAACATTCGGTCCCTCCCGAGGTCAGGCACCTGACCGTAGCTAGCAGGCAGCCCGGCCGCGGCCCTCCCAGGAGGCATCTCCCACCCCCTTCCGAGCTACCGGGGGGCGTACCCGTCGGTGAGGGAGGTGAAGCCGTACGGGGTGTACTGGCCGAACACGAGCGACTCGAACAGTCCCGCCGCGTCCTCGCTCGGCCGGCCGTCCTGCTCGGCACGCACCCGGCACACGGACTGCAGGTGCATCAGCGTCGGGTCGGCCGGATCGGCCTCGGACACCACGAAGTCCTCCCGCTCGACGGCCAGCGGCGCCACGAACTTGCCGTGTCCCCAGGTCGGGTGGTGGTAGCCGAGGCCGCGCATCTGGAACCGCAGCGCCGGTTCGAACACCAGTCGCAGCGTCGGCTCACCGGGCGGGTCGATCTCGACGCAGCCGCCCGTGGGGTACCGGGTGCCGGGCTGGAAGTCCACGCCGGCCCGCGCGGCGGCCGTCTCCAGCACCTCACCCTGGGCCGCGCCGTCCGCGCAGAGCGCCGCGCGCAGGTTCCACGGCACCCCCTCGGCATCGTTATTGACGTGGAAGAACACGCTGCGGCCCGCGAGGTTCGTCGGCGTCCAGAGCCAGAAGAACTGCGCCCCGAGCCCGGGCGCGGAGGGCTGCGCGTCGGAGCTGCCCACCGGTCGGATGCCCCAGGACCGGTCCCGGGTACCCACCGCGCCCGGCTCCAGCTGCTCGCGTTCGCCGTCCACGTCGATCCAGCCGGTCCAGCGCACGTTCTGGGTCAGCCGCGTGTAGTCGAACAGCAGCCGGGGGCCGTAGCGGCGGGTGAACCGGGGTTCCTCGATCGGGAACGCGCGCCCGGTCAGCTCGAGCTCGCACGCGATGCCCTCGGCGGCGCTGCCGTGCTCGCCCGCGACCCGCACGCGGATCCGGTGCAGCGGCTCGAGCACCTCGATCGAGATCGGCCCGACCTCCAGCCGCATCCGGTCGCCGTCCAGCAGCCGCGACGCGTGCAGGTTGTACTGCCGGTCGCCGCGCAACACGCTGAAGTGCGCGTCCGCGATGTTCAGCGCCGGGTACATCCCGAAGGCGACCGCGAAGTAGCTGGACAGGTCCGGCTGGTAGCCGCTGAAGAAATAGCGGTCGTAGAAGTTGCGGTCGCTGCCGGCGTAGGCAATGGGTTCCGGGGTCTGGTGGATCGGGAACTCGTCGGCGGGGGTGAGCATGGCCCCGAGCATTCCAGGGAATGCCGGGGCCGCCACATCGTCGTCGGGCAGCTCGATGCGCCCGAAGTAGTGGTCGGCGTGCGTGTGCGTGAAGCTCCCAGTGCTGTGACCCCGCTCACCGGCCCTTGAACTCGGCCTTGCCGAGGAAGTTGCGGCCGCCGAGGGTGAGCAGGGTCTTGACGCCGGTCTGCATGTCCTCGGTGTCGAACAGCGGCGCGGCGCTCTCCAGCACGGCCCGGTCGGCGGCGCGCATGTCGCCGTCCAGGTAACCCCTGATCAGCGCCTTGCCGGCGGCGAAAGCACGGGTCGGGCCGGCCGCGTAGCGCCGCGCCAGCTTCTCGGCGAACGCGCCGAGCTCGGCGTCCGGCACCACGTGGTTGATGATGTTCCAGTCGGCGAACTGCTGGGCGCTGTACTGGTCGCCGTCGAAGACGATCTGCCGGGCCCGCGCCGAGCCGGCCCGCTCGGCCAGCCGCTGTGCCCCGCCGAGCAGCGTGCTCGTCCCGATGTGTCGCTCCACCTGTGCGAACTTGGCCGACTCGCCGGCCACCACGATATCGGTGGACAGCGCGACCTCGAGCCCGGCGGCGAGGCAGAGGCCCTGCACGGCGGTCACGGTCGGGAACGGCAGCTCCTCGAGCCGGGCGAACACCGGCAGCGACCTGGCGAACATCGACCTCGCCTGCGCGGCGGTCTTGCCGTCGAAGATGTGCACGTCGGCTCCGCCCATGAAGTGCGACCCCTCCGCGCGGACCAGCAGGGCGCGGATGTCGGCGACGCTGGCCTGGTTGACCGCCTCCTCGAACCCGTCGATCACACCCTGGGACATCAGGTTCAGCGGCGGGTTGTCCACCGTCAGCAGGCCGAGCTGGCCATCCACATCGAACTTCACCATCGACATCGGGCTCTCCTTCGGGTACGGGCTTCGGCGCCGGGACCCGGCGCGGTGCGGTGCGGTGCGGGTGGGCGAGCAAGTGGTGCGGCTCGGATGTGCGAGCGGGTGGTGCGGCCGGGTCAGCCGGTGGTGCTGATGCCGCCGTCGACCGGGATGACCGCACCGGTGATGTAGGTGCTGGCGCGGCTGGCGAGGAACACCGCGATGCCGGCCATGTCGTCTGGCCGGCCGATCCGGCGCAGCGGCGAGCGGTCCCGGATGGCGTCGCCGTGCGCGGCGAGCAGGCCGGCCGTCATCCGCGACTCGAACGGGCCCGGCGCGATCGCGTTGACCAGGATCTCCGGGGCCAGCTCGGCGGCGAGGTGGCGCGTGAGCATGTGCACGGCGGCCTTGCTGGCGCTGTAGGAGAAGTTCTGGAACTCCCGCTCGGGCACCCGGATGCCATCGATGCTGCCGATGTTCACCACCCGCGCCGGGTCATCCGGGGTGGCCGCCGCGCGCAGCTGGGGCAGCAGCTGGACGGTCAGGTGGAAGACACCGCGCACGTTGACGTCGAGCACCTTGTCCCAGCCCTTGTCCGGGAACTCCGCGAGCGGTGCGCCCCAGGCCGCCCCGGCATTGTTGAACAGAACGTGCACCGCCTGCTCGTGCGCGGAAACCGCGGCGGCGAGCTCGGCCGCGCCCGCTTCCGAGCTGACGTCCGCCGGTATCGCGGTGACGTCACCCCATTCGCCGAGCTGCTCGGCGGCGGCCTCCAGCTCGGCCGTTTTCCGGCTGCTCAGATAGACCTTCGCGCCGGCCCGCAGCAGGCCGCCGGCAATCATGAAGCCGATGCCCCGGCTGCCGCCGGTGACGATCGCGACCTTGCCGGTCAGGTCAAAGAGCTCGGCATTTCCAGTCACCCATGACCTCCGCGCCATTGACCGGGTCCAGCACTATTCGGCTGAACCGCGCGGGCCACCGGAAATGGGCCCGCGCGCCACCAATGCACGAAGCTTACCGCCTGGGTCTCACTTTGCAACCCATGCGTCCGGGTGAGATCGGCGCCCTCTCAGTCACCGCCGCCCGGGCCGGCGAGCGCCCTGGCCATGCCTCGGCGCACCGCGTCGACGAGGTAGGGCCGCAGCTGCCTGGCCGGCACGATGGTGTCCACCGAACCGACGCGCTGGGCCCGCTCGATGCTGTGCTGGGTGTCGAACTCGTCCGCCACCTGGCCGAGCTTCTCCGAGCGCACCGCGGTCCGCACGGCGACCAGCTCGGAGCGCAGCCGCGCGGCCTCGGCGTCGTCGCGCGAGCTGACCGCCTTCGCCAGCCGCGCCTCGACGTCGGCCACCCTCGGGTCGGTGGCGGTGCGCTTGTTCACCTCACCGGCGAACACGACGGCCGCCGCCGGCGCGCCACCGATCACCGACGCGTACGAGCCCTGCACAGCGGCGATCTCCATGTTGTCGTTCAGCGTGCCGGAGAACACCACAAACGCACCGCCGTGGTAGCGGCTGACCACGCAGAAGACGATCGGGCCCGCGAAGTTGACCACCGCACGGCCGATCTCGGCGCCGTACTCCAGCTGCAGCGCGCGCAGCGACTCCGGTGAGCCGTCGAAGCCCGACAGGTTGGCCAGCACCACCAGCGGCCGGTTGCCACTGGCCGCGTTGATCGCCCGCGCGGTCTTCTTCGAGGACCGGGGGAACAGGGTGCCCGCGGTCCACTGGGACGGGCCGTCCACCGGCGGCCGGCCGTGGCGGGGCAGCGGGCGCGACTCGATCCCGATCAGCGAGATCGGCTGGCCACCGAGGTGCGCGTCGAACACGACCACGGAGTCGGCGTCGTGCATGTCCACCCAGCGCTCCAGCGGCGCGTGGTCGGCGTCGGCCACCCCGCGCAGCAGCGAGCGGATGTCGAACGGCTTCTTGCGGTCGGCGTTGCTGGCAGGCGCGAAGATCTGGCCGAGCCGGGTGAAGTCGGTGCCGGGGCCGGCGTGCGGCGCCTCGCCGATGTCCCGCCCGACGGGGTCGGTGGTCGGCGCCGGGCGCGGGAACCGCTCCCCCGGTGCCAGGTACGTGTGCTCGTAGTGCGCGAGCAGCACGTCGACCGCGCCGGACAGGTCGGGCGCCCAGTACTGCGCCTGCCCGTTCGGGCCCATGATCCGGTCGTAGCCGCCGATGCCGAAGTTGTCCTCGGCGGACACGCCACCGGAGTAGTCCAGCGACTGCTTGCCGGTCAGCACCATGGCGCTGTCCGGGGTCATCACCAGGATGCCCTTGGTGTGCATCAGCATCGTGGCCTCGGCGTTCCAGTACGGCTGGGCGCCGACGTTGATGCCGGTGACGACGACGTTGATCTCGCCGTTGCGCAGGGCCGGGTCCTGGGTGAACTCGATGATCCCGCGCAGCACCCGGGAGATCCAGTCCATGTTCTCGGTACCGGAGTCCATCGCGATCTTGGCGCCGGCGGACACCGCGAACCACTCGATCGGTGCGTCCAGCTGCCGCGCCAGCTCGATGGCGGCCATCACGCGGGCGCACTCCGGCTCGGCCAGCGCGCCCAGTGCCTTGGTCGGGTCGCCGAGCAGCACGACCCTGGTCATGCCCTCCGGGTAGCGCCGGGTGGGCGTGCGGACGACGCCGAGCACCAGGTTGGCCGTGTTGCCGCCGGGCGCCCGGTCCACCACCACAGGCTTGCCGGACTCGTCGAGGTCGTACTCGGTGAAGCGGCCCGGCGCGCCGTCGGCATCCGGCGAGCGGGTCAGCAGCGGCAGCAGCTCGTACGGGTAGACCGCGCCCCGCCGCCGTGCCCTGATCACCTTCTGCGCGTAGGAGTCCAGCTCGCGCAGCGGGGAGAACGGCGGGTCGGTGATCCGCACGGTCAGCCCGGCGCCCGGTGGCCGGGACATCCGCAGCATCAGCTCGCGCGGCTCACCGTCGGCCTCGCCGATGCCGGACGCCCGGAACTGCACCATGACCTGCTCGAGGCCCAGCCCCTCCGAGCGCGGCGCCAGCGACCGGACCACGGCGTCCAGCTCGGTCAGCGGCGCGTCCACCACCGGCCACACGTAGAGCAGCACCCGGTTCCAGGCCAGCTTGGCCAGCGCCGGGTCGGCGGAGCGAGCCGCACGCAGGCTGTTCAGGCAGGCGTCCAGCACGTGCTCGAACTGCGGCACGCCGCGCACGCGGCCGTCCTCGTCGCGCACCATGGTCAGGTCGCGCACGTCGGCCATCGCGATCAGCCGCTGGTCCTCGGAGACCTCCCGGCCCTGGGCGCGGAACAGGTGCACGTCCGGCGCCGCCGGCAGCCGGCTGAGCTCGAACCCGGTCAGCCGCCACAGCCCGAGCCGCTCGGCCACCATCGGGTGCAGGCCGCGCAGCGTCGGGTCCTCCACCGGCTCGCCGTCCGGACCGCGCAGGAAGGTGAACCAGGTCGGCCCGCTGTACTCACCGTCGGCACGCCGGACGGCCACGGCGACCCGCGCCACCGCCTCCGGGATGGTGCCGAGCCGGTCGCGGATCCGGCCGGCCCTGGCATCGGGCTCGACGCCGGACGAGTCGTCCGAGGTGACGTACAGGTCGATCAGCGCGGTGCGGCCCGGCGGCAGGGCGGCGACCATGTCGTTGAGGTCGGTCGACACCGCGTGGGGGTTCTCCGCGCCGCCGCTCGCGGTGCTGTCCACCACCGTGGCCAGCACGGCGTACGCGTGCCCGTCGAGCTGGTAGCCGGCGGTGAGCAGGGGCCGGCCGTCGTGCTCGACGACGGCGAACCGCTCCAGCGGCCGGATCCGGTAGTACCGCCTGGTCATCACCTCGAGCATCGCGGCGTGGTGCCGGTCGCCGAAGGCGCTCAGGATGGGCTCGCCGGAGGCCACCAGGTCGTCGATCTGGGCGGCCCTGGCGGCGGGGTCGGCGGCCAGGTGGTCGAGCTCGTCGCGGACCTCGCGCTGCACCCTGGCCCTGGCGGCGGCGATCAGCGGCGCGTCGAAGCACCGGTACCGGACCTGGCGGGCCAGGTCACCGACCATCGGGTGGCGCAGCTGGGTCGCCGTGACCAGGTGGTCCAGCACCTGCCGGTAGCCCTCCCTCGCGGACTCGGGCAGCGACTCCGGATGCCGCATCCGGTACTGCAGCAGCTCCGCCAGCACCGGGGCGTGCGCGCTGGCGCGGCGGTGCGCCAGGAACATCCGGTACAGCGCCGGGCCCAGCTCGGGAGACGGCTCCAGGTCGGCGACACCGTAGTGGGCGAGCGCGCGGCGCAGCCGGATCCGGAACGACTCGGGCAGCCCCTCCGCCTCGGCGTCGCGCGAGCGCAGGTAGGCGTAGAGGTACTCCTGCGGGTTGCGCGCCGCCTCGACGTCCACCGCGGCGTCGTCCGAGGCCAGCGCCCCGGCGCCGCCTGAGACGCGGCGGTTGCGGGACAGCGCGGACAGGTCGGCGAAGATCTGCAGCACCCCGGTCTCGCCGGCCAGCACCCTCGGGTCGTCGTGCGCCAGCTCGGCGCGCGCGGCGGCGAGCCCGGCCAGCAGCGGGCGGGCCTCGCTCTCGTCGATGTCGAAGCCCAGTACGAGCGAGCGCAGCGCGGCCAGCGCATCGGCCGCCGCGCCTGCCGGGGCCAGCTCGGTTCCCGTGCCGGCCAGCGCACTCAGGTCCACCCGCTCGGAGGTCTCCGAGGCGGCGGCGTCGCCCGCCTCCGGGTCTGGCTCCAGCCGCACCAGCTTGGTACCGCCCTCGACCTGCGTGTTCGCCGGCACGAGCACCTCGGCGACCGTGCCGGACACCGGGGCACGCAGCGCGGTCTCAAGCTTCATCGACTCGACCACGACGAGCACATCGCCCTCGGCGACCTGGTCACCGGCGGCGACCGGTACGGCGACCACCATCGCCGGCGCCGGCGCGCGGACCAGGCCGGCCTCACCGCCGGAGATCCGGTGCACCGCACCGTCGACCTCGACCAGGTAGTCCGAACCCTGGGTCACGGCGAGCACCGCGAAGCTCTGGCTGGCCGCGCCGCTGGACACGGTGAGCCGCCGCTCGAAGCGGCCGGACCGCTCGACGTCGACGTCCACCGCGGTGCCGGCGGTGCCGTGCGCGCCGTCCAGCACGACGCGGTAGCGGGCGGCCCTGGTCCGCGCCACGCGCAGCCGGTACGCCTGGCCGCCCGCGCGCACGTCCACCTGGTACCACGTCTCGTGGCCGACCTCGGGGCGGCCGCGCTCGGCGGAGTTGAAGAGCCGGTCGCGCTGGCGGTCCACGTGCGCGTCGTGCGCCTCGACCGCTGTGGCCAGCAGTGCCACGTCCAACCGGCGCGGCGGGGTGTAGCCGCCCGCCATCATCGTGTCCAGCCACGTGGTGTCGAACTCGCCGTCGCGCACCTGCGGCCGGTCCAGCAGGTCGAGCAGGAACGCCTTGTTCGTCGTACCGCCGTCGATCACCGCGGCGGTCTGCTTGATGGCGCGGTAGAGCCTGGCGCGCGCCTCGCCACGGTCGCGGCCCCACGCGATCACCTTGGCGATCATGGAGTCGTACTGCGGCGGGATCACGTCGCCGGCCGCCACGCCCGTGTCCACCCGGATGCCGGGGCCACTGGGCAGCGCCAGGTGCTCGATCAGCCCGGGCGCGGGCGCGAAGCCCCGCTCCGGGTCCTCGGCGGTCAGCCGCGCCTCGATGGCGTGCCCGCGCGACGGCGGCACCTCGGGGGCGATCTCGGCCAGCCGGCCGCCGCCTGCCACGTGCAGCTGCAGCTTCACGATGTCCATGCCGGTGGTGGCCTCGGTGACCGGGTGCTCCACCTGCAGCCGGGTGTTCACCTCCAGGAACGACAGCAGCCGCTCCTTCGGCTCGTACAGGAACTCCACGGTGCCCGCGTTCACGTAGCCGGCGGCCCGCACCAGCTCGGCGGCGCTGGTGCGCAGCAGCTGCTCCTGCTCCGCGTCCAGCGCGGTCGACGCCGACTCCTCGAGCACCTTCTGGTTGCGCCGCTGCACGCTGCAGTCCCGGACTCCCAGCGTCCACACGTCACCGGCGGCGTCCGCCACGACCTGGACCTCGACGTGCCGGCCGCCCTTGATGGCCTTCTCCAGGAACACCGTGGCGTCGCCGGCCGTCCTCGCGGCCTCCGAGCTGGCCCGCTCGAACGCCTCGGGCAGCTCCTCGGGCGTGTTCACCAGCCGGATGCCCCGGCCGCCGCCGCCCGCGGTGGCCTTCACCATCAGCGGGTAGCCGATCCGCCCCGCGTGCTCGCGCGCCTCGGCCAGACCGGCGACCGGGCCACCACTCCAGGCCGCCAGCGGCACGCCGACGCGCTCGGCCAGCCGTTTCGACTCGATCTTGTCGCCGAGCATCCGCATGACCTCGGCGGTCGGCCCGACGAACGTGATGCCCAGGCGGTCGCACAGCTCGACGAACTCGGCCTTCTCGGAGACGAAGCCCCAGCCCGGCCACACCGCGTCGGCCCCGCAGGCCAGCAGCGCGCGCTCCAGCTCGGCGTAGTCGAGGTACGGGTTCGCTCCGAACCCGGATTCATCGTCAGGGCCGATCAGCACCGCTTCGTCCGCCTCCCGGACGAACATCGCCCTACGGTCGACGGCCGTGTACACGGCGATCGTGCGCAGCGGCGGCGGGCCGTCGACGCCAGGCTCACCGGCCTGGGCGTTCCACTCCCGCACGGCGTTGATCAAGCGCATGGCCGGCTCGCCCCGATTGACAATGGCGAGACGCTGGAAAGCAGCAGGTCGGGTCGGCACGCGGTGCACGCTACTCGGACTGCTCCGCGACGGCACTCCAACTGGAGCCAGTTGCGCCGACCGCCCAGAGCCGTTGCGCAAGGGCGATCACGAGCGCGCCGGCGGTGGCACCGGCGGCCGCCGCCAGCGCACCACCGGCCAACCCGGCCGTCAGCGCGAGCCCGCCGAGCAGCGAGCCGAGCGCGATCCCGGCCGTGATCAGGGTGACCAGCCAGGCGAACGCCTCCGTGATGTTCTCCGGCAGCGACAGCGCCCCCACCATCGAGAACGCCACGGCCAGCATCGGCGCGAAGCACGCCCCACCGGCGATGAGCAGCACGACCAGCCAGCCCAACCCCGGCGTGGCGACCAGCCCCCAGAACGCCACCGCCATGCCGACCGCCAGCGCGCACAGCCGCCGCGCCAGCGGTGTCCGCCAGGTCACGCTGCCGTAGCCGACCGCCCCGAGCAGCGCACCCAGCGCATTCAGCGAGAGCAGCAGCCCCGCCCCGCCGGGGATCGGCTGGCCGGCTGACGCCCGACCGTCGGCGTACGCGACCACAAAAAGCGTCATCGCTCCCAGCGCCACCCCGCTGCCGACCAGCGCGACGAGCAGCAGCGCCAGCCGCCCACTGCGCAGCGGCCCCAACCAGTGCGGCTCCCGGGGCATCGGCCGCCAGGCCCTCGGTGGAGGCGCGAGCAGGAACGCCCACGTGCCGACGACACCCAACGCGGCGGCCACCCAGAGCGAGCTGGCCGGCCCGCCGAACGCGTTGGCGCCGGTGACCAGCAGCGGGCCGACGATGAAGATCAGCTCCTGGCTCGCCGCATCCAGGCCGAGCGCCGCATCGAGCCGCCGTTCCCCGACCAGCGCCGGCCAGAGCGCCCGCAGGCACGGCTCGAGTGGCGGGGTGGCCAGGCCGGCGACGGCGGCGCAGCCCACGGCTCCGGCGGTGCTCGTGGTGGCCACCGGTAGCAGCCCGAAGCCCAGGCTGGACAGCACGGCGGAGGTGGCGAGCACCGCCGTCTGGCCACGCCGGTCGACGAGCCGAGCCAATGCCGGGCCGCCGAGCGCCTGACCGACCGCGAACACCCCGACCGCCAACCCGACCCGCCCGTACTCCCACCCCTGCGCACGCAGCAGCAGGCTGATCGCGAGCGCGGCCACGGCGGCCGGGATCCGTCCGACCACGCTGGCCAGCAGCAGATGGCTGACGTGCGGCTGGCGCAACAGGGTGAGCGACTGCATCTAGTGACTGCCCGCGGTCATGCCCCCAGTCTCACCGAGCGGGCGCTACGACCAGGATGATTTCCCGAGCCCGGCCGCCCCGGGCACGTCGTCCAGCAGCCGGGGTTCCAGCCCGGGATCCCGCCGCAGCACGCTGATCTGGCCGTTCCGCTCGAACACCACGCAGCCGACCTGCTCGAGCCGGGTGATCCCGGCCAGCCGCAGCCGCTGGTTCAGCTCGTCCTCGGTGACCCTGGCACGCCGCATCTCTGCCACGCGCAGCTCGCCGCCCACCATCAGCAGCACCGGGGTGCGGTCGAACAGCGCGCGGTAGAGCGGGTACCGGTGGGCGACCCCCAGCAGCCGCTGCATCACGAACAGCGTGACCAGCCCGACCACTCCGGTACCTAGGGTCGGCGTCGCCAGTAGGGCCGTACGGCCGAGCACCGCGCCGACCGCGATGGCGCAGACGATGTCGTAGTTCGACATGGCGGCCAGGGTCCGCTGCCCGGCCAGCCGCACGAGGACGATGAAGACCAGGTAGATGACGACCGTGGAGATCACCACGTCGAGCGCCCTCAGCGGCGTGATGCCCAGCTCAGCCCACATGCGGATCCCTCGCCGACCGATTCGAGACGTGCGCCCGCGATGCTGTCACGCCTCCGGCGAGGACAGCCCCGTCACGGACATGCCGTCCCCGGGCCGTAAGGCTCGCCGCCCCGACCGGGCTCAGCGCGGGGCGCCGTCCGGTGACAGCCGGAGCAGTGCGGCGCCGATCACCTGCAGCGTGTCCAGCGCGGCGGGGTGCTGGCGCAGCCGGCGGCTACCGGCCACCTCGTTGGCCACGGTCAGCACGGCGTGCACCCGGATCCGGGCGGCCACCGGGTCCATCGCCGGGTGCACAGCGAGCGCCAGCTCGACCCATTCGTCGAGGTAGGCGTGCTGGGACAGGTATGCCGGCCGCTGGTCCTCCACCGGCAGCTGCGGGCCTTCCCTGATCAGCAGGTTGATCAGGTCGGCGTGGTGCACGGCGAACGAGCCGTAGGAGCGCAGCAGCCCGCGCAGCGCGTCGGCCTGGTCGGTGGCCGCCGCCATGGCCTGCGAGAACTCCGCCCAGAGCCACTCGTTGCCCCGGTGGAACGCGCTCTGCAGGATCGTCAGCTTGGTCGGGAAGTGGTGGTAGATGGCCGCGCCGGTCAACCCGAGCGGAGCCCCGATGTCGTCGAGTCCGACCTCCGCGAAGCCCCGCTCCGCGAACATCCGCGTTGCCTCGACCAGCAGTGCCTCCCGCCGCGACCTGGGCCGCACGCCCCCGCTGACCGGCCGCGCCGGCCCCGCCCAGCGGGTGGCAAGGTCGGCGGGCAGCTCGGCGTCCAGCACCGTGGTGGCCAGCTCGGTCAGCAACCGGGCGAACTCTCGGCGCGGCAACCCCAGTCCGTGGTACGACACGCTGAGCAGCGCGGCGGCCAGGAACCCGCTGAGCACGCCGGCGAGCGCGGCACCCCCGTCGGGCACGGTGCCGAGATCGGGCGCGGTACCGAGATCGGGGCGGGCGGCGAGGGTGAGGGCGGCGACCTGGCTCCGCACACCGGCCACGGCGGTGCGCATCCGCGCGCGGTCCTCGGCGGCCAGGTGGCGCGACTCACGGCGCCACAGCACCCCGATCCGCCGGTTGTCCAGCGCCAGCTCGGCGAGCGCCGGCAGCCACACCTCCCGGTCGGTACCCGCCAGGCCGTCCACCAGCGCGCGGATCTCGGCCAGCGTGCCCAGCACGACCTCGCCGAGCAACTGCTGCTTGCCCGGGAAGTGGCGGTACAGCGCCGACGGGCGGATCGCCACCGCCTCGGCGATGTCCGCCATCCCGACGTTCGAGTAGCCACGCCGGCAGAACAGGTAGGTCGAGGCGGCCAGGATCAGCGCTGCCCGGTTGCGGGGGCGGGTGCCTCTCGCGGGCGGCAGCGCGGCGGCCGTCGTCGGAACGTCACTTGTCATCGGTTCACTTAGTACTTCCTGAACCTTGATATGTCCATGTGCATCGTGCCATCGTCGAGAGACAGTGTCTTCCCCATGTTCACATCGTGCCGCGATGGGCACCCGGCCACGAGGAGCGTCACCGATGACCGAGCCAGCGCCCACCACCCTGTGCGAGTCGTTCCAGCGACTGGTCGCCCGCATGCCGACCGCCATGGCGGTGGCGACCCCGGACGGTTCGGTCGGCTACACGTGGGCGGAGTACGGCGAGCGGGTCCGAGCGGCCGCCGCCGGGCTGGCCGCGCTGGGCGTGCGGCGTGGAGACACCGTCGCGCTGATGCTGACGAACCGGCCGGAGTTCCACGTCGTGGACACGGCCGCACTGCACCTCGGCGCCACCCCGTTCTCGATCTACAACACGCTCGCCCCCGAGCAGATCGCCCACCTGTTCGACAACGCCGGCAACCGGGTGGTGGTCTGCGAGCAGCAGTTCGCGGCGCGGCTGCTCGCGGTGCGCGACGGCGGGGCCGGCGGCGCCGTGGAGCACGTGGTGTGCCTCGACGGCGCCCCCGACGGCACGCTGAGCTGGGACGACGTGGTCGCTGGCGGCGCGCCGGACTTCGACTTCGAGGCGAGCTGGGGGGCCGTCCAGCCGGAGGACGTGGCCACCATCATCTACACCTCGGGCACGACAGGGCCGTCCAAGGGCGTCGAGATCACCCACGCCAACGTGCTCGCCCAGCTGACCAGTCTGGAACCACTGCTCGGCACGAACGAGCACGACACGGTGCTCAGCTACCTGCCCGACGCGCACGCGGCGAACCGGGTCGGCTGCCAGTACATGAGCCTCGGCACCGGCCTGCAGATCCGCACCGTGGCCGACCCCCGCACCCTGATCAGCGCGCTGGCCCAGGTCCGGCCGACAATCTTCGCAGGGGTGCCGCAGATCTGGTACAAGATCAAGACGGCCATCGAGACCGGGGTGGCAGCCGAGCCGAGCCCGGTCAAGCGACGGCTGGCCGAGTGGGCGCTTGGCACCGGCATGCAGGTCGCCCAGCTGCGCTCGGACCGCAAGCCGGTGCCCGCCGCCCTGCGCGCCCAGCACGCGCTGGCCGACCGGCTGGTGCTCGGCGCCGTGCGCGCCAAGCTGGGCATGGACCGGGTACGTGGCTGCGTGTCCGGCGCCGCCCCCATCGCCCCGGAGGCGCTGCGGTTCATGCTCGGCCTCGGTATCCCGGTCAGCGAGGGCTGGGGCATGTCCGAGCTGACCGCGGTGGTCACCATCAACCCGGCCGACGACATCCGGATCGGCACCGTCGGCCCGGCCGTACCCGGCATGGAGGTGAAGATCGCCGAGGACGGTGAGGTGCTGGCCAGGGGCCCGCAGCTGATGCGCGGCTACCGCAACGCCCCGGAGAAGACCGCAGAGGCGATCGACACCGACGGCTGGATGCACACCGGCGACATCGGCACCCTCGACGCGGACGGCTACCTGCGGATCGTCGACCGCAAGAAGGAACTGATCATCAACGCGGCGGGCAAGAACATGTCGCCCTCGAACATCGAGGGCACGGTCAAGGCCACCTGCCCGCTCGCCGGCTCGGTGGTGGCCATCGGGGACAACCGCAAGTACGTGGTCGCGCTGCTCACCCTCGACCCGGAGGCCGCCGCCGGCTACGCCGCCC
>DATAYB010000652.1:0-1631 GCA_036272795.1 Pseudonocardia sp.
GCCAGGCTGCGGTAGGGCCGCCATTTGTCCGCAATGGCGAGGACCTCCTGCGGGCTGGGGAGGTGGTCCAGCCGGTAGGCGGCCCGGACCGTCTTGCGAAGCGCCAGGTCGCCGGGCAGCACGACGTCCTCGCGGCCGAGCGCGATAATCAGCGCGCCCTGCACCGTCCAGGGGCCAATCCCCGGGATCGTGGTCAGCTCGGCCAGCAGTTCCTCATCGGGCATCCGGCTGAGCGCGTCCTGGTCCAGCCGACCGTCGGCCAGCCGCCCGGCCAGGTCGCGCAGCGTGCCGATCTTCCGCCACGACAGCCCGGCCGCGCGCAGCCGGCCCGGTTCGGCGGCCAGCAGCTCGGCTGGGGCGGGCAGTCGCCCGCCGAACAGGGCCTGGATCCGGTCCAGGGTGTGGCGGGTCGCGGCGACCGACAGCTGCTGCCCGGTGACCTGGAACACTAGCGCGCCGAACAGATCCATCGCCGGCAGCTCGGTTAGCCAGGCCCGGGGGTCGAAGTCCGGCCGGCCCTCGATGAGCCCGGCCAGCACCGGATCGGCGGCGCTCAGGTAGGCACGCGCCCGCCGCAGCCACGCGGTGCGGCCGGAATCCCCGGCCACGGGGCCGGCTCCCGTCCGCCGGTCGGCATGCCTGCCGCCAACGTCAGGCGTGGGTCTGGCGGTTGAGGTAGATGCTGACTTGACCACGGCGGTGTTCTCCCTCCCGGCTCGGGTGCGCTCGAAGCTAGCGCCGTCCGGGGTGACTGGCTGTCACCTGATTCCGGTGATCGGCGTGCCGGTCTGAGCTGGCGGCCATCAAGGCGAGCGGCTGTCAACTGATTCCGGTGATCTGCGTTGCGGTCTGCGCTGGCGGATCTCGACGAGGTCGAGGCCGAGCGCCTCGACCTCGGCCAGCACGCCGTAGAGCGCCGATCGGTCTAGCAGGCCGGTGAGGACGGTGTCGGCGCCGTGCTGCTGCGGCACCAGCGCCGGGAACGCGGACAGCAGCGTGGCGCCGAGGTGGCCGCGGATCCGGATCGCATACAAGGCGGGCGCTGGGTCCATGAAGCCATCGTCGGGCGCTGACAGGTGAGCCTGCATCACCAGGATCTGGTGACCGTCGTGCTACCGCGCGGGGTCCGTCGCCAGTAGTCGTAGCTGTCGCGCGCGCTGTACCGCCGACGAGCGATCACGGGCCTGGAGCTTGGCGTAGATGCTGCGAATGTGCGTGCTGACCGTGTTCACCGAGACGGACAATTCGCTGGCGATCTCCGGCCGGGACAGGTTGGTCGGGAGGTAGCGCAGCACCCTCAGCTCGCTGGAGCTGAGGTCCTCCGCTGGCGGCCATGGATACTGGTCGCTGGCCGCCAGCGACGAGCCGTGCACGACGTCGAGGATGTCGGCGAGCAACGCGGCGTGTGCGGTCTCATACCGCGGCAGCGCCTCCAGCAGCTCGGCAGAGCCGGTCATCGCGAACGGCAGGACCAGCCGGTCCGCCTCGGCGAGGGCGAGCGCGCGTTCGGCGGCCTGGTTCGCGGCCCGCTGATCACCAAGCTGGCGGTGCGCGAGGCCCGCGAGCAGCTGAGCCTCCACGACCGTGACGGAACCGATGACCGGTGCCGTGCCGTCCAGAACGTCGGTCAC
>DATAYB010000653.1:0-3555 GCA_036272795.1 Pseudonocardia sp.
TACGTGCGCACCGACAACGCCCAGATCGACGGCGACCGGATTCCGGTGGTGGCCCCGATCGCCGGCACCCTCAGCCAGTGGAGCGCCACACTCGGCACCCCACTGCGCAAGAACGAGCCGATCGGGCGGATCCAGCCGGGGCACGGCGAGGTGCAACCCCAGCGGGTGCTGCGGGCGCCCGCCGACGGCACGGTCGCGCTGGAGAAGGTCGTGGAGGGCGCCTACGTCACCGCCGGCACCGAGCTCGCCGTCGGCTACGACCTGTCCGAGGTGTACGTGACCGCGCGGGTCGACGAGACCGACATCGAGGGGGTGCAGCCCGGCCACCAGGTGGACATCTACGTCGACGGCCAGCCCGATGTCACGTTCGCCGGCTTCGTCCGGGAGATCCGGGGCGCCTCGTCGGCAACCTTCGACCGGAACCCGCAGGACAACGCCACCGGCAGCTTCCAGAAGCTCACGCAGGTGATCCCGGTGAAGATCGCGATCCTGGACCGGATGGACCGCACCCTCGTACCCGGCATGAACGTCACCGTGGCGATCCACCGGAGCTGACCGGCGGCAGCACACGGGCCAGGGATCCCAGGCCGGCCAGCGGCTCCGACCCGGCGGGGATGAGCACGAGGTGGTCGGCGCCGGCGGCTGATAGCTCCGCGAGCCGGGCCCGGGCGGCGACCGGCGTGCCGACGACGGCAAGCTGGTCGACCCACGCGTCGGGCAGGCTCGCGGCGAACTCCTCGCGCGAGCTGGCGGCCGCTCGCAGCGCCACGAACTCGGCGGCGAACGGCAACGGCGCGATGTGCGGGGCCCACTCCGGGTCGCCGATCGCGCCCAGCCCGCGCCGGGCCAGCGTTCGGGCGCGATCCGCCGAGTCGTCCACGGCGGCGACGTTGTAGGCGACGATCTCGTGCCGCCGCCCGGCGGCGTCGGTGTGTACCCGCACGGCGCGCAGGTACTCGGGGGTGACCGGCTCGGCCAGGATCGTGCCGTCCGCGAGCTCGGCCGACACCGCGAGCGACCGGGGCCCCCGGACCCCGGCGAACACCGGCGGCACGACCCGGGGCGCGGGGCCCTCCAACCGCACGTCGCGCAGCCGCACGTAGTCACCGTCGACCGTCACGCGCTCACCGGCCAGGATTGACCGGACCGCGTCGAGGTACTCGCGCAGCAGGGTGAGCGGGCTCGCCGGCCAGGCGCCGGTCTGCCGCATCCAGCGCGGCATGCCGTGGCCGATCCCCACGAGCAGCCGGCCCGGGAAGAGGTTGGCCAGCGTGGCGAGGTCGAGGCACGCGAAGGCCGGGTTGCGGGCGCCGGCCGGCAGGATGCCCACCCCGACCCGGATCCGCTCCGTCCTGGCCAGCGCGACGGCCGCCTGCGCGATGCCGCCCCGGTAGAAGCAGTCCTCGACCACCCACAGCTCGTCGAAGCCCAGCTGCTCGGCGCGGTGGGCGAAGGGCATGAACTGGTCGACGGCGAGGTCGGGCGGCGCGACCACGCCGATCGAGGGTGCCCCGGAGCTGCTCATGATGACGATCCTGCCAGCGGGCCCGACACCTCGTGACCCCCAGCGGAACGGGGTCAATCGCCTGTCAATCGGTCAGCAATGCCGGCATGGCATACCTGTGCTCATGGGCAAGGTCGACGAGCTGCTCGGCGGCGCGGTGAGCTCCGGGCGGGTGAGCGGCGCGGTCGGGATGGTCACGGTGCACGGCTGCCCGCCCTACCTTGGCGCCTTCGGCCAGAGCGCGGCGGTCGAGTCGGCACCGATGTCCTCGGACACCCTGTTCCGGGTCGACGGCCTGCTGCGGCCACTGCTCGCGGTCGCGGCCCTGCAGCTGGTCGACTCCTGCATGGTCGGCCTGGACCAGCCGCTGCGCACCGTCGTACCCGGCCTGGCCGACCCGTGCGTGCTGACCGGTTTCAGTCCGGCCGGCAGGCCGCTGCTCCGTGCGGCGCGGAGTGAGATCACCCTGCGCCAGGTGCTCAGCCACACCGCCGGCCTGGCCGACGGGTCGTGGTGGGGCGCCTCTACCGACCTGTTCACGCCGCGTGGCAACCTGCCGGCCGGGGTGCCGGGCGTCGCGCTCCTGGCCGACCCGGGCACCCGGTGGCTGCACTACTCGGACATCGACCTGGTCCGGCTGGTGGTCGAGCGGCTGTCCGGGATGACGGTGGTCGAGTACCTGGAGGACGAGATCTTCCGCGAGCTCGGCATGGTGGACACCGGGTTCGACCTCGAACGCCGGCCGAGGCACGGGCGCTGGCGCGAGGCGGGCAGCGGTGGATTCTTCACCACGCCGAGGGACTTCCTCGAGTTCGTCGAGGCGGTGCTCTTCCGGGACCAGTCGGTGCTCAGCCCGGACTGCTTCGAGCTGCTGTGCACGAACCAGATCGGCGCGCTGGCCGTGCCGGCGTCGGTGAGCCTGCTGGACGCGAGGACCCCCGCCGACCTCAACTTCTACCCCGAGATCCGGCTGCGCTCGACCATGACCGCAAAGTGGAGTCTCGGGTTCCTGGTGAACCTCGACGCGGTGCCGGGCGGACCTGAGGCTGGCACCCTGACCTGCGCGGGTGACGCCAACAGCTACTGCTGGGTGGACCCCGTCGCCAGGGTCGCCGGGCTGCTGTTCACCCAGGCCCGGCCGGACCGGTCGCAGACCTCCGAGGTGTTGTTCGGCGGGTTCCAGCGGGCGGTCTACGCCAGCCGGCGCGCCCACGGTGAGCGCGGCCAAACGGGCAACTGACTTCGTTCTGCGCAGTGTTGAATGGGTTTCGCCGGTGGCGCGGACGCTGGCCCGGTCCTCTTAGGGAGACTCGACGGTGGATGCGGTCGACGCGCTGGGGTTCGATCCGGGCGCGCGGCTCACGGCCAGCAGGCGGATCCCGGCGTCGTCGATCGCGACCGACCTGGTCAGCCGCGTGGCGAGCTCGTCGACAATGGACTGGAGGTGGTCATCGGCCATGCCGCCGCCCTCCCGGTGACCCGGTCAGAGGCACTCGGCGGAGAGCACCGACGGCACCCGGCGCAGCCGGTTCAGGAGCAGGCCGTACTCCTCGGCGCCCAGCAGCACGGTGGCGCTGACGGTGCTCGCCACGACGCCCTCCTGGACACTGATCGACAGGTCGCGCAGGTAGTAGCGGCGGCCGCGCAGCACGGTCATCACACGCAGCACGCCGTCGAGGCCGTCGGTGACGTGTGTGGTGACACACCGGTAGGTCGGGTGGTCGATGGGTCGCCGGCCCACCGTCGGCCGGGTCGGGCGGGGCTGCGACGTGGCATCGGCGAACGCGGTGGAGTCGGCACCGACGGCGGTGCTTGCGAACGGGGCGAGCGAGGTGGGCTGCATGACACGGATCTCCTGGCTGGGGCGAACGAGGATCCGGGCCAGGTGCCGGCGGAGCGCCCGTGGATGCAACGGTCGGCCGGGCGCGACTCAGCTCAGCGCGCCGACGACCTGGCTCAGTCGGCGCGCCGGAGAATGAGCCGCCGCTGGCCGGCTCCCGCAAGACGCACCAACACAACCTAGCAGGCGACCCGCGTCAGCGCGCCACATC
>DATAYB010000654.1:0-7550 GCA_036272795.1 Pseudonocardia sp.
GCGCAGGCTGACCGTGTCCTCCGGGTTGGACAGCACCCGCAGGTAGGCCAGCGCGTCGCGCACCTCGCGCCGCTCGTAGAACCGGACGCCGCCGACCACCTTGTACGGCATGCCGACGCGCAGGAACACGTCCTCGAAGACGCGGGACTGCGAGTTCGTCCGGTAGAACACCGCGATGTCGGAGTTCTTCGCCTGCTTGGCGTCGGAGAGCCGGTCGATCTCGGCGGCGACGAAAGCGGCCTCGTCGTGCTCGTTGTCGGCCACGTAGCCGACGATCTTCTCGCCGTCACCGGCCTCGGACCAGAGCCGCTTGTCCCGCCGGTCGGTGTTGCGCGCGATCACCGCGTTGGCCGCGGACAGGATCGTCTGGGTGGAGCGGTAGTTCTGCTCGAGCAGGATCGTGCGGGCGTTCGGGTAGTCCCGCTCGAACTCCACGATGTTGCGGATGCTGGCGCCCCGGAAGGCGTAGATCGACTGGTCCGCATCGCCGACGACGCACAGCTCGGCGGGCCCGAGCTGGTGCTCCCCGCCGGTGCCCGTGTCCGAGTGGCCGGCGAGCTCGCGGATCAGCATGTACTGGGCGTGGTTGGTGTCCTGGTACTCGTCGACCATGATGTGCCGGAAGCGCCGCCGGTAGTACTCGGCCACGGCCGGGAACGCCTGCAGCATGCTCACCGTGGTCATGATCAGGTCGTCGAAGTCCAGCGCGTTGGCCTCTTTGAGCCTGCGCTGGTAGACGGCGAAGACCTCGGCGACGCGGCGCTCGTAGTCGTTGCCGGCGCGGTCGGCGGCGTCCGTGGCGTCCAGCAGCTCGTTCTTCAGGTTCGAGATCTGCGCCGCCAGGCCGCGCGCCGGGTACCGCTTGGCGTCGAGGTCCAGGTCGCGGGCCACCTGAGTGATCAGCCGGCGGCTGTCGTCGGCGTCGTAGATCGAGAAGCTGGACCCCATGTCCAGGGTCTTCGCCTCGCGCCGCAGGATCCGCACGCACACCGAGTGGAACGTCGAGACCCACATCGCCGCGCTGCGCCGCCCGACCAGCGCGGACACCCGCTCAGCCATCTCCTTGGCGGCCTTGTTGGTGAACGTGATCGCCATGACCTGGCCGGGGTGCACGTCGCGCGCGGCCAGCAGATAGGCGACGCGGTGGGTCAGCACCCTCGTCTTGCCGGAGCCCGCGCCGGCCACGATGAGCAGCGGCGAGCCGGCGTGCACCACGGCCTCGCGCTGTCTCGGGTTGAGGCCGTGCAGCAGCTCATCCGGATCTCGGTGGTGCCGCGAGCCGGCTCCGGACGTGGACGCGGCCTGTGCCGCCGGGGGTGGCAGTTCGAACAACGCACTCATCGTGGGAGCCACCGTACCGGCCGCTGTGGCATGATGAACGACGTGCCAGCGCGTGTGTACAACTTTAGCTACGGGTACCGGTCTTCGGTGCCCGTGGCCGCCTGAGCAACCAGCAACGACCACGCCGCCCCGGAGTCCACGGACCCGGGGCCGCGTCATGTCACAGTCGCCGTCACGAGTCCGGGCCCACCGGTCGGCCCACCCGGCCCCACAGGAGGAACCGTGACCACCCCGACCAGCACGCCAGCCGTTCCCGCCGCCCCACCGGCGCCCGACTCGCTCGAGTCACTGCCGCCGTCGGCGGACATCACCGCGCTGCGCGAGGAGATCGACCAGCTCGACAGCGACATCCTGCGGCTGATCCAGCGACGCACCGACGTCTCCCGGCAGATCGGCGCCATCCGCCGCGCCGAGGGCGGCCCCCGGATCGTGCTCAGCCGGGAGCAGGCCGTGCTGGCGCGGTTCCGCGAGCTCGGCCCGGAGGGGCGCGAGCTGGGCATGATGCTGCTGCGCCTCGGCCGGGGCCGGCTCGGCCGCGCCTGACACGGATCGTGCCCGACACGGATCGTGCCCGACTCCGAAGCCAAGTCCGACCGGGGCCGGTGCGATCTGTGGCACTGTGGGTCCATGGGTGCAGTGCTCGGTTTTGTCGCGTTCGTCGTCGCGCTCGTCGGTCTGCTGGTCACCCTCGGCAATGCCGGTTACCTGGCGATGCTCTCCTCGGCCGCGAACAAGCGCGGCCTCACCGGGGAGGCGGTGCTGGACTACGTGCGTGGCCAGCGCGTGACGGCCGGGGTACTGGCCGGAGTCGCACTGATCGGGCTGGTGTGCACGTCCGGCGGACCGGTGCTGGACGTACTGGGCCTGGTGCTCGGCGGCGGCAGTGGCCTGGCCGGCTACCGCGCGCTGGAAGGCACCCGGCGCCGGTTCCGAGGCGACGTCTGACCGCTCGGGCCGGCGGCCCCGGCCGCGAGTAGCGCCAGCCAGGGCCCGGCGGGGCTGAACGGTCGGCGGGCCGGCGGGAGCCGCCGTAATGTCGGCCGTCATGAGCATCGACCCGGCCCAGCCAGGCTCCGACGTGTCCCGTGCCCTCGTGGTCATGGCGCACCCGGACGACGTCGACTTCAGCGCGGGCGGCACGGTGGCGTCCTGGACCGACGCCGGCATCGAGGTGGCCTACTGTCTGTGCACGTCGGGCGATGCAGGCGGTTTCGACGACACGCCCCGTGACCAGATGGCCGGGCTGCGCGAGCGCGAGCAGCGGGCCGCCGCCGAGGAGCTGGGTGTACGGGATGTGACATTTCTCGGTTACCCGGATGGTCGGCTCACCGCGAGCATCGAGCTGCGCAGGGACATCTCGCGGCAGATCCGGCGGTTCCGCCCGCAGCGGGTGCTCACCGCGTCGCCCGAGATCGCCTGGCGCAGGCTGGGCGCCTCGCACCCGGACCATCGCGCCGCGGGCGAGGCCGCGCTCGCCGCCGTGTACCCGGACGCGCGCAACCCGTTCGCCCACCCCGAGCTGCTCGCCGACGAGGGCCTGCAGGCCTGGACGGTGCGGGAGTTGTGGCTGGTGGGGGCGCCCGACGAGCGGCAGAACCACGCCGTCGAGATCACCGCGACCGTCGAGCGCAAGCTGGCCGCGCTGCGGGCTCACAAGTCGCAGACCGGCCACCTGGATGATCTCGAAGACCGGATCCGGACCTGGGCTCTGCAGACCGCCGCGCGACACCGGTTGGCCGAGGGTCGACTGGCCGAGGCGTTCCAGGTTGTCGAGCTGATCTGAGCACCCAGATGAACGGTTGGTAATCGTCTGCGAGCGGCCTCTACGCCACACAGGTGAGTGACGGTGAGCGGTTGAGTAGCACTTGGCCCTCACCGTCACTGTCCGGTAAACACAGGGGGACTAATCATCCCCCAGGAGGACTCACCACAGTGGCAGACTTCGCTCCCCAGCGCGGTGGTCAGCCCATTCGGTCGGTAGTCACGGTCGCCGAGCTACTCGGCCGGCGACCCGGATCGAGTGGCGCCCACAGCGGGCGCGCCCCCGGAGCGCGCACGGCGGTCTCCGTCGGCGCGCTGATGCGCCGCGAGGCGCAGGACCGCATGGGACGCCCGGTGGACCCCCGGTTCGAGCGGGCGTTCATCGGGCTGCCCACCTCGCCGAGGCGCAAGCTGACCACCTCGGCCGGAGCGATGCTCGCCGTCGGCTCGCTGGCCGGCGCCGCCGCGCTGCTCGGCCACACCGTGCCCGGCCCTGCCGGGTCGAGCGCGCTGGACGGCGGCTACCCGGAGAGCGGTGTGCTCGGTGGGCCCGGCTCCCAGTACCCCGGTGGCCCGCTCGGCCTGTCCGGCGACGGGACCAACAACCCGCTGCTGATCCAGCCGGTGGCGTTCCCCACGCCGGCCGCGCTGGCCAACCCGGCGGGCGTGCTGCCGCTCACGCCGAGCGCGCTGACGCCGACGGTCCCGCTGGCCCCGGTGCCCGGCGCGGCGCCCGGCCTCGCACCGGCCGCCCAGGCGCCGGCCGCGAGCAGTGCGCCGGGCGGTGCGGTCGGCGGCCTGGTGGACAACACGGTCAGCGGGGTCGGCGACGGCGTCGGCGGCGTGGTCTCCGGCCTCGGCCAGGCGGTCGGCGGACCGCTCGGCGGCACGGTCGACGCGCTGGGACAGACGGTCAGTGGCACCACCCGGGCCCTTGGCGGCGTGGTGGACAACACCGTGGGCGTGGTCGGCGCGGTCGGCACCGGCACGACGAAGGCGCTCGGCAAGACGGTCACCGGCACCGGCCAGTCGCTCGGCGGCACTGTCAGCGGGCTGGGCAAGGCGCTGCCACTGCCGGTCGTCGGCCCGGTGCTGGAGGGCCTCGGCCACACGGTCTCGGGCACCACGAAGGCGCTCGGCGGCACGGTCGACCACGGCGTCGGTGGCCTGGTGGGCGGCCTGCTCGGTGGGGTCAGCGGCAGCACCGACAGCCTGACCGGCGCCAACGGTGGGCGGCACCAGTCCAGCGAGGAGTCGGACAGTGTGAAGCGCACCGCCAAGCACGGCGGCTCCTCGGCCGGCTCGGCACTGAGCAGCCTGACCAACCCGATCGGCCCCTCCGACGCGCTCGGCGACACCGTGCAGTCGGTCACCGGCACGGTCGGCTCCCTGCTCGGCGGCCAGTCGGGCCAGCACAGCTCCACCCGGGCGAGCAGGTCCTCGTCCTCCGACTCGTCCGACCGGTCGAGCCGGTCCTCGGCCAAGCAGGCGAAGTCATCCGACTCCGACTCGGCCTCGTACTCTGACTCCGACAAGTCGTCGGGGAAGTCCGACCGGTCGGACTCCGACTCGGACAGCTCCGACAGTTCCGACAGCTCCGACTCGGGAAGCTCCAAGCACTCGCGGGGTAAGTCCTCGTCGGGAGACTCGGACTCCTCGCACAACTCCGACAGCTCCAACAAGGGCTCCAGCCACGGCGGCGGGTTGCTCGGCGGACTGCTCGGCGGCCACTGACACAGGCCGTCGACACCAGAGGGGACCACAGACGTGGCCGACGTTGACTGGCCCAGCTGGCCTGCCGCGACCGTTCCGCTCGCCCATCCCGGGCTTCTCGTCGCCGAGCGCTACCGACTGCTGACCCAGATCGGCGTCGGCGCGATGGGCGCCGTGTGGCTCGCCACCGACCTGCGGCTCAGCCGCCAGGTCGCGCTGAAGCAGGTCGTGCTGGAGCCCGGGCTCGACCTGCGGCAGGCCTCCGAGGCGCGGCAGCGGATCCTGCGCGAGGGGCGTATAGCGGCCCGGCTGCAGCACCCGCACGCGGTCGCGGTCTACGACGTGACCATGCAGGACAACGAGCCGTGGCTGGTCATGGAGTACCTGCGGGCCCGCAGCCTGGCCACCGTGCTCACGATGGACGGCCTGCTCACCGACCGGGCGGCCGCTCGGATCGGCGCCCAGCTGGCCGATGCGCTGGACGCCGCACACCGGGTCGGCATCGTGCACCGCGACGTCAAGCCGGGCAACGTGCTGCTCTCGGCGAACGGAACGGTGAAGCTGGCCGACTTCGGCATCGCCAGGGCATCCGGCGACATCACGGTCACGCAGACGGGCGTGCTCACCGGCACCCCGGACTACTTCGCCCCCGAGGTGGCCCGCGGCGCGCCGCCCACGCCCGAGGCCGACGTGTTCTCCCTCGGGGCCACGCTGTACATCAGCGTCGAGGGCCTGCCTCCGTTCGGCGTCGGCACGAACCCGCTCACGCAGTTGCACGTGGTCGCCTCCGGCGAGATCCGGCCGCCCGTGCAGGCCGGCAGGCTCACCGCCGCGCTGATCCGGCTGCTCGATCCCGACCCGGCCACCCGCCCCAACGCCAGCCAGGCCCGCGCGCTGCTGCTCGACGCCGCCACGAACACCGGCCGCACCGGGCAGGTCCCGCCGCCCCGGGGTGTCGACCGCACCGGCTCCTCCCCCGTCCCCACCCTGATCGACGACCACAGCGGACTGCCCGGGACAGGGCTGCCCGGCGTACCCGGCGTCGGCGTACCCGTGGTGGGGATGCCGGGGACCGGGGCCGGAGTGCCCGACGCCGGCATGCCGCAGACCGCGGCTGACGGCGCGGACGAGGGCACCGGGTCAGCGAACCCGGACGGGACAGACGGCGACCGGGGACCCGCGCACCGCGCCGGCGGTACCCGCGGGGCACACAGCGCGGGTGGATCGCGCAGCTTCGGTGGAGCACATAGCTCCAGCGCGACACACAGTTCCAGCGCGACACACAGCACCGGCGGGACACGCAGTGCTGGCGCGGCGCACAGCGCGGGCGGGTCCCGCGGTGGCGGCGGGACGCCGAGCGCGGCCGGGTCCGGCGGGGCGCACCGTGCTGACGAGGCGCCCAGCCTGGGTGGGGCCTCCGGCGCCTACGGGTCCGCCGGAGCACACGGGTCCGCCGGAGCACACGGGTCCGCCGGAGCACACGGGTCCGCCGGAGCACACGGGTCCGCCGGAGCACACAGCGCCGGCGCGCATAGCGCCGGAGACTCGCCCTCGGTCGACGGGCTCTACAGCTCCGGCCGAGGGCCTGGCGTCGGCGGGCTGCACACCGGGGGGCCGGGCACCGCGAGCCTCGCGTTCGCCAGGGTGCCGGGTGTGCTGCCGAGGCTGCCCGGGCCGGACCGGCGTCCGACGGAGTCGCTGCTTCGCAACCGGTTCGTCGTCGGAGGGCTCGCCGCTGCGGCGCTGCTCACGGCGGCACTCTCGGCCACCATCGCGCTGGGTGACCAGTCGGAGACCGGCGGCGCCCAGACCGGCAGCGTCGCCACCGCGACGGCCGACCCCGCCGAAGAGGGCGAGCTCAAGGCCGCCGCGGCGAGCTACTACGCGCTGCTGCCCGCCGACCCGGCCACCGCCTGGCACCACCTGACCCCCCGGGCACGCACGCAGCTGGGCGGCCAGTCGGCGTACACGGCGTACTGGCGAGGGTTCAGCGGCGTGCGGCTGGTCAGCGCGACGGTGTCGGCGCAAACTCACACGGTCCGCGCCCAGATCCGGCTGCAGACCGCCGACGGCGAGGCCCGCACGATCCCGCAGCGGCTCGTACTGGTGCCCGACAACGGCGGCTGGCTGATCGACAACGTAGGCGGCTGACCCGCAACCGCCGTACCTGCCGGCCGTTACCGAACTCCACAGGAGGCAGGTTTTTCGCCCGAAACACCTGCCTGCTGTGGAGTTCGGTAACAAGCGGCAGCCGGCGCGGGAGGCCCGGACCGGCGCGCGACGTACCTGCGCCCGGCCGCTCCACTTCGCACACCGCGCTGCCACTTCGCACGGCGCGCTGCCACTTCGCATACTCCGCAGACTGTGCGAAGTGACGGCACGCCGTGCGAAGTGCCGAGCCGGCGGCCAGCCAGTACAACGTTGACCCGGCACCGGCACCCACCACGCCGGCGACTAACTCAAACTTCCCCGCCGCGCGAGCACTCCCGCGCCGAGTTCAACCTCACCGGCGCGAAATCCATGATCAAAAGCCGGTCTGGTCGAACTCGACGCACTTTTCCCCGATCGGCACCCAGCGACGGTCAGACCCAGCGGCGGTCAGACCAGGCGGCGGTCGGATGCCCAGCGGGACAGCTCGTGCCGGTTGGACAGCTGCGTCTTGCGCAGGACCGAGGACACGTGTGTCTCCACCGTCTTGATCGAGATGAACAGCTCGGCGGCGATCTCCTTGTACG
>DATAYB010000655.1:0-9721 GCA_036272795.1 Pseudonocardia sp.
CTCGTCGGCGTCGTCCACGCACCGCATGATCTGGGTCAGCGCGGCGCCGGAGCGGCTGCACAGTGTCTTCGCCAGCGCGGCCGCCTCGGTCGCCGAGGCACCGGGTTCGACGAGCCGGTCGAGCAGCCCGATCGCGAGCGCCTCCTCGGCCGGCACGTCCCGGGCGGTGAGCATGATGTCGAGCGCGCGCCCCCGCCCTACCAGCCGGGTCAGCCGCTGGGTGCCGCCTGCGCCGGGGATCAGCCCGAGCTTGGCCTCCGGCAGCCCCAGCCGGGCGTCCCGGGAGCCGACCCGCAGCGTGCAGGCCAGCGCGAGCTCCAGGCCGCCGCCCAGCGCGAGGCCCTCGATCGCCGCGATGGACGGCCGGTCGGACCCGGCCAGCCGGTTCAGCGGGCCGCGCAGCCGTTCCCCGTAGGCGGCGAACTCGGTGAGGCCGGACCCGTTCGGGGCGTCGACGAAGGAGCCCATGAGCTTGATGTCCGCCCCGGCGGCGAAGAAGCCGTCCAGCGCGGATGTGATGACGAGCACCCTGGCGGTGGAGGCCTCGAATGCGTCCAGCGCGCGTTCCAGGCCGGTTACCAGCGGCAGGCCGAGCGCGTTGGCCGGCGGGTGCCGCAGGATCACGTGGCAGACGCGGTCGGCGATGGTGTGTGTCACGGCTTCGGAGGCGGTCACCGCTTGAGTATAAAAGGTCTAGCGCTCTATTATCGAGTGGTGGACCAATCTGTGATCGTATCGGCGGTACGGACGCCGCTCGGCCGGCGTGGCAAGGGGCTTTCCGAGATCCATCCGGCGACGCTGCTGGGTACGGTGCAGCGGGCCGCTGTGGAGGCCGCCGGGGTGGATCCGGCTTCGGTCGGCCAGGTGATCGGCGGCTGCGTGGCCCAGGTGGGCGAGCAGTCGTTCAACGTCACCCGGACGGCGTGGCTGGCGGCGGGGCTGCCCGAGTCGGTCGCCGCGAGCACCGTGGACGCCCAGTGCGGCTCCTCGCAGCAGGCCCTCACCCTGGCCGCCGCCCTCGTCGGCGCCGGCGTGGTGGACCTCGCACTGGCCTGCGGCGTCGAGTCGATGAGCCGGTTGCCGATCGGGTCCAACTTCCGCAAGGACTTCGGCCTGGGCCGCCCGGTGCCCAAGGAGTACCTGAAGCGCTACGAGTTCCTGAACCAGTACCAGGCCGCCGAGCGGATCGCCGAGAAGTGGGGCGTCACGCGCGAGCAGGCCGACGCGCTCGGGCTCAGCTCCCAGCAGCGCGCGGCCGCCGCCTGGGCCGATGGCCGGTTCGACGGCCAGATCGTGCCGGTCGTCGACCCCGAGGGCACCGTGGTCTCCCGCGACGAGGGGTTGCGCGAGACGAGTGCCGAGGCGCTCGCCGCGCTGGGTGCTGTCGTGCCGAACGGGGTGCACACCGCCGGCAGCGCTTCGCAGATCTCCGACGGAGCCAGCGCGGTACTGGTGGCCAGCGAGCGCCGCGCCGCCGAGCTGAACCTGCAGCCCCTGGCCCGGATCGTGGACACCGCCACCGTCGGGGTGGACCCGGTGATGATGCTCCTCGGCCCTCACGAGGTGACGCCGATGCTGCTGGCGCGCAACTCGCTCGGCATCGACGACATGGACCTGGTCGAGATCAACGAGGCGTTCGCCTCCGTGGTGCTCTCCTGGGCCGCCGACAGCCACGCCGACCCGGAGCGGGTCAACCCGAACGGCGGCGCCATCGCACTCGGCCACCCGCTCGGCGGCAGCGGTTGCGTGCTGACCACCAAGGCCGTGCACGAGCTGCGCCGCTCCGGTGGCCGCTACGGCCTGGTGACCATGTGCTGCGGCGGCGGGCTGGGCACCGGCACGTTGCTCGAACGCCTGTAGACCGCGACCTTGACGAGACACCCAACTGAGCCCCGATCCCCAGCGCAGCGGAAGGACTGACATGACGACCTACGAGGACGTCCGGTACGAGGTAGACGGCCCGAACGCGGTCATCACCATCGACCGGGAGAAGCGGATGAACGCCTTCCGCGCCAAGACGATCGAGGAGCTGATCCACGCCTTCAAGCGCGCGTGGGCGGACAACGCGGTACACGCGATCGTCTTCACCGGCGCAGGCGAGCGGGCCTTCTGCGTGGGCGGTGACGTCAAGCAGCGCAACGAGACCGGCGACTACGGCCCCACGGACAACGGGCTGTTCGAGATCGCCTACTTCCACCGGCTGATCCGGGACGTGCCGAAGCCGGTGATCGCGGCGGTGAACGGCATCGCGATCGGCGGCGGGCACGTGCTGCACGTGCTGTGCGACCTGTCGATCGCGGCGGAGCACGCGACCTTCGCGCAGGCCGGCCCCCGGGTCGGCTCGTTCGACGGCGGGTTCGGCTCGGCGTACCTGGCCAGGGTCGTCGGTGAGAAGCGGGCCAGGGAGATCTGGTTCCTGCTCGACAAGTACGACGCCACGACGGCCGAGCGGTGGGGCCTGGTCAACAAGGTGATGCCGAAGGAGGAGCTCCTGCCGGCGGCGAAGGAGTGGGGCGAGAAGATCGCCGCCTACAGCCCGACGGCGCTGCGCTTCCTCAAGCACTCGTTCAACGCCGACACCGATCACCAGGGCGGGCTGTCCCAGCTGGCCATCGCCGGCCTCGACTCGTTCCTGCAGACCGATGAGGCCAAGGAGGGCGCGGCGGCTTTCGCCGAGAAGCGCCAGCCGGAGTTCGGCAAGTACGTCCAGTCCCACTGACCGATACCTACCTCGTGAGTGGCGAGTGGTCCTCCGGGGCCACTCGCCACTCACGACCTGGAGGGCACACGACATGAGCATTCAGATCGACCTGAGCTCCGACGTCGCGGTGGTGACCGGCGGCGGTAGCGGCATCGGAGAGGGCATCGCCACCCTGCTGGCCGAGGCCGGCGCGAAGGTGGCCATCGCCGACCTGTCGGCCGAGGCGGCGAAGACCGTCGCCGAGCAGATCACCAGCGCGGGCGGCACCGCGATCGGCGTGCAGCTCAACATCGCCGACGAGGACTCCGTCCGGCAGGGCCTGCAGTCCGTGCGTGAGCAGCTCGGCCCGGTGTCGGTGCTGGTGAACAACGCCGCCACCTGGACGATCAAGAAGTTTGCGGACACCACCGCCGAGGACACCCAGCGGATCATCGACATCACCCTGGTCGGCACCATCAACGTGATGCGCGCCGCCCTGCCGGACCTGCTGGAGACCAGGGGCCGGATCGTGAACATCGCGTCCGACTCGGCGCGCACCGGCGAGCACTCGATGAGCGTCTACGCGGGTGCGAAGGCCGGCGTGGTCGCGGTGACCAAGAGCCTCGCCCAGGAGGTCGGCCGCAAGGGCGTACGTGCCAACGCGGTCGCGCCCGGCACCACGGTGACCCCGGGGAGCTCGGCGTTCATCGAGCAGGTCGGCGGCGCGGAGAAGCTGGCCAGGGCGTACCCGCTGGGCCGCCTCGGCGCGCCCGGTGACATCGCCGGCGCCGTGCTCTTCCTGGCCTCCCCGCTGTCGGCGTGGATCACCGGACAGGTGCTCAGCGTCAGCGGCGGCTACACGATGGTCTGACGATGACCGGTCTGACAACGGCGGGCACCCTCACCGTCGGCACCTCGGTGCACGACCAGGTGCTCAGCGTCTCGCCGGACGAACGGCGTGCGCTGCTGGGCCGGATCGCGGACGCCGGCATCGACCACGTGGTGGTGGCCGACCACGTGAGCTTCCACGGCGGCACCGGGTTCGACGGCATGCTCGGCGCCGCCACCGCGCTGGCCACCGAGGACCGGCTGTCGGTGCTGATCGGGGTGTACCAGCTCGCACTGCGGCACCCGATGACGGTGGCGCGCTCGCTGGCGTCGCTGAGCTCGCTGGCGCCGGGGCGGCTGACCCTGGGCGTCGGGGTCGGCGGTGAGGACCGCTCCGAGGTCACCAACTGCGGCGTCGACCCGGCGACCCGGGGGCGGCGGATCGACGAGTCCCTCGGGCTGCTGCGGCGGCTGGCCACCGGTGAGGTGGTCGACCACGCCGGCGAGTTCTTCGAGATCGTCGCGGGGGCCGTGCTGCCGGCGCAGAAACCCGAGGTACCGATCCTGATCGGCGGCAAGTCGGACGCCACGATCCGGCGCACCGTGGAGCACGGCGACGGCTGGCTGGCGATGTTCGTGTCGGCCCGCAAGTTCGCCGAGTTCGTCGCACAGATCGGCGAGCAGGCCACGGCGGCCGACCGGCCGGTGCCCACGCGGCACGGCTTCGAGGTCTGGTGCGGGCTGGCCGACGACGCCTCGGTGGCCCGTGAGCTGGTCGCGGAGAAGATGCAGGCGCTCTACAAGCTGCCGTTCGAGAAGTTCGAGCGGCTCTGCCCCGCCGGCACCCCGGCGCAGGTCGCCGACTTCCTGCGGCCGTACGTCGAGGCCGGCGCCCAGTCGCTGACGCTGGTGCCGTGCTCGCCGAGCTGGCAGGCCGGGGTGGACGCGGTGGCCGAGGTCCGCGCGCGGCTCACCGCCGGCTGAGGGGTCTGCGCCGTACACAAGAGCCCGCCCGGAACCTTGTCGGTCCGGGCGGGCGCTGTGTGCGGGATGGCGCGGCGGATCTACAGCGGCGCGAACCGGTAGTGGTTCTCGTCCTGCCGCTCGTTGTCCTTGCCGGTGTAGCCGTTGTAGCCGTTGTCCTCGCTCTTGCCGTGGAACCCGGTGCAGTCGGAGTCCTCGTCGTCGCTGCCGTACTTGTGGTCGTCGCGCTTGTTGCCGTTGTAGCCCAGCGCCGAGTAGTCGTGCTGGCCGTACACCGGCGAGCACTGCGGGTACACGTCGTCGGGGTCGGAGGAGTTCGAGGCCGCGTCGTCGTCGCTGTCCTCGGTGCGCAGCGGGTTGGCCGCCGGCATGGAGCTCGGCAGCGCGAAGCTGTGCAGGCCCTGCCGGTCGAGGTTCGAGGCGGAGTGGCTCGGTGCCATGTCCGGCATGGCGGTGGTGGCGTCCTGCTGGCGCGCCTGGTCGGCGAGGCCCTGGTGGGGCGCCGGTGTCGCCGCGTATGCCGTCCCGGTGAGGGAGAGGCCGAGCGCGGCCAGGCCGGTCAGGCTGACGGTGGCGCGCAGTGCTCGCAGGGGCTGTGCTCGCCGGGCAGCATGCTTCATGCTCGGTTGGTCCTCTCCAGGGCGCGGTCAAGTCCTCGGTGACCCGACACCTCTGTTCGGCCCAACGAACGGGGACGGTCAACGGTGCGGTCGGAGCAGCGCGGATACCGCCGTTCACCCGAGTCGGTGAGACAGTCCACCCAACCTGCCCGGACACGCTGTCCAGTCCTTGCTTTTCCGCGAGTCGGGGACTCTGTCAGGGTGAGTCGCGGACTTGTCAGGCCTGGGTCGCGGGTCTCGTCAGGGTCCGGGTGTAGCGCTTCGCGACAACCTCGCGGGACCTCGCGTTCCTAGGGTTTTCCAGCATGGGCGCGCTGACGGAACCGGTGCCGATCCTCGGGATCGGGGCTACGCCGTGGACTGAGGAGTCGGACGCCGCGCTGGACGAGCTTGTCTTCGTCGCGACCTTCGGCGCGCTGCGCGAGGCCGGCGTGCGCAAGCACGAACTGGGGTTGGCGGTGCAGGCGTCGATGGACGTCTACGACGCGCGCAGCATCTCCAGTGGGCTGACGACCGCCGCCGCCGGTGGCTACCTCTCCGACTCGTACCGGATCCAGGGCGACCTCGGTCAGGCGGTCATCGCCGCCGCGCAGGCCGTGGCCGCCGGCGACGTCGAGCTGGCCGTCGCGGTGGGCGTGTACCACCCGGAGGTCGCCGCCGCCGACCGCGCCGGATTCGTCGAGCAGATCTCCAACCTGGCGTTCGACCCGCACCTGGACCGGCCGGTGGGGCTGACCGGGACGGCGCTGCTCGGCATGCACGCAGGCCACGCCGTCGACACCGGGGTGCTCACCGAACACCGGCTGGCCGAGCTGGCCGCCGCCGAGCACAACCGGGCCGCCGAGGCCGGGACCGACCCCCTCACCGCTGCGGGCGTGCTGGCCTCGGCGCCGGTGCACGGGGTGCTGCGTGAGCTGATGTTGCCGGCGGCGTGCACGGGCGCGGTCGCCGTCGTGCTGGGCTCCCGGGCGCGGGCCCGCCGGGCGAAGGGACGCCGCGGTGCGCTGACCGGGTGGGGGCAGGGCGGCGGCGACACCACGAGCTCCGGCCGCTGGTTGACCGACCCGGCGGCGTCGGCGCGTGCGGCGGCCGCCCAGGCATACCGGCGGGCGGGGGTGGCCGAGCCGGCTGAGCAGGTGGACGTCGTAGAGCTGACCGCCGCGACACCCGCGCTGCTGGAGCCGGTGACGGAGGCGCTGGGGTTGGCCAAGCTCCCGGGCGAGGTGGTGAACCCGTCCGGCGGTGTCCGGGTGAGCTGGCCCGGCCTGGCGAACGGCGGCCTGCGAATGCTCGAGGTGGTGCGCGCGCTGGAGCGCCGGAGCGGCTCGGGGCGGGCGGTCGTGCACTCAGCGGACCTCGTCACCGGGCCGGCCTGCGACACCGCCACCGTGCTCGTCGTGGAGGGCGGATGACTCCCACGCGAGCGGTCATCGGCGGCGTCGGGCTGACCCCGGCCACCTCGCCCCGGCGGCAGACCAGCTCGGCTCTGGAGCTGGCCGCCGAGGCTGTGCACGCCGCCCTGGAGCACTCCGGCGCGTCCGCGTCGAGCCTGGACGGGATCGTGATCGGCAACATCGACGGCTTCGAGGGCACGGTGCTCGGCGCCAGGCAGGTCACCCGGCAGCTCGGGCTGGGGGTGGGCGCAGGCGGCCTCCCCGTGACCATCCTGAACACCGGGGGCACCACGGGCGGCAACCTCGTACAGGTGGCCGCCCGGCAGGTCCGCGCCGGTGACCACGAGCGGGTGCTGTGCGTCGGCGGGTCGACGTTCTTCGGCTCGCGCGACCTGCAGGCGGCGATCAACACGAACTCGCCGATGATCGTGGAGCAGCCGCTGGGCATGGGCGCCTACCACATGGGGGCGTTCTATCCCTCCGCCTACGCGCAGCGCCACGGCACGCCGGTCGGGGACTTCGCGGTGTCGGCCGTGCGGGACCACGAGCACGCCGCCCGCAACCCCTACGCGCACCTGCGCAACACGCTCACCGAGGACGACGTCGCACACGCCACCCCGCTGTCCTGGCCGATGACGCAGGCGATGGTCTGCCCGGTGTCCACCGGAGCGAACGCCGTGCTGGTGGCCGCCGAGTCGCAGGGGCAGGCGCTGCGGCCGACACCGGTGCTGATCCGGGCCATGGGGACGAGCGCCGATCCGTACCTCGGCGGCGGCAAGCACGACTTCGCGGTGATGGAGAACCTGGCGATCCTGGCGCGGCGGGTGTATGCGCTCGCCGACATCCGCGACCCGCGCGCCGAGATCGACGTCGTCGAGGTGTTCAGCCCGTACGCCCCGATGCAGCCGATGCAGCTGGAGGCGCTGGGCTTCGCCCCGGACGGCGGCGGCATCGAGCTGATCCGGTCGGGCGCGACCCGCCGCGACGGCGACCTGCCGGTGAACGTGTCCGGCGGGCCGCTGTGCACCAACTCCGGCATCTGCGGCGAGCTCGCGCCCTACCTCTGGGTGGCGCTGCAGCTGATGGGCGACGCCCCGCCGGAGATGCAGGTCGAGGGCGCGCGGCGGGGGCTCGCGCACGGCACCGGCGGCACCTTCTTCCAGTTCGAGAACCTCGCCATCCTGGAGGCCCTGTGACCAGGCCGACCGCGTCGACCGCTCCGCCGACCGCCCAGCCGACCAGGCAGCACGTGCACTGGGACCTGCACTACGACGTGCACCTCGGTGCCACCTGGGGCCGGTTCATGCATGGCCTCACCGAGCGGCGGATCTGGGCGAACCGCTGCCCGGGCTGCGCGCGGGTCTTCGTGCCGCCGCAGGCGTACTGCGAGTCCTGCTTCGAGGCCACCGGCGACTGGCTGGAGCTGTCGGGCGAGGGTTCGGTGGCGGCGTTCACGGTGGCCTGGCAGGGCTTCACCGGTGGCCCGACCCCGCCGTACGCGATCGCCGGCATCCGGCTGGACGGCGCGGACACGCTGCTCATGCACTACGTGCGCGGGATCGACCTGTCCGATCCCGCCACGGTGCGCGAGCGGCTGCCGGTGGGCACCCGGGTGCGTGTGGTGTGGGCCGAGGAGCGCACCGGCCAGATCTTGGACATCTCCCACTTCGAACCGGCCTGAGGAGTCACCGCGATGAAAGTGCACATGACCAACCTGTTGCAGAACTACGGCAACGCGGCGCCCGACCACGACATCTACAAAGAACACCTGGACCTGTCGATCCAGGCCGACGAGTACGGCTACGAGAGCGTCGGCTGCGTCGAGCACCACTTCGACCCGGGCTACTCGATGTGCCCGGACAACACCCAGTTCCTGTCCTACCTTGCGGCGAAGACCAAGAACGTCAAGGTGCACACCACCGCCGTGATCATCCCGTGGAACCATCCGCTGCGGGTGGTGTCCAAGATCGCTCTGCTGGACAACCTGGCGGACGGGCGGGTCATCTTCGGTATGGGCCGAGGGCTGGCACGGCGCGAGTTCGAGGGCTTCGGGCTGGAGATGGGGGAGTCCCGGGAGCGCTTCGACGAGGCCGCCGCGATGATCATCCGAGGCCTCGAGGACGGCTACGTCGAGGGCTCAGGGCCCCACTACCCGCAGAAACGGGTGCCGATCCACCCGGCGCCGCTGGCCTCGTTCAAGGGGCGCACGACGTCGGTCGCGATGAGCCCCGACTCCTGCATCGCGGTCGGGCGGCTCGGCGTGCGGATGATGGCGTTCATCCAGGGGCCGATGCGCGAGATGCACATGCCGATGATCGAGCAGTATCGGCAGGCGTTCCGGGAGACGCACGGCACCGAGGCCCCGCCGCCGCTGATGATCGACCTGACCTACTGCCACCGCGACGCCGACGAGGCCGAGCGCGTGGCCCGCGAGCACGTGGCCAACTACTACATGACCTGCGTAGAGCACTACGAGTT
Organism: Pseudonocardia sp.; assembly: GCA_036272795.1. Taxonomy (GTDB): domain Bacteria; phylum Actinomycetota; class Actinomycetes; order Mycobacteriales; family Pseudonocardiaceae; genus Pseudonocardia. Next base: position 8,985 of record DATAYB010000655.1, read on the forward strand.
CGGCGGCAGGCACTTCGCCGGCACCAAGGGCTACGCCTCCTACGCCGCCGCGAAGGAGGCCATCGACACCATGGGCCTCGAGAAGGTCGTCGACCTCTACGTGCACGGCCAGATCTGGGGCACCCCGGAGCAGATGCTGGCCAAGCACCGCGAGCGCAAGGAGATCGTCGGCGACTACGAGCCGATCATGGTGTTCCAGTACGGCGGGCTGCGCGGGGAGCGGGCGGCGGAGAGCTTCAAGCTGTTCAACGCCGAGGTGCTGCCCGAGCTGCGGAGGATGTGATGGGCTCCGCCGAGCTGGACCGCGCGCGCGGGTTGCTGGGCCACCTGGTGTCCGAGCCCGAGGCCACCATGCACGACTACCGCAGGCTCTACGACGAGGTGTGCGCGAACTTCGAACTGCCGGCCGACGCGGTGGTGGAGTCGGTGGACGCGGGTGGTGTGCCGGCCCTGTGGGTGAGCGCGCCGGGCACCCCGGCCGAGCGGGCGGCGGTGCTGGTGCACGGCGGTGGCTGGTGCATGGGCAACGCGCACGGGTACCGCGAGCTGGGTTACCGCATCTCCCGGGCGGCCGGCTGCCGCGTGCTCGTCGTGGACTACCGCCTCGCCCCGGAGCACCCGTTCCCGGCCGCGCTGGACGACACGGTGGCCGCCTACCGCTGGGCGCGCGCGCAGGACGGCGTGCGGCAGGTCGCGCTGGTCGGCGACTCGGCGGGCGGCGGCCTCGTGGTGTCGGC